>PCWA01000073.1:38402-39504 GCA_002796125.1 Candidatus Ghiorseimicrobium undicola
CGGCTATTCCGATAATCGTTACGGCATCCATGCATAAACCCCGCTAAATTTTTATCCTAATCCAAGTGTTTCTTTATACATTCAAGAATCTGTTCTCCGCTCACCGGTTTAGGCAAAAATTCACGACATCCTATCAAGCCCCGGATTTTGTCTGCGCTTGAATCCTGCGCGATGGCAGTTAAAAAGACCAGCGGAACATTTTTTAAATCTTTATCCTGTTTTATCGCTCCGGCAATATCCCCGCCGTCTAAGCCGGGCATTATTACATCCAAAAATATCATATCCGGCTTAAATTCCAATGCCGCGCTGACCGCCTGAAAAGGCATATTTTCCGTTCTCACCTCATAATTTCCGGCTTTTTCCAGATAAAGTTTCATCATGTTAGTAAAACCTATCTCATCATCAATAAGTAATATCTTTTTCTTATCCGCCACTTCTATCCTCCCTTCGTATTTTACCGCCTAATCCTTTACCGGCAATACCATGGTTACCATGGCTCCCTTTAGGTCTGCCCTATTTTTAATAGTTATCATCCCTTTGTGCAGTTCCAGCATGTTCTTTACAATGGAAAGGCCCAGGCCTGTGCCCCCCTTGTCCCTGCGGGTTGTAAAGAACGGTTCAAAAAGACGGTCAATGTTTTCCTCCGGTATTCCGTATCCTGTATCCTCTATTTCCACTACCGCTGCCCGCTCGCCGACATAAAAATAATCACTGCTTCTGCGCCCCACTCCACTGCCGATATTATTTAAAGCAGTCACATATGTTTTTACGGATAAGGTTCCGCCATCCGGCATAGCGTGTATCGCGTTTAAAATAATATTTACTAAAACAGCGTCTATCTTATCGATATCCACCTCTACCGTCGGATCATCGGCGGCGTACTCCGCTCTTACTTTAATATTCTGGTTGCTTAACTCTTTTTCCAGCATTAGCAACGCGTTATAAACCAAAGAATTCAACTTTTCCTTGGTAAGTTCAAGCCGCGAAACCCGGGTAAAATCAAGCAGGCCCCTTACGATATTATCCGCCCTTTTTACCGCGTGCATAAGCTGGTCCAGTGTATTTTTTACCTCTTCCTGGTCATTAAAAAGCATATATAAAT
>PCWA01000073.1:39538-44426 GCA_002796125.1 Candidatus Ghiorseimicrobium undicola
TTTTATTTCATGGGCTATGCCGCTTGCCAGCCTGCCTATCGCCTGCATCTTTTCCGCCTGCACCAGCTTTAACTGAGCATCCCTAATCTCAAGATAAGCGAATTCCAGGGCATCTTCGGCTTTTTTACGTACTATTACCCCCCCTAGGGCGCTCGCTATACGCTCTAAAGCATTTTTATCGCCTTCTTTAAAAATATAGCCGTCTTTTGCATAAAGGCAGAGTACGCCCTCGAGTTTGCCGGCAAAAACAATAGGCACGCAAAAATGGCCGTATCCTTTTACGCTCTCAATAGACTCCGCGCTATCTTTTCCAGATACTCCGGAAAATAGAACTTTACGGGTTAATGCCGCCTGTCCGCACAGCCACGCGCCGAAAGAAACCTTATAGCATTTATCCAAAATTTCATCTTCAAGATTATGCTGGGCGCGCATGATAAGCACTTTTTTATTGCCTTCAAGTTCTGACATGAATATACAGCCTTTATCTCCCCTTTCAAACCAATAGGACTCGATTATCAACTTTAACGCGCGCCTTAAAAATTCATCAAACAGCGTATCCTGCAATGATAATTTTAAGATATCCCCGGTAATATCCTGCAGTTTTACGCGCCGATTTATTTCATCGATCATTTTATTAAACGTCAGCGACAGGCGGCCTATCTCATCGCTTGATTTAACCGCGACCCGGGAATCAAAAATACCTTTTTCCACTTTTCGCGATACTTCATCCAGTTCTAAAATTGGTTTTACTATTATTCTGTTTAAAAACCTAAGCAAAGAAAAAATCGCTACCAAAGACACAAACGTAATTAGTAAAATCAAAACCAGGGCTAAATCTTTTTTGATTTTTTCAAGCGCCGTTGTAGAAAAACCTATATGAATAATTTCATTATTACGGCTGTCAACCGGTAAAGCTATATCCAGTACACCGCCTAAAGGCGTACTATAAATTTCTGCCGAATATTCCTGCTCTTTTGCCATGGTTTTGTTGACATCTTTTAGGCTCCCCGGGAAGGCCTTGGCAAAGGTATCGGCTAAAATTTCACCCTTTGCGCCTTCAATGTAAATATAGGTTATGTCGTCGCGCGATAAAAAATATTCTTTTACTCTTTCATTAAGCAGCGCCAGGTCGTTTAATCTTAAATATCTCCCGCTTTGCCGCGACAAATCTCTAGCTACCGCAACTCCAATTTGTATAAAATTATTTTTGATCTGGCGGCCTATGATACTATTTATAAAAAATAGAACCGCGGCGCTAATGAACACAATCAAAATAAAAGTAAAAAACAAAACCTTTACGCGTATGCTGTTTATTCTCATATTGAGCTTTGTACAACTAATGGTAAAAAATCCCGGGAACATAAGCGAAATATTGACTACCTTAATGCCATTGCTAAAGCAAAAGTCAATAATAAACCCTGTTCCTTAAAATTATTCATTCTTTCCAATCAGCTTAATTTCAAAAATGTTCGGCCAGAGTTTTCCCGTTACGTACAAATGCCTGGTTTTGTTATTATAAGCGATGCCGTTAAGAACATCAATCTTAATTTGTCCTTTATTAAACTGGCGTAAACCTGAGAGATCCAGCCAGGCGCAAACCCGGCCGCTATCCGGGGATATCACCGCGACCTTATCCGTCTTCCAGATATTAGCATAAATTTTTCCCTCTATGTATTCCAATTCATTAAGGCCGAAAATGGCGCTGCCGCTTTCATCCCTGACTTCCAGCTTATATGCTTCTTCAAAAGTATTTAAATTTAAAAATCGCAATGTTGCGCTCCCGTCGCTTAAAATAAAATATTTCCCGTCATGGGTAATTCCCCAGCCCTCAAAGGGATAATTAAAAACACCGATTAATTCAAAACTGTCCTTATCGTAAATAAAGCCTTTACGGGATTTCCATGTCAATTGTATAATTCTATTTTGATGGATTGTCATGCCTTCTGCAAAAAATTCGCCTTCGATCTTTCTCTGCCGCAGGATATTCCCCGTTGACGGCTCTATGCGGCGCAGGCTGGATGCGCCGCTTAGGCCGGTGCTTTCATAAAAAAACCCGTCGTCATAAGAAAGGCCTTGAGTAAAAGCATTTTTATCATGAGGATATGCATTGATAACTTTATAGGCATATGATTCCGCCTCATCCCGTGCGCCTTCGGCAAATGTGTACGAAGCGGCAAAAAAAATTAAAACCAAAACCCGGATTAAATAAATCATAAGTTGCCAAAATATAACGCAACGGCGCTAATGCCCTCTACGATCTGCGCCATGCGTTCATAATTTAACTTTTCATAGGTATCGCTTGATTTATGATAATTACTATTGCGGTAAAACGCGGTATCGGTAACCATCACCGCGGGATAGCCTTCCTTCCAAAACGCCCAATTGTCGGAAAAATCTACCCCGGGAATTGCCGCGAAGCCGATAAAACACTCGACGCCAAAATCGGTAAATGCCGCGATGCCGGAGGTTACTTTGCGCGCAAGAGCGCGGGAGGAAAAATTACCGATGACTCCTATAAAATCAGCGCGGTTTGGATAAAACATTCCTAATCCAGGCGGATATTTTTGAGAAAAATATTTATCCGAAAAATAACCTACGCTCTCCAGGATAAGGGCGGCTTTAACATTTTCTTTACTCCTCTTCATGCCTTTTACGTAAACGCGGCTTCCCATCCTTTCCGTCTTAAAAAACGGCGGTTCTTCATTAACAAAAGCAATAAAGCGTATATCGTTTTTAACTTTCTTATCGGCCAAAAACTTTGCCAGCTCTAAAAGGACCGCCACACCGCTGGCATTATCATCAGCGCCCGGGTTAAAACACGAATCATAATGGGCCGCGACAATAATTACGCCGCCCGTATCTGCCGTATCCAAAGAGCCTTTTTTTACGGCAATAATATTTCTCGCTTCTTTATCAAGCGGGCGGTAATGCTGTAATTCCACATCATAGCCGTAGGCGGAAAATTTAGACTCTATATACCCGGCGGCTTTATCCAGATTTTCATAGTTGAACATACTGCGTTCGCCGATTTCAAAAGACAAATTATAAACATGCTCCTTCAGCTGATTCGCCAGGCGATTATTTACGGGGCTCTTTTTAGCGGGCGTTAGCACCCAGAGGCGCCAGCCGAAAGTGCTAAAAAAAACCGCCAGAAAAAAAATCAATAAGGCAAACATATATTTACGCATTAGCTCTTAGGCTCACCCGGTATTTTTTAAGCATTATATCCGGAAGATAAGAAGATTTGGCTATTCTTAAAGCCTCCTTGCCCATATCCTGTTCAAAGTTAAGATACTTATATTTCGCTGGAAGTATCTTCGCGAAAGTATTATACATATATTGATAAATACCTTTGAATTTAATGTTTGCCTTGGCAAACTGTATGACAAAAGTCTCGCTATTAAGCTCTTCTCCGATGATAAAGCCTGCCGGCTGATTTTGCGCGTAATATATCCCCCCGCAAAGAATTAATTCTTCATATAATTCCAGCGCCTCCCCGCAGGCATAATAATCATTATCATCCCTGCTCTCCCGGGTTGATTCCTGCCAGGCATCAAGAATAATCCTGGCATCAGAAAGCCTCTCATTCGTTAAAGGGCATGCCTCATATTTATATAACGCCAGGAATTGCTTAAGCAGGTTTCTTTTTTTATGCAGCTTACTGCCCCTATAGCTGGAGATCTTATCCGTGCTATACATATAATCACTCTCTGAATCCATGGAAGAGACATCAAACTCTTCTTTATTAAAAATACTCAGCCATTCCTCCGGCACTGGAAATAGAAAATCCGCCCTTGCTAAGTATTTTTTAAGCTTGCCAAAATCGCTGCTTCGTAAATCCTCGGTTGGCATAAGAAAATTTTTTTTATCGTAGCTAACGCCTTTTATAAAGATATCGCCATCGTGTATGACTTTATAATCATGTATGCGCCTAAACAAATAAAGGTTTGAAAAACTGTACTCTGATATCGGCGAACGCATTTTTTTAAAACGCGGATATAACAGCTCTAGGTGTTCTATGGTTAACTTTTCTTCCGGCATATTCGGCAGCGGTAATCAGCTAGTTTAAATCTACGATTTTCTCTATAAGCTTAGACGCATCACCAATGGTATTGATATCATAAACCTCTATATATTCTATTATCCCTTTTTTATTTATCAGAAAAATAGCCCGCTCTGCTTCTCCGTCATCGCGTAAAACCCCGTATTCATCGGCCACCTCGCCATGCGGCCAAAAATCTGAAAGGACAGAAAACCACACGCCGCCCATCGCCCTGCTCCAGGCATAAAGCGTCGGTATATTATCCACGCTTATGCCCACTAACACCGTATCATTATCTTCGAATACAGCCTGCATCATGTTATATTCCGGCCATTGCGCCGAGCATACAGGTGTCCAGGCGGCAGGGATAAAAGACAAAACCACGTTTTTCCTGCCCCTGAAACTGCGCAAAGAAATATTCTTGTCATCTATTGAGGGCAGAGTGAAATCAGGCGCTTCATCGCCGAGAGAAACCTTTAACATGCTTGCCTGCGATTTCATCTTGCCGGGCTTATAAAGCTGCTCTTCTAAAATAACCGCATAAGCTGAATTACCCGCTTCAATTAAAAAAATAAATACCGAAAAAAATAACAGTAAAATATATCTTTTCATGACCACCCCCTTTTTTTTAAAGCGACTTTGCCGCGCTCTGGCCGGCAAGATAACCGGTAGAAAACGCCGCCTGTAAGTTAAAACCTCCGGTATCGGCATCAATATCCAGCATTTCCCCGGCAAAATATAAACCTTTTACTTTCCGCGACTGCATTGTTCGCGGATCAACATCATTAAGGCTTACACCTCCGCGCGTAACCATCGCCTCTTTAATCGGGCGCGGCTTTAATATAT
>PCWA01000073.1:44446-51899 GCA_002796125.1 Candidatus Ghiorseimicrobium undicola
CCTCCGCGCGTAACCATCGCCTCTTTAATCGGGCGCGGCTTTAATATATCAAGCCGAAAATTTTTAAGCAAAAAAACGATGCTCTTTCGTTCCTCCTGCCTAAGCTGAGCCGCTTTTTTACTTTCCGGGATTTGCGCTAAATATAAAAAAATGTTGATTAATTTCTGCGGCAGTAAATTCTTTAATACCTTTTTAATGCTCTTTTTAGGGCTTTGCTCAAATTCGCCTAAAAGGCGTAAATCAAGCGCCTCTATAGAAAGCGCCGGTTTTAAATCTATGATTGCGGATATATCCGCGCCCTCTGCCAGCCAATCACCGATTTTACCGCTTACCGATAATACCAATGGCCCGGAAATGCCGGATTCCGTGAATAATAACTCGCCTATATCGGAAACCAGTTTTTTTCTGCCATCGCTGAATTTAAGCCGTATATTTTTTAATGTCAGGCCCGCCAAAGAGCCCTCAAATACCTGCTTCGTCTCAAGCCCCACCAGCCCGGGGCGTAAATTGACTATTCTATGGCCTAATTTTCCGGCCATATTCAAACCCTCGCCAGTTGAGCCGGTAAAAGCATAGGATACCCCTCCCGTGGCCATGATAACGCAATCGGCTTCATCCATCGATCCTGTAGCAAACTTCACCGCGCGCACCTTTCCATCTTTAACCACCACGCTCCTTGCGGATTGGTTATATATAACCTCTATCTTTCTTTTACTTATTTCATCTTTGAGAACTTTTAATATGCTCGCGGAGCTGTCAGTCACGGGAAATACGCGCTCCTGCCGCTCAACTTTCAGCTCCAGGCCTCTTTGCCGGAAAAAATTCATTAAATCACAGTTAAAAAAAACTTTAAAGGCATCCCGCAGAAATGCGCCGTTTTTAGAAAAACGGCGTAAGAACTCATCGAGCCCGCAGGCATTAGTGAGGTTACAGCGGCCTTTCCCGCTCAAAAGAAGTTTTTTCCCTAAAGTATTATTTTTTTCGGCCAGAATTACTTCATGGCCGGACTCCGAAGCACGTATCGCCGCCATCATTCCGGCAGGCCCGCCGCCTATAACAAGTATCCGTTTAGCCATTTATCTGTAAAAATACCGGCGATTATATATATAACTTAATATATATTAATACGTATCGTGTTAACCAATTAAATCATCAATAAATGTTGCCGCATGAACCGGTTCGCTGATAGTTTTCTGTGTTTTTGATTACCTTGTTCATCATAGAGATTACTCCCGGCGGATTTATGCCAACGGCTGTCTCCGCGGAAAGCATAAGATGCGTTGCTCCGTCTAAAATAGCGTTTGCCACATCGCTTACTTCAGCCCTTGTAGGAATATTCTCCGATGCCATACTATCAAGCATCTGGGTCGCTACAACCACAGGCTTGTTTTTGAAGCGGCATTTCTTCACAATCTCCTTCTGTATAACCGGAACTTTATATATCGGAAGGCATATGCCTAAATCACCCCTGGCGACAATAATCCCGTCTGATGCGTCGATTATCTCATCTATGTTCAAAAGCGCTTTTTTATTTTCCACTTTAGCGAATACGCGGCAGCGTTTTTTTTCTGACGCGATAACCCCTCTTATCAAATTTATATCTTTGGCGCTTCTTACAAAAGACTGCGCGACATAATCAAGGTTATATTCTAACGCTGTTTTTAGATCTCCCCTGTCCTTAGCGGTGAGGGCGTCAAATTCCAAATCGGCGCCCAGGATATTTATGCCTTTCTTTTCTTTAAGCAGGCCGCCGATTATTACTTTAGCCTTAAGGCGCTTCCTGCCGCCGCCGATAATCTCCAAGAGAATTTTACCGTCATCGATATAAATCTGGCTGCCCTTTTTTATCACGGTTAAAGATCCGCGATAATCAAAAGAAAGTTCGTTTTTATCGCCGATGATATCATCCTGGACAAAGTAAACAACATGGTTCTTCTGCAGAAAAACCTCTTTTTTTGACAATTTCCCTACGCGGAGGCGGTATCCTTCTAAATCCTGCATTATCTTAACCGCCCTGCGCATTTTTTTGTTAAGGCCGCGTATAAGGATAATCCGCTCTCGGTGTTCTTTTAAGGTTCCGTGAGAAAAATTAAGCCGCGCGATATCCATCCCGCCGATAAACATCTTGCGTAATACGCTTTCCTTTGTGCTGGCAGGGCCTAAAGTCGCGATTATTTTTGTATGGGCAATCATTATTGGTTTTATCTCCTTCTGGTTTTCGCCAGTAATCTTAAAATTTCTAAATAGAGCCATATAAGGGTAATAATCAGGCCGAACGCTCCATACCACTCCATGTATTTTGGGGCCCCTGCTTCCGCGCCTTTTTCAATAAAATCAAAATCAAGCACAAGATTTAATGCCGCGATAATCACCACGAATACGCTAAACCCTATACCGATCGGACCGCTTTCATGGATAAAAGGGACCCTTGCGCCAAAAAAACCCATTATCATGCTTGCGATATAAAGTAAAGCGATGCCCCCGGTAGCCGCCACAACCCCCAATTTAAAATTTTCCGTTGCTTTGATTAAACCTGACCTATAAGCCATCAACAGGCAAAAAAGGGTGCCGAACGTAAGCCCTACGGCTTGCATTACTATCCCGGGATAACTCCTCTCCATAATCGATGAAATAACCCCTAAAACGACCCCTTCTACTGCCGCATATACAGGAGAGGTAATAGGCGCCCATGCTTTTTTAAAAATAGTCACAAAAGCTATAATCAAACCCAGGATTAATGCGGGAATAACAAAAGGCGTAAACTTTACCGGGTCATTCCAAACCCACAAAGCGCACGCCACAACAATAAAAAGTAAAATAGAAGTTTTGTTAACTGTCCCCTGCACTGTCATCATCTGGGACTTATCCGTTGCCCGAACGCCAGTAAAAATATCTGCTCTTAAAGCAGGATTTCCCGAACGCATCATTTTTCTACCCCCCCTTTTTTATATCTGCTTTATATCATACCCTTTATCTTTTAATATCTGTATTATTCCTTCTCTGCCTATCAAATGCGCGGCGCCCACAATAATAAAATACGTCCTGCCGCTGTTTAAAAATCCAGCTATTTTCTCCGCCATGTTCCGGTTTCTATTAAAAATTATCTTGTCGTAAACAACGCGCATCTCAGGATATTTTTCCAAACCCTCTCTGAGCATCCGCTCCATCGCATCAGCATCACCGGTTTTCCAGGAAGCAATAATCTTTTCCATTTTCTCTTCCAATAAATTCAAATCAATAAGTGTAGAAAATAAAAATATATCCTGTTCTTTATCCGTTAAATTATCAAAAAGTTTCAATTGATACGATATGCTTTCCAATTCTTCTATATCCTTGCCTTCCTTGGCCCGCTTAAGAAAATACATATCAATGCCGTAATTCGGGTCAAATCCCAGTTTCAAAAGCTCCATAATTTCCAACTGCATGGCTAAAAACCACGGCCGGTACATATTTAACATATTGATATCCATACTCAGCTCTTTTAGCCTCTCCATCAACAAAGCCAAAGTCCTCCGGGAAATGCCTGCCTCCAGTGTCTGGCCGAGCGGATACATGCCTTTACCCATCATCTCCATGCTTGCGGCGAGCCCGCCCTCGGTTACGTCCGCCTCAACCGCCAAAGTATCAGATTCGTCAAAAGCATCTTCAATAACCCGGTTTAGCGGATAGATCTCTTTAGTTGCCAAATGTAATGAACCTAAAATATAAGAAGTATTGGTGCCGGAGTTAACCTGCCAGAGAAAAGATTTTCTGCTGGTTTTTAAACCGGCTTCCTTAAGCGCATCATGCTGATAAGAAAAAGGAGGCGAATATATAACAGCTGTAGCGGCAGGCGAAGCATCGCTTTTTATATAAGCGATATCCTCTCGCCAATAAGTCAATATCACTCCTTGATAATTAAGCTTTATGTATTTATCGGTATTCTCAAGGATATCGCCCGCTATCTCCCTGCCTGATTTTAACCCGACTCTATCGGCAAAAGATAAGCCGGGAGATGAAAAATTAACCAAGAACAGCGAAGATAACATAAAAATAATTACTGCTATATTTTTCCTTTTACGCATGTTTATTCTAAATATTATTTTTTTTCGCCAAAACTGATTTAAATTTTCTTACTAAAATTATTATCAAAATAAATAACGCCGCGAAAAATAACCATTTTAACGCCTTCCGCGCAGAGCGGACATAATATACGCTCACCCATGAGCTCTCGTCCGTAACAAGAAGCTTGCCGAACCTATAGAGCCTGCCGTTTTGCGGGATATCAATTCTTATGGGTAGCGCTCCTCTTTCCTGGATCACCTGAACTTCACTCAGGAGCGATTTTTCCATTGCTGCCTGCGGGGAAAACTGGCTGGCAATTCCGGAAACTTTAGATATCCGCCGGCCTTTCTTGCTTTTGATTTCATCCATTCCTAAAGCAGGCATCTCCTTCTGCGGAGCATAACCGCCCCCAAGGCCAAAACCGTAGTGCGCGGTTTTATCCAAGTCTGAATCAAAATTAAAATAACTGTATTTTTCCGGCATATACAAAGACCAGAACAATTCATTGGCGGGTATATCCAGCTTCGGCAATTCCATGCGCACCTTGCCGAAAAAGTTTAATTTTGAATTTTTATTAAGATAAACTACTTCAACCGGAAACTGGGCCAATGCCTCGCCGGTTATTTGTGATTTTTCTAAAGGTATAAGAACCCTGCCTTCCTTGTCTTTGGCCGGTTTTACCGGCTTTCCCGAAACAAAGCAGCTCCATAGGCTAGCGCCTTTAGGCAGCAAGATACGTATAAACTGCTTTACGTTATTGCGCATCTGGTATGTTGCCTTGGTCAGCGTTTTTCCTTCCTTGGTAAATAAGGTTACATATCCGGCAGAATCAATCGCCGCCAATAAAACCGGTATTTCCTCATGCTTGGTAACATCGATGATAACGCTATAAGGGGCGTTAAGATATTTAAAAGCCAAAATTACCGGGTTTCTTGACTTATGCCAAATATCCTGCGGTAGTTCTTTTATATCAATCACAGAAGCCGCGTTTAGCTTATTAAAGGCGAATTCTATATTCGTAAGCGCTTCAATACCCACAAAACCACGCTGCCTTTCGGCGCCAGCCAGGTAGATATCCGGCAGATCGGCACTTACCGAACCGGGGCCTATATTACGCTCATAAACCAGATTCAAGGTATAATTTCCTTTTATTCCGTAATTAAAATAAATATCTAATATCTGCCTTGCGTCTTTGACCTTAACCTTCCAGTCGCGAAGCTCATTACCCGATACATCCAGTATGCCCACATCTTCCGGAAGAGAAATTGACAAGCCGGATATTTCGCTCTGTAATATTGAATAGCTAATCCGGCTAAAGCACTTGGCAACCCCGTCCCCTATGGAAATCAGGCTAACTGTGTCGGCGTAGAGTTTCGGTTCCAGCTTAACTACGGGTATTATTTCTTTCGCCAGCGCCTTACTCCAGCGGATAGTAACGTTTTCCGTATAAGGCAAGACAACCGTCGCCAATGTTTTCTTGGCCGATTTTTCAGTTTCAATTTTTATAGAGGGTTCGACAAAAATTTCGGCATCCCCGTCTTCCATCTCAACATCCAATATTGATATAGGAGAAGGCAAAACAGAAAATAAAATCTTCCCCGGCCCGCGCTCCCTCTCGCGATTAACTTTTACAAAAAACTCCAAATCAAGATGATAAGATCCCGGCTTGGATATCACAGCGTAATATTTACTGCCTTCCCGTATGACAAAGCACGGCTTCTTGTTTAAGCTTGCCTCTTTGAGCCCCACCGCACTCTCTGCCAGAGGAATTTTTACCCAACCCGACTTCTTGAAAACTTCAAAATTGACCGCCCCCTTTACTACGGCTATTTCCTCTTCTATTTTTGCGCTGTATTCAGTATGATAAATTGCGTATTCCCCTATGATCAGCTCATTTTCTCGACGGGAACTGGAAGCGGCCTGCTGGCGATCGTAGCGTACTCCCTGCTGGCTCATTAATTGCTGCTGGGAGACCTCGGAATCTCCATAATAAGGCTCCTCTTGTAAATTCTGCATCTGCATTAAATTCTTAGACGGCGTAAATTGCTGCTTCAAAACTTCCCTTTTACTCTCGCTCCAGGATAGATTAAAACAACACCCGCAGAGAACAATAAAAATAACCGTAGATTTCAACTTAAACATGCATCCTCCTTTTATCACAATGCCGTAGCGCTTCCTATTTAACATAAGCCCTGATTATCTTCTGCTCTGATAAAGGCTTATCATTTGCGCCTGTTGGGGCATTCTCTATTTTCTCAACCGCCTCATAACCCAAAATAACTTCTCCGAAAATCGTGTGCTTCATATTAAGCCAGGGCGTTGAAGCAGTCGTAATAAAAAACTGGCTGCCGTTGGTATTCGGGCCGGCATTTGCCATGGCTATCAGGCCGGCTTTGTTAAATTTAACGGCCAGCGCCACCTCATCTTCAAAGGGTGCTCCCCAAATAGATTCACCGCCCCTACCGGTACCCGTGGGATCACCGCCCTGTATCATAAATTCCTTTATTACGCGGTGAAATATTATGCCGTCATAATAACCTTGTTTTATCAACCCGGTAAAATTCTCGCATGCCTTTGGCGCCACATCAGTAAAAAGTTTTATCTCAATTACCCCCTGATTCGTCTCCAATACAGCTACATTCTCATTCATATCCGCGTCCTTTCCATAAACGTTGGTAAAAAATAAACCCAAAAATAGAAAAACAAAAATTTTTTTCACTTCTTCAGCTCCTTTCTTCTATCGCCGCTATAAGGCGCTTGAAAATAAAATAATGAAACGGTAAAAATATATACCAATACAATTTTCCCATAATGCCCCGCGTATCATAATAAGCTATTACGGAAAATCTTCTTTTATCTCCTTCGTCATCTATGTTAAATTCAAGCCATGCGCGTCCCGGCAGCTTCATCTCCGCGCGCAGCAAAAGCCTTTTATTTTCCTTGATATCCTCAACGCGCCAGAAATCCACCACATCGTTTAGTTTCAAGTAGGAATAGCTTTTCCTGCCGCGTGATGTCCCTACCCCCAATAAAATCCTGTCTACCATACCGCGCATACGCCACATCCAATTGCTCTGGAACCATCCTTCCCTGCCGCCTATCCGGCAGATACAGCGAAAAAGAGAACGGGCAGGCTTCGGCGTAATAATTGAATAACTGGATTTATAGGTAACGGCTTTAAGTTCATGCAGTTTAATTTCCAGATCGCTTGCCGGAGGGTAGGCATCGGACCAGCGCGTGGCAACCCTATCCTGCTCCTCTCTGGACATTGCCCTAACCAGTGCCTCTTTATAAGAAATCGGCTTAAAGTTCAAAAACTGACTAATAGCATCATTCCTGCACCTGACCTCATTTTTTAACCCTTCCATTAAACACTGGGTTATGGAATTAGGCACCGGCGTAAAAAGGC
>PCWA01000015.1:0-11623 GCA_002796125.1 Candidatus Ghiorseimicrobium undicola
AAGGCCATTGGTTCATTATTCCATAAGCTGGTTGAGCGCCAGATAAAAAAAAGAAAATATTTTCGTAAGGTTATGCTTGATGAAGTATTGCACCTAGATGAAGATTACGGAGTATGTGAAATCAATATCAGCGATTCAATGAAAATATCAGGCCAGAGATTAGCCGATACGGATTTTAAGGATAAAGGCTTCATGGTCCTGGCCATAAAAAGGGGAGCGGGATTGATTTCTACGCCCAAGGGGAGTGACGAGATATTAAAAGGCGATAATTTAGTGATTTTCGGAAACATGAAGAATATAAAAGATGCCTTTTCCTGAGCGCCTCCTCTTTCCCCGGCGTGAAAAATTCTGCCCGTCCCTGCTTCCCCGCCAACTGTTTTTCCATTTAGCCCTAAACTCGGAAAGTACTTAAAATAAAGCTTGACACCATATGGGCGTATTAGTATAATAATTGCGAAATATATAAACTATGAAACCTAACGCAAAAAGTGGCGGCTAAAAATGAATAAAAATATCGAAGAGAGAATGTTTCAGATGCATGCCGAGGTATGCAAAAGCATGGCCAGCCCCACCCGTTTAAAAATCATAAATTTATTGCGCGGCGGAGAAAGATCTGTTGAAGAGTTAAGAAAGATGCTGGGCCTGCCTAAGGCAAATCTCTCACAGCACTTGAGTGTATTACGTCAGCGCAGGATCGTATCTACGCGCAGGGCCGGCTTAAATATTTATTATAAGGTCGCCAACCCGAAAATGATTAAGGCCTGTGATATCCTGCGCCAGGTGCTTTTGGAACAGCTTCAGGAAGGCGAAATGCTGGCCAGAGGGCTAACTAATAAAAAATAAATTTAAGAAAGAGGCTCCAAATGCTTAGCAAATTAACCAAGTTAGTTACCGGGTTTCCTAAGACGACTATCGCGTTATTGCTTGTTGTTAGCGTTTTATTCGCTATTCAATTCCCCAAGATAAAAATAGATACCGATCCGGAGAATATGCTGGAGCAAAATCAGCCGGAGAGGGTTTTTTACGATAAGGTCAAAAAGGAATTCGGCATAAATGACCTTTTAGTGGCAGGCATAGTTGATGAAAAGGGAATTTTTTCTCCGGATACGTTAAAAAGAATTGCGCAGGCGACTGATGAGATTTTAAAGATCAAGGGCGTGATTATTGAAGACGTGGTAAGTTTACGCACTTCGGATAATGTTACGTCTGAGGACGGAACGTTAACGGTAAAGCGTTTTATGGATGACGTCCCGCAGAGCCCGGAAGAAATAGAGCGCTTGAGAAATGATTTGTTCGGTAATCCTTTTTTTGTGGATAAGATTATTTCTGCCGACGCCAAAGCTACTTCTATCTATATCCCAATAGAAAAAAAGGACCAAAGCTATCGAATATCCAAGGAAATTGAAACAATTCTTAAGAAAGAGTTACTGCCTGAGCAAAAGTACTATTTGGCCGGGCTTCCGGTTGCCGAAGACACCTTTGGCCATGAGATGTTTGTGCAGATGGGTATCACCGCGCCGCTGGCGGGATTTTTTATCATGCTGCTTTTATTTTTAATCTTTCGCATGGGTATAGCGGTTGTGCCGCCCATGCTTGACGCTATGCTTAGCGTTATCTGGACGATGGGGCTCTTGATCGGTTTAGGGTTTACCGTGCACATTATGAGCTCAATGATACCGATATTTCTTATGCCTATCGCCCTTTTGGACGATATCCACATCTTAAGCGGTTTTTTTGAGCGTTATCCGGAAATTAAAGATAAAAGAAAAACTATAATTGCCGTAATGAAGGGCCTTTACCGGCCGATGTTTTTTACTTCGCTTACCTCGGCAGTTGGTTTTAGCTCATTGGCCTTGGCGGATATTCCTCCGGTAAGAATATTCGGCCTTTTCGTCGCTTTCGGCATAATGGCCGCGTGGCTCTTTACCAACACGGTTGTCCCGGCAATCATTATGCTGATGAATGAGGAAAAGCTGGAGCGTTTTTTTGAAAAAAGGCAGAAAAAAACCGCGCGTTTCAACAGGATGCTTGAAGCGTTTGGCAGGTTTTCCTTTCATAGGAGCAGGGCCATTTTATTTATTTCTCTGTTAATTTTTATTGCCGGCATCATCGGTATTTATCGGATTCGGATTAATGATAATCCGGTAAAATGGTTTAAGCCTAAACATCGAATAAGGGTTGCCGATAATGTGATGAATAAATTTTTTGGCGGCACGTACATGGCTTATCTGACGGCGGAAGCGGAAAAAGAAGACGAGATTAAAAGGCCCGAAGTTATGGCATATTTGGATAAATTACAGGGCCATCTTGAGGCCCTAAAAATTGTCGGTAAAACTTCATCGGTCGCGGATATCGTCAAGCGGATAAATTATGTTTTGCACGGTGAAGATAAAAATTTTGACGCCGTGCCCGAGAGCCGGCAAGAGATCGGCCAGTATCTTTTCTTGTTTTCCATGACCGGGGATCCCAATGATTTGGATAATTTCTTGGATTATAATTTCCAAAAGGCGAATATCTGGGTGCAGATGAAAGGCGGAGAAAACGCTGATATGCGCGATGTTGAGCAATCGCTCTCCGGTTTTATGCGGGATAATCCCGTGCCCGCGGGCATAAATATCCGGTGGTCAGGCCTTACCTATATTAATAAGGTTTGGCAGAACCTGATGGTCCGGGGAATGCTGAAGGCGGTTTTAGGGAGCTTCTGGATAGTCCTATTACTTATGGCGATAGAGTTCCGCTCGCTATGGATTGGGTTAATCTCAATGCTGCCATTGACGCTGGCGATTATTCTTTCATATAGTTTGGTAGGTTTTATCGGAAAGGACTACGATATGCCTATCGCGGTATGTTCGGCTTTGGCCTTAGGCATGGCTATTGACTTTGCCATTCACTATCTACAGAGGTTTAAGAGCGCCTGGCAAGAATTTAGAGATATTGAGGCGGTTAATAGATTTATGTCCGGGGAGCCGTATAGGGCGATAATGGGCAATGCCATTGTTATTTCTTTGGGGTTTTTGCCATTAATTACTTCTACGCTTACTCCTTATGTTACCGTAGGGACATTCTTTGCCCTTTTAATGTTCTTTAGCACATTGGCTACTCTGATTTTGTTGCCGGCGATTATGAGATTATGGGGGAGGTTTCTATTTAAGGCGCCTGTCTTGCCTGGGAGGGGATTAAATGAAACTAATTAAGCTGTTTTTTGTGGTCAGCCTGTTTTTTCTTGCCGGCTTTGGGCAAAGATTATCTTTTGCCGAAGATAACTTATCCGCTGGTGATATTATCGCCAGGTCCCGCCTTGCCTTTTATTATGCCGGCGATGACGGGAGGGCAAGGGTGACGATGGAGCTTATAAATAAGGCCGGCCAGAAACGGGTGAGAGAATTGACCATGCTGAGGAAGGATTATGCCGAAGGCGGGGAGCAGAAGTATTTTACTTATTTCTATCAGCCTGCCGATGTTAAAGATACGACCTTTATGGTTTACAAATACCCGGATAAAGATGATGACCGCTGGCTTTTTATTCCCGCGATTAACCTGGTGAAGAGGATCGCCGCCAATGATAAATACGCTAGTTTCGTAGGCAGCGATTTTACTTATGAGGATATCTCCGGGAGAAAACCGGATGAAGATACCCATGGCCTACTGGGGAAGGAACAAATAAACGGCAAAAATTGTTTTGTTGTTGAAAGCATGCCGAAATCAGCTGCAGAATATACAAAGAGGATTTCTTGGATTGAGGCGGAAAATTTTCTGCCGTTAAAAGAGGAATTTTATGATAAGCAAAATGAACTTTATCGCCGGTTTGAGGCAATAGAGGTAAAAGACATCAGCGGGATAGCGACAATAACCAAAAGAGTGATGAAAAATATTAAAACAGGCCATAGGACAGAGGTGGCCTTTCAAGAGGTTGAATATAATTTAGGGATAGAGGATGATGTTTTTTCTGAACGTTACTTAAGGCGGCCTCCTTTAGAATGGATAAGATAGAAAAAAATCAAAATTACAACTCAAAATTCAAAATTTTGGTTTTTGGGTTCTTATTTTGTATTTATCCAAGTTTTTTTGTATTTGCCGAGGAATTTTCATTGCAGGGATTCTTACAGACAAATTATTCCGTAAGGATCGCCGATGATAATCCGCAGGGGGCAAAGCAAGGGAATCTAATTTTAGGGGAGGAAAGAACGCAGTTCAAGGCGTCATTTTATCCGCAAAAAAGTAAGATAGGGCTATTCGTAAAAACCGACTTTTATCACGATTGGGTAGAGGACGAATGGGCCTCTGATTTTCGGGAGGGGTACCTTGATTTTGTCGATGATAAATTTGCTTTAAGGATCGGCCGGCAGATACACACATGGGGCGTAGGAGACCTGCTTTTTATAAATGATGTTTTTCCCAAGAACTGGGAGGCATTTTACTCGGGAAGGCCGCTGGAATATTTGAAAATGGGCGCGGATAGCATAAAATTGGACTACTATTGCGATATAGTTTCTATCGAGGCCGTTGCTATACCAAATTTTACCGCGGATAATCTGCCATCGACAGGCAGATTTCATTATTTTGACCCTTATCCGGCCATCACCTATAGAGAGATGGATAAACCGCACGCTACTTTTGACGATACAGAATACGCCTTAAGGTTTTATCGTTATATTGGCGATTACGATGTTGGAGTTTATCTATATAAAGGTTTTTTCGGCTCGCCCGCGATGAAAGCGGATAATTTTAACTCGCCATCTGCAATCTCTCATTTCTATCCGGAACTCGCGGTTTACGGCGCCAGCGCCCAGCGCAGTGCTTTAGGCGGCGTGGTAAGCGCGGAATACGGATATTATGACTCTTTAGATGACAGAGGAGGCGGAGATCCCGGGATTGATAATTCCCACTCGAGATTTCTCTTTGGCTATCAAAAGGCCTTCCCTTCAGATTTTAGCGCTGGCCTGCAATATTATGGAGAACTTACGCATCAATACAGCCAATATAAAGATAATCTGCCTTCGGCGTTTGCCAAAAAAAATGAGCTGCATCAATATCTTACCTTACGGCTTACAAAACTGCTGAAATACCAGACGCTGAAACTTTCTTTGTTTGCTTTTTACAGCCCGGATGAGCAGGATTTTTTGTTAATGCCGGAGGCAACCTATAACTTCAGTGATAATCTGCAGGCAGCGCTGGGGGCTAATATTTTTGCCGGGGCGGATGATAATACCGCTTTAGGCCAGCATAATAAGAACGACAACATTTATTTAAGTGTAAGATACAGTTTTTAACTCTAGAGGAGGTGGCAGAAATGATGTTAGAGAGAACTTTAAGAGGCATTGCCGGATTTTTTATTCTCGGTAGTCTTGCTTTAGCCTGTTTTATAAGCCCTAAATGGCTGTGGTTTAGCGCTTTTGTCGGGCTTAACCTTTTGCAGTCGGCGTTTACAAACTGGTGCCCGATGATGTGGGTATTAAAGAAGTGTGGAATGAAATAAAAAATGGGAGTAAAAAAAGAAGAGCTGGTTGACGGTATCGAAATTTGCTGCCTGAGAGATGTCGCCAATGCCATAAAGACGAGTAAGCAAACTTTGGTATTTTGATGGAGGTTCCAAATGCTTAATTTTAACCCAGACGAAATTAAAAAAATGGTTAAAGATAAATATAGCGAAGTGGCTCGTGACCCCTGCGCAGTATTTAATTTTCCTGTGGGGCGCGCCTTTGCCTTAAAAGTCGGCTACCCCAAGGAGATACTCGATAAACTTCCGCAATCTTTATATGAGTCATTCACCGGAGCGAATAACCCCCAGCCCTTTGTAGAGTTAAAGCTTGGGGAGACAGTTTTAGATTTAGGCTGCGGGGCAGGGATGGACCTTTATTTTTATGCGCAAAAAGTTGGAGAAAGGGGCAAGGTTTATGGTTTAGATATCTCTGAGGATATGGCTGAGAAGGCAAGAAAGAATATGGATATCGCAGGCGTTAAGAATGCTGAGGTGAAAATAGGCCATTCCGATAACCTGCCATTCGGGGATAATTTTTTTGACGTGGTTACCTCAAACGGTATTTATAATCTTTCACCGGATAAAGAAGCGGTTATGCGCCAGGCTTTCCGTGTGCTCAAACCCGGCGGGCGGACAGTTTTCTGCGAGATTGTATTAAAAAAGGCCCTTTCTGAAGAAGAGAGAAAAAACGCCAATGATTGGTTTAGGTGTATCGGCGGGGCGCTGCCTGAAGAAGATTTTTTGGCGTTGATGGAGAAAGTTGGTTTTAAGAATATAGAGGTGATTTCCAAAATCCGCAACGCCCGTACCGGCCATAAGCTCGCCCTCTGCGCTAATATCCGCGCGTATAAAATATAAAAAGAAAAAGATAATGATGGCTGCGCGGCGGCAGCATGCTGAAAAGCGCCTAAATTACCGCGGATTAGCATGGCCGTCTTGGCCCGATTTCTCGCAGGGGCGCGCGGTTTTCCCCGGCGTGGAAAATCGCGCTCCGCTACTCGGCCTCGCTCTGGCCGATTGGAATCAAAGGCCAACCGTGCCCGCTCGGCCTGCGTTAGGCCCTGCTCAAAATCAGGCCAAGCCGGCAGGTGAATTTAGGCGCTTTTCAGTATGCTGCCCTGCGCGATTTAATAATTGACTGCTTATTGTGCTTGTGATATATTTAAGGGGCTATATCTAGTATAAATTACCCAAAGTTAATAAAAGGAATAGAGTTATGATTGCGCGTTATAGCCGTCCTGAAATTTCCCAGATTTGGTCTGAAAGTAATAAGTTTTCCAAGATGCTTGAAATTGAATTGCTCGCGATGGAGGCACAGGTAAAATTAGGCAAAGTGCCCCGGAGCGCCTTGGCCCAGGTAAGAAAAAAAGCCAAATTCAATACCGGAAACATAAAACGAATAGAAGAAAAAACACAGCATGATGTAGTTGCTTTTATTACGGAAGTATCCCGGCATATCGGAAAAAATGCCAGTTATTTTCATATCGGTTTAACCTCCTCCGATGTTTTAGATACGGCTTTAAGCCTTCAATGCAGAGAAGCACTGGATATTATAATTTCCGGCTTAGATAAGCTGGAAAAAGCCCTGCTAAGAAAGGTTAAGCGGTATAAAAATAGCGTCTGTATAGGCAGGACACACGGCATACATGCCGAGCCAACAACGTTTGGTTTGAAGGCGGCCTCTTGGTATACAGAAACTTTGCGCGCGAAAAAGCTTTTATTTGCTGCCCGGGAAACGGTAAGTTTTGCTAAGATTTCCGGGGCGGTCGGCACGTATTCAAATATAGACCCTTTTGTGGAAAAACATGTTGCCTCCCGGCTCAATTTGAACATAGAGCCTGTTTCTACTCAGATAATTCCCCGTGACCGCTATGCGGTATGCTTATCTAATCTTGCGGTACTTGCCGCCGGGCTTGAGAGAATAGCGTTGGAAATCAGGCACTTACAGAGGACTGAGGTGCTTGAGGCAGAGGAGCCGTTTTCTAAAGGGCAGAAGGGCTCATCCGCCATGCCGCACAAACGAAACCCTGTCGTATGCGAAAGAATCTGCGGTTTAAGCCGGATTATTCGTACAAATGCCTTGGCGGGGCTGGAAAATGTCGCTGTATGGCATGAACGTGATATATCTCATTCTTCGGTTGAAAGAATAATCCTCCCGGATTCGACAATCCTTCTTGATTATATGCTTGCCAAGATGGCCGAAGTAGTGGATGGGCTGATAGTATATCCTGACAATATGCTGAAGAATTTGGTGAAGACAAGAGGCCTGATATTTTCCCAGAGAGTATTGACTATGTTGATGGATAAGGGCTTAAAGCGTATGTCTGCCTATGAGATAGTCCAGAGAAATGCCATGAAAACATGGCAGGAGCTTTCAAATTTTCAGGACAATCTTCTTGCTGACAGGCAGTTAAGAAAAATAGCAAGCAAGAAGGAAATAAAAGCATGTTTCGATCTTGATTATTATTTACGCAACATTAATATAATTTTTAAAAGATTAGGAATATAGGCGATATGCAAAAACTAAATAAAATTTATGAAGGCAAGGCAAAGATAATATACCAAACAGACCAGCCGGATTTGGTAATACAATATTTCAAAGATGACGCGACCGCCTTTGATGCTACAAAGCGCGGAACAATTAATTCAAAAGGCATATGTAATAATAAAATTTCAGCCGAAATTTTTAAGGTTTTGGAAAAAAATAATATCCCTACCCATTTTGTTAAACTGCTGGATGAGCGTTCTATGCTGGTTAAAAGAGTGGAAATTGTTCCCATAGAAGTAACTATGCGCAACATAACCGCAGGCGGCATAAGCAAATTACTGGGTATTGATGAAGGGATAATATTGGATAATCCGGTCTTGGAGTATCATTATAAGAATGATTCTTTGCACGACCCATTATTTAATGAATACCATATTTATGCCTTAAAATTGGCAACAGCCCGGGAATTGGAAGCAATCAAGGATTTGTCATTTAAAATAAATACGGTTCTCATTGATTTTTTTGGCAAGAGAGATTTAGATTTAGTAGACTTTAAGCTGGAGTTTGGAAGATATAAGAATAAAATTGTGCTTGCTGACGAGATCTCTCCCGATACATGCCGTTTTTGGGAGAAGGGAACAAAAAAGAAGCTGGATAAGGATAGATTCCGCCGCGATCTGGGAGATGTAGAGGGAGCCTACCAGGAAGTCCTGAAAAGGGTATTGTCAGGAAAATAAGTTTTAAATATCGAATCACCTTCATTAACCATTAAAATCAACAAATATGCTTTATAGGATTGAAGTAAAAGAGAAGCCCGGCGTCTTTGATGCTCAAGGCGCCGGCATTAAAAAAGATATTCTAGATTTAGGCATTGATGCTGTGCGTGATATTTCTTTTATCCAGGTTTATACCATTGAGGGCGATATAAGCGAAGCGGAAATAAAACGTATCTGCGAAGAGCTATTGTCGGATAAAGTTTCTCAAGAATATAGTATTAATACTCAAAACTCAAAACTCAAAACTCAAAACAAATTTATCATTGAGGTTGCCTATAATGCCGGAGTTATGGACCCGGCAGAAGATTCTATAAAAAAAGCGATATCAGATTTGGCCATATCCGGAATTAAATCAGTGCACACAGGAAAAAAATACATACTTTCCGGTACGCTTTCCAAAACGCAGGTTAATTCCATTTGCGATAAGCTGCTGGTAAATAAAGTAATCCAGCATACAATGAGAGAGAAACCGCAAGCCAGAAGTCATGAGTCGGGATTAGAAGATACGGCAAAGATAGAAGTAAAATATGTAGATATTTTAAGCGCTGATGGGAAAAAGCTGCTGAATATTTCCAAGCATGGCCAGTTATTTTTAAATTTGAAAGAGATGCGCGCGATAAAAAAACATTTTTTCCGCCTAAAAAGAAATCCTACGGATGTGGAATTGGAAACAATTGCCCAGACGTGGTCTGAGCATTGCGTGCATAAGACATTTAGGGGAAAAATAAAATATAGCAATAAACGCAATACCCAATACCCAATACGCAATACGAAAATAATTAATAATCTTTTGAAATCAACGATAATGAAGGCGACAAGGGAATTGAATAAGCCCTGGTGCGTTTCCGTATTCAGCGATAATTCCGGAGTGATTAAATTTGACGATAATTATGATGTTTGTTTTAAAGTAGAGACTCATAATCATCCTTCTGCTCTTGAGCCTTTTGGCGGAGCTAACACCGGTGTGGGGGGAGTAATAAGGGATCCGATGGGTACGGGGATGGGGGCTAGGCCCATATTCAATACGGATGTATTTTGTTTCGGCCGCCCGGATTACAGTTATTCCAAGCTTACAAAGGGTGTCTTGCACCCTAAAAGAATTGCCAAAGGCGTGGTAAGCGGCGTACGCGACTATGGCAATAAGATGGGAATTCCTACCGTCAACGGTGCTGTTTTATTTGATGACGGCTATGTCGCCAATCCTTTGGTTTATTGCGGGACCTGCGGTTTAATCCCAAAAGGCAAAGCGTTTAAAAAATCGGTAAACGGTAATTTAATAGTCGTTGTTGGAGGCAGGACCGGTAGAGATGGCATACATGGAGCCACTTTTTCTTCGGGCGAGCTAACCCATGAATCCGAGGATATATCCGGCTCAGCAGTGCAGATAGGCAATCCCATAACAGAGAAAAAAATGCTGGATACTTTAATAGCTGCCCGCGATAAAAACCTATATAACGCTATAACCGATTGCGGAGCGGGAGGCTTATCAAGCGCTGTTGGTGAAATGGGTAAAGATTCAGGGGTTGAAGTTTATTTAGACAGGGTTCCCTTGAAATATAAAGGGCTGAATTATGATGAGATATGGATTTCGGAAGCCCAGGAACGCATGGTTTTGGCTGTAGCTGAAAATAATATAGAGAAGCTTCTTAGCGTATTTCGCTCTGAAGATGTTGATGCGACAGTAATCGGAAAGTTTACTAATGATAAAATCCTGCGGCTTTTTTATTATGATAAAAAAGTCGCGGAGCTCTCTATGGATTTTTTGCATGAAGGGCTGCCTTTGTTTGAGAAAAAAGCGCTGAATTTAGCCAAAAAGTTAACTAATCCGCGCATAAAAGATAAAAGTAATCTGGGCGCCGATTTAAAGGCGGTGCTTTCAGACTATAATGTGGCAAGCAAAGAATGGATTATCAGGCAGTACGATCACGAAGTGCAGGGTAGCTCGGTATTAAAGCCTCTTACGGGTATAGATAATGACGGGCCGTCTGATGCCTCGGTTGTCCGGCCTGTATTTTCTTCTTTAAAGGGGCTGGCTGTTTCCTGCGGCATAAATCCGCGTTACGGCATGATAGATCCTTATTGGATGGCGGCATCATGCATTGATGAAGCTTTGCGGCAGATAGTTTGTGTCGGCGGCGATATCGAAAAAACAGCTATTTTAGATAATTTTTGCTGGGGCAATCCAGATAAGCCTGAGCGTTTGGGTTCTTTAGTTTCCGCGGCAGAGGCATGTTATGATTTTGCAAAATATTATAGCGTCCCTTTTATTTCGGGTAAAGACAGCCTTTATAATGAATATAAAACAGGCGCCAAAAGCATAGCCATACCGGGCACTCTTCTGATATCGGCCATATCCATAATGAGGGATGTAACAAAAACGGTATCCATGGATTTTAAAAAATCAGGAAATCTTATTTATATTGTAGGCCGGACAAAGGAAGAATTAGGGGGTTCGGTATATTACAAGATTAAAAAATATCTCGGTAAAGATGTGCCGGAGATAGATAAAAAGTCGGCGCTCTTAATTATGAAGAAGTTGTCCGGGGCTATCGGCAGGCGCCTGGTGCGTTCCGCGCATGATTGTTCCGAAGGCGGCCTTGCGGTTACGCTTAGTGAAATGTGTTTTGCCGGAGGGCTGGGAGCAGAGGTATTTTTATCCGAGGTTCCATATAAGGCTGCAGGCTACAGGCTGCAGGCTGCAGCCACTCGTAATGATGTAATTTTGTTTTCAGAGTCTAATACGAGATTTATTGTTGAAATAGAGAAGAAAAATCAAATGGCATTTGAGAAAGCGATGCGGGGTTTGCCTTTTGGTTTAATCGGCTGTGTATCAGAGAGCGCCTGCCTTACGGTTTATGGATTGGACGGCAGGCCTTGTAT
>PCWA01000015.1:11649-73903 GCA_002796125.1 Candidatus Ghiorseimicrobium undicola
AATGCTGGCGCAAGCCGTTAAATTGGTGAACGGAAGGCATAATAGCGCGATGGTAAGAATATGAGCCGCGGAGAGTAAAAGTGAATAAGAAAAAAAATAATAAAAAAAACGATTTTACAAATGAAGAGACATGGCGTATTTTCCGCATAATGGGAGAATTCGTAGACGGGTTTGAAGTTTTATCCAAAGCGGGGAAGGCTGTTTCCATATTCGGCTCCGCCCGCCTAAGCCCCGGAGATAAATATTATAATGTTGCCGTGCACTTGTCTTATCTGTTGGCTAAAGCAGGTTATGCTGTTATAACAGGCGGCGGCGGCGGTATCATGGAAGCGGGAAACAGGGGGGCAAAAAAAGCAGGCGGCCATTCTATAGGTTTAAATATCCAGATACCAATGGAGCAAAGGCCGAATAAATATATAGATACGCTGCTTGATTTTCATTATTTTTTCGTGCGTAAGGTCATGTTTGTAAAATATGCCAAGGCGTTTATAATATTTCCCGGAGGATACGGGACTATGGATGAGTTATTTGAGTCCATGACGCTGGTACAGACAAGGCGCATAGGAAAATTTCCTATTGTATTGGTAGGTAAACACTATTGGCGCGGGCTTATAGATTGGATTAAGTCAACTGTCCTGGATAGGGGATGCATAGACAAATCTGATCTTAAGATATTTAATTTGGTAGATACTCCTGAAGAGGCAGTTTCTGTTATTAAGAAATTTTATTCAAAGGCATAGGGGTTGAAAAATTTTAAATAATGCAAAAACCAAAAACTTTAATTCTGCGTACCGCAGGAACGAATTGCGATAAAGAGACAAAATTTGCCTTTGAGTTAGCTGGAGCCAGCGCGGATCTGGTGCATATAAACCAGATTATACGAAAAGAAAAATCATTGTCTGATTATGCGATTCTGGCTTTGCCTGGAGGTTTTTCCTATGGGGACGATGTGGCGGCAGGAAAAATCCTGGCTAACGAGCTGGTTTTCAGATTAAAGGATGAGCTGGTAAAATTTCTCAAAGCAGGAAAGTTAATTATCGGAATCTGTAACGGTTTTCAGGTGCTGGTTAAATCCGGCATCCTCTCAACAGACAGCGTTTCTTTTAGGCAGGATTTCAGCCTTATCAATAATGACTGCGGAAAATTTGAAGACCGATGGACTTATTTACGGATTGCGGATTATGGCTCAGGAGTTAGGAAATGTGTTTGGACGAAGAATCTGCAGGAGATGATACATCTTCCCGTAGCGCATGGCGAAGGAAAGTTTATAGCTAAAGATAAAAAGATATTGGAAAATCTGAAGGAAAACGGCCAGGTAGTTTTTCAATATTGTAACCATCAGGGAAAATTTACGGGATATCCGGATAATCCCAATGGTTCAGTAGATAATGTCGCGGGAATATGCGATAATAGCGGAAGGGTCTTTGGCCTCATGCCGCATCCTGAGCGCCATATTCTAGGCACTCATCATCCGCGTTGGATGAGAGAGGGGCTAAAGAAAGAAGGCGACGGATTAGCGATTTTTCGCAATGGAGTAGAATATGCCAAGAAAAATTTATAGTTTCAAAAATGGGCTTGGACCTTTTCTAAATTTTGATAAGCCGAAAGAGTGCTGCGGTTTATTCGGTATATATGACAATTATGAAGCGCCCTGGCTTACTTATCTTGGGCTTTATTCCTTGCAGCACAGAGGAGAAGAAGCTTGCGGTATAGCGGTAAGCGACGGTAGGCGCCTGTCCATACTTAAAGGCACGGGTTTGGTCTCGGAGGTATTTAATGAAGAGAATATTAAAAAGCTATCCGGTTTTTTAAGTATCGGGCATCTGCGTTATTCAACTACCGGTTCAAGTGTTTTAAAGAACGCCCAGCCTTTGGTAGTGGATTATCTTAGGGGTTCGTTAGCTATAGGCCATAATGGTAATTTAATAAATAGCATCGAGCTCAGGCGTAAGCTTGAAAATAGCGGCTCTACTTTTCAGACGACTACGGATTCCGAAATAGTAGTACAGCTTATGGCGCGTTCGCGCCATCCCGATGTTATTAAGCGCCTAATTTATGCTCTCAATAAGGTTAAGGGCGCTTACTCCCTGCTTTTGATGACTAAAGATAAGGTTATCGGCGCGCGCGACCCTATGGGTTTTCGCCCTCTTGTTTTAGGAAGAATCAATAAAAGTTTTTGCCTGGCATCCGAAACTTGCGCCCTGGATTTAATCGGGGCAAAGCTGGTCAGGGAGATTGAGCCGGGAGAGATAGTGGTTATTGATAAAAAGGGCGTAAAATCTTTTAGGTTTTCGCCTAAACAAAAAAAACATGCTTTTTGTATTTTTGAACATGTTTATTTTTCGCGCCCCGATTCGGTTGTCTTCGGTCAAACGGTATATTCAGTGAGAAAAAAACTAGGAGCAGAGCTTGCAAAAGAGCATTATGTGGATGCTGATTTAGTAATACCGGTGCCTGACTCAGGCACATCCGCGGCGATAGGTTTTTCTCAGGCATCTAACATCCCCATGGAAATGGGTATTATCAGGAATCATTATATCGGCAGGACGTTTATCCAGCCCTCGCAGCATATACGCGACTTGGGCGTTAGGGTAAAATTTAATTTATTGCGCGATATAATTAAAGGCAAGCGCGTAATAATAGTTGATGATTCGATAGTGAGGGGAACGACATCCAGGAAGCGCGTTAAGGCATTCAGAGCCTTAGGGGCCAAAGAAGTACATCTGCGCATTTCATGCCCTCCCCATAAGTTTCCCTGCCATTACGGTATAGATTTTCACGATCAAAAAGAGTTAATAGCTGTGCGTCTTAGCCATGAGCGTATAAAAAAATACCTTAATGTAGAGAGCCTGGGGTATTTAAGTTTAGAGGGCATGCTAAAGAGCGTAAATTCCTCTTCTTGCGATTATTGTACTGCTTGCTGGACCGGTAATTATCCGCTAAAGTGGAAGGGCAAAATAGGGAAGAGTTCTTTGGAAAAGAAGTGCTGCGGAGTATAATTATAAAATAAAAGACGAAAAAATTGAGAAATTATGAAACAGTTGACTTATAAGAAATCCGGGGTGGATGTAAAGGCCGCCAATATTTTTGTCCAAAACATAAAAAAAATAGTTAAGTCTACGCAGGGCAGGAATGTTCTGGCAAATATCGGGGGATTTGGCGGGTTATTTCAATTTGAAGCCGGAAAATATAAAAATCCCGTGCTTGTCTCATCTACTGACGGGGTAGGCACCAAGCTTAAGCTGGCCATCTTGGCGAATAAGCATGATACGGTCGGGATAGATTTAGTGGGGATGAACGTAAATGACATTTTATGTTGTGGCGCAAGCCCGCTTTTGTTTTTAGATTATATTGCCTGCGGCAAATTAAATAATAGCGTTTTGACAGATGTTGTTTCCGGCATAGCCAAGGGTTGCCGCATGTCTGGTTGCAGCCTTGTAGGAGGGGAGACCGCGGAAATGCCGGGAATGTATAAAGCGGATGATTATGACCTGGCCGGATTCTGCCTTGGCGTTGTTGAGAGAGATAAAATTATTGACGGATCGAATATAAGGCTAAAAGATACATTAATCGGCATAGAATCTAACGGCCTGCATTCTAATGGATTTTCTCTTGTAAGAAAAGTTTTTGCCTCAGGCGAACTTAAGAAGTATTCCGCAGAGCTGCTTAAGCCGACCCGTATTTACGTAAAATCAATTCTTGAGTTATTACGAGTTACGAGCTACGAGTTACGAGTCCCTGTTATTAAAGGCATTGCCCATATTACCGGCGGGGCGTTTTTTGACAAAATAATAAGGGTTGTCCCAAAGAAATTCGGGATCAAGGTTTATTATGATACCTGGCCTGTCCCGGATATATTTAAGCTGATACAGAAAAAAGGCAAAATCGCATCTAATGAGATGTTGAAGACATTTAACATGGGCATAGGCTTAGTCTTGGTGGTAGACCATAAATATACAACCCTGACTATACGCAGACTTTTTGATTTGGGTCTTAAATCCTGGGCCATAGGAGAGATTGCCGCCAATAGTGGTAAGGTGGAGATAATTAATTGAAGGCATGAAAATTTTAGTTATTGGTTCAGGCGGCAGGGAGCATGCTATTGCCTGGAGGATATCAAAGAGTCCTAAAGTAAGAGGGATTTTTTGCGCTCCCGGTAATGCCGGGATATCAGAAATTGCCGAATGCGTGGATATAGCCGCGGATGACTTGCAGGCCTTGGTTAAATTCGCAAAAGATAACTCTATTGATTTAACGGTTGTGGGGCCTGAAACAGCATTATGCCGCGGCATTGTTGATTTGTTTGAAAGTCAAAACTTAAAAATTTTCGGGCCGGGCAAATCAGCCGCACGGCTTGAAGGAAGCAAGCTTTTTGCAAAAGAGGCGATGGAGAGGTTCTCAATACCCACGGCCAAATACCGGGTATTTACGGATGCGCAATATCAAGACGCCTTAAACTATATTTCAGGTATAAAAAAGTATCCGATAGTCATTAAAGCCGATGGGTTGGCTGCCGGCAAAGGCGTAATTATCGCCAAAAGCAAAAATGAAGCAGAGGCGGCGGTAAAAGATATCTTGGTTGATAAGGTATTTGCCTCAAGCGGAGAGAAAATAATAATAGAGGAATGCTTAGAAGGCGAGGAAGCTTCAATACTTGCTGTTTGTGACGGAGAAAATTTTTTGTTACTGCCGCATTCTCAAGATCATAAAAGAGCCTTTGATAATGACCAAGGGCCCAATACAGGAGGCATGGGCGCTTATTCGCCGGCCCCGGTTGTAAAAGATGATATTTTAAATAAGATAAATAAAGCGATAATTAAACCTTTGTTGGACGGCCTTAAAAGCGAAGGCAATATATACCGCGGTATTCTTTATGCCGGCCTGATGATAACTAAAGAAGGGCCTAAGGTGCTGGAATTTAATGTGCGTTTTGGCGATCCGGAGACACAGGCAATCCTTCCCAGAATAAAAACAGACTTGATAGATGTGATGTTTGCTTCAATAGAAGGCAGGCTTAGGGAGGTAAAACTGGAAATCGATTCGCGTTTTTGCGTCAATGTAGTGCTGGCTTCCGGCGGATACCCGGGCAATTATGAAAAGGGTAAAGAGATATTTGGTTTAGATGAAGCAGTAAAGATGCCGGATGTGATAGTATTTCATGCCGCCACCAGCAAAGAAAACGGCAAAATTGTAACTAACGGCGGAAGGGTGCTGGGAGTGACGGGATTAGGCAACACCATAAAAGAGGCAATTGCTAAGACCTATCAGGCAGTTGATAAGATTAACTTTGAAGGCATGCATTATCGTAAGGATATCGGCAGAAAAGCCGTAAATTAAATTACACAAAACAAGCAATGCTTGTTTTGTGTAATTGGTGAATAGTATGGATATAGAGAAACTGGTTGAGCAGGGGAAAGTCAAACGGATATTTCGGGCGCGCAATAAGATATCGTATTCAGGCGCTTGCTGCCATATAACTCAACGCGCTCCCGGCAGGGAGCTTTTATTTGTGGATGATAGGGATTATTTATATATGCTGCATTTATTGAAAACTAAATCCAAGAAATTTAATTTTCAGGTTTATTCCTTCGCGCTTTTACCAAACCATTTTCATCTCCAAATATGTTTAGGTAAGGATAATTTATCGGCAGCCATAAAGAATATTTGTGAGACGTACGCGAAAATGTTTAATAAGAAATATAGCCGCAAAGGGCATGTTTTTTGCGGCGCTTTCCGGCAGGCTTTATGTTTTGACGATGTTTATCTATTGGCCACCTCTTTATATATTCATCTTAATCCGGTAAGGGCAAGGCTCGTAGATAAGCCGGGAAAATATAGATGGTCATCATGCCGTCTTTATGTTAAACCGCAAACCGCTCCGGCATTTGTAAATCACGAATTTATTTTAAAAACTTTGGACGACGATATCACTCGGGCTCAGAACGCCTATAGTCAGATTCTAAACAGATCTATTTTGATAACTGCGGAAGAAATTTGGAATCATCGTAAAGCCATTGAAGACTTTACCAATCGTTTATCAGGGTGTATTAAGGCTTTAATAAGCAGTAATAATGTTGGCTCGATTTCACATAGTTTATGGAAGGCGGATCTTGATAAAGTGGTGGAACGGGTTCGGAACAATAAACGAGCTATGGATTTGGATGATTTAAAGGAAAGAAAATATGCTATAGAGCAATTGCGCGCGAGGGGATACGCGATGGATGAGATAGCAAATAAGTTGAAATTAAGCCGCAAGACATTATATAATATACTAAAATTACACAAAACAAGCATTGCTTGAAATGTGTAAAATGAAGGAGAGAGGGAGAATCATGGCGTCTAAAGCAGCGATAGTGATGGGCAGCGAATCGGATTTAGAGACGATGGAAGAGGCAAAAATTGCCCTTGATGAGTTTGGTATTAAAAGCGCGGTAAAAGTGATGTCCGCGCATAGAAGCCCTAAGGCGGTAGTGGATTTTTCGCTTTCCGCCAGGGATAAGGGCATAAAGGTCATTATCGCCGGCGCCGGTGGAGCGGCGCATTTAGCAGGCGTAATTGCCGCGCACACTACTCTTCCGGTAATCGGCGTTCCGATAGAAACCAGGAGTTTGAAAGGGCTGGATTCCCTTTTATCTACGGTGCAGATGCCGAAAAATGTGCCTGTGGCAACTGTTGCTATAGGAAAATCAGGCGCCAGAAACGCGGGGATATTGGCAGCGCAGATTTTAGCGCTAGAGGATAAAAAGATTGCCAAGAAATTAGCGGGTTTTAAAAAGAAATTAGCAAAACAAGCCAAGAACATAAAATTAAATTAGGAACGAATGAAAACCCAGGTTATAAAAATTAACCCGCTGGATCCGGAAAAGGAAAAGATTAGGGACGCGGCGTTAGTTCTGGCAAATGGCGGCTTAGTGGCTTTTCCTACTGAAACGGTATATGGATTAGGGGCTAATGTAAATAATGGCAGGGCTGTTGAGCGGCTCTATGAGGTTAAAATCAGGCCAAAAGATAAGCCGTTTACGGTTCAGATAGCAGCTAAGGAAATAATAGACGATTTTTCGTACAAAGTTTTACCGTTTGTTTATAGGTTGATAGACCGTTTTTGGCCCGGCCCGTTGACCTTGATTTTAGAATCCAGGGATAATAATAAAATAGGGCTGCGTATGCCGAACAATAAGATAGCGCTTGGGCTTCTGCATGCGGCTGCGATACCCCTGGCGGTTCCTTCCGCTAATATTTCATCTCATCCGCCTTCTCTGACAGCCAATGATGTCTTGAGAGATTTGGATGGAAAAATTGAGCTTATAGTTGACGGAGGTAAGGTAGAATTAGGGATAGAATCGACTGTTGTGGATGTGGTAAATTTACCTATCCGCATACTGCGTAATGGCGCCATAGGAGGCGATATTTTAGAAAAGATCGCCAATTCTAAAGAGATACTTTTTGTTTGCACGGGTAATTCTTGCCGTTCTGTCATGGCAAAGTATCTTTTGGAAAAAGAATTAAAGATAAGGAAAAGAGAAGATATATTTTGCGCCTCTTGCGGTATCGGCGCTTTAGGCGGAATGGAAGCCACTCCTTTTGTAAAGAGCTTATTAAATGAAGAGGGGATTGATTCATCGGCTCACCGGGCGCGAAGATTGAATGAGTGGATGCTTAAGAGGGCAGATTTAATTTTAGCCATGGATAGTATTCATAAAGATGAGATTAACAGATTATACCCTGTTTTAAGAGAGAAGGTCTATTTATTAAGTGAATTTGCCGAAGGGGGAGATTCCGGGATATATGACCCCATAGGAAGGCCGGAAGAGGAGTACAGAAAATGCTTTCTTCAAATAAAAAAATTAATAAAAAAAGCGGCGGAAAAAATATGCCGGTAGGTATAGCCTGCGATCACGGCGGATTTTTGTTGAAGCAAAAGATAAAAATTATTTTAGAGGCCGGGCGGTATAAATATATTGATTATGGAACCAGCACCGGTGAATCTTGCGATTATCCTAAGTTTGGAATAAAATTAATCATGGCAATATTAAATAAAAAAATAAACCGCGGCTTGCTTATCTGCCGTTCAGGAATAGGCTTTTCAATTCTGGCGAACAGGTTTAAGGGGATACGGGCCGCGCTTTGTTATAATGCAAAAGCGGCAAAGCGTTCGCGCCAGCATAATGATTCCAATGTATTAATTTTAGGCGCGGATTATGTTAAAGCCAAAGATATTAAAAAAATTTTACAGGCATGGTTGAATGCCGAATTCGAAGGCGGCAGGCATCAGCGCCGCCTAAAACAGATTGAAAAATACAGTTATAAGCATTGAGAGTAAGGGGCGTGAGAATGAGCTACTTAAAGAAAACCGACAAGGAAATTTATGAAATTATAAATAAGGAATGCAGGCGCCAGGAGCAGAATTTAGAGTTAATCGCTTCTGAGAATTTCGCCTCAAATGCCGTATTGGAGGCGCAGGGTTCATGCCTTACCAATAAGTATGCCGAAGGCTATCCCGATAAGCGCTGGTATGACGGCTGTGAGTTTGTTGATGAGGCTGAATCTTTGGCTATTACGCGGGCAAAAAAACTTTTTGGCGCAGAGCATGTTAATGTACAGCCACATTCCGGCTCTTCCGCCAATATGGCGGTTTATTTCGCGGTGCTTAAACCCGGCGATACCATCCTAGCCCTGGATTTATCCGCCGGCGGGCATCTTACGCATGGGCACAGGCATAATTTTTCCGGGCGCCTTTATAATGTGGTTTGTTATGGCGTAGACCCTAAAACAGAAACTTTCGACTACGATAAGATTCATGAGCTGGCGTTAAAACACAAGCCGAAAATGATTTTGGCCGGCGCATCCGCATATCCCCGGACAATGGATTTTAAAAAATTCAGGCAAATATGCGATACCGTAGGCGCTTATTTACTTGTGGATATGGCGCATATAGCAGGGCTTATCGCCTGCGGGCTTCACCCATCTCCGGTTCCGCACGCCGAATTTGTTACTTCTACGACCCATAAAACATTGCGCGGCCCCCGTGCCGGTTTTATAATCTGCAAGAATAAATTTGCCAAGAAAATTGACATGCAGGTTTTTCCGGGAATACAGGGAGGGCCTCTGATGCACGTAATCGCGGCTAAAGCAGTGGCTTTCAAAGAAGCCTTAGCGCCGTCTTTTAAAAAATACCAGCAAAGTGTGCTTAACAATGCAAGGGCCATGTCCGAAAGCTTAAAGAAAGAAGGTTTTCGTATTGTTTCCGGAGGGACCGATACGCATCTTTTGCTTGTTGATTTGCGCGGCTTTAATATTACCGGCGCTGAGGCGGCGGCGGTTCTGGATAAAGCCAATATCACGGTTAATAAAAATCTTATTCCTTTTGACACTACGTCGCCTACGGTTACCAGCGGAATACGCTTAGGCAGCGCCGCTGTTACTACACGCGGCATGGCAGAGAAACAAATGCAAAAGGTTGCGGAATTTATCAGCCGCGTGCTTAAAGCGAAGAATGATAATAAAACCATAGAGCTGATCAAAAAAGAAGTTCTAAAATTAACCGCTAAATTTCCTCTTTACAAAAAATAGCGCAATGGTAAAAAAACGATACCGGCCAAGTTGGGATGAATATTTTTTAGAAGCCGCGGAATTAGTAGCTAAACGTTCCACATGCCTACGCCGGCAGGTGGGGGCGGTGGCGGTACGTGATAAGCGTATTTTAGCTACGGGTTATAATGGCGCACCTTCAGGATTAAGTCATTGCGCGGATATTGGCTGTTTGCGCCAGAAACTCAAAATCCCGTCCGGGCAGCGTCAGGAATTATGCCGCGCTTTACATGCCGAGCAGAATATAATAATACAGGCGGTAATCCATAAAGTAGATTTAAAAGGTGCTACTATCTATGTAACTAACCAGCCTTGTGTTATATGCAGCAAGATGTTAATCAGTGTAGGTATAAGGGATATAGTAATACTTGATGGTTATCCGGATAAGCTGGCGAGAAAGATGTTGAGAGAAGCTAAAATTAAAGTAAGAAGAGTAAAAAAATAGCAATTCGTAATTAGTAACTTTTAATCCGTAGTTTTTAATTACCAGTTACTAATTACCAATTACTAATTACTAGTTACGAAAAACATGAAATGCCCTTTTTGCGGCTATCAGGAAGATAAGGTTGTGGATTCCCGCTCAAGCTCCGAAGGTGCCTCTGTGCGCAGGCGCCGCGAGTGCATTAAGTGCGGCAGGCGTTTTACGACTTATGAGTATATTGAAGATATGCAGCTTATGGTAATAAAAAAAGACGGCCGGCGGGAGGCCTTTGACAGAAAAAAAATACAGGCGGGCGTGGCAAGGGCCTGCGAGAAGCGCCCGGTAAGCATAGAGAAAATAGACGATTTAGTAACCAATACCGAAAGATTCATTTTAAAAAAATTTGACCGGGAAGTGCCTTCAACTTTTATCGGCGAATTGATAATGACTAAATTAGCGCAGCTGGATGATGTTGCTTATGTGCGGTTTGCTTCGGTATATCGCCAGTTCAGGGATGTTAACCAGTTTATGAGTGAATTAAAAAATATCTTGGATAAAGGGGCTTCTTTTGAAAGATTGATTAAACCTAAGGCTAAAATTAAGCCTAATAAGAAGAAAAAGAAAAAATAATTTTTAATATTATCGCCGGGAGTATATCATGATCGCCATGGAGTTAAACAAAATAATCATTGATGAAAAAAGGCATGACCAGATTATAGTATTAAAGGAAAAAGCCGGCGAAAGGGTCCTTCCTATCGTTATAGGCATAACCGAGGCATCGGCTATAAAAATACAGCTTTCCGGGGTGCAAACTCCCCGCCCGATGACCCACGATTTACTTAAAAACATCCTGGAAAACTTGGAAGCCACGATAGATAAGATAATCATTGATAAGCTTCAAGATAATACTTTTCATGCCAAAATAGTGGTTAGCATGGATGGTAAAACAAAGTTTGTTGATGCCAGGCCTTCCGATAGCATAGCGTTGGCAGTAAGGACTAAATCTCCTATTTTTGTAGAAGACGAGGTTTTAAATAAGTCGACGCAGCTCGGTACAGGGGAAAAATAGGATGGACCTTATTATCCCTCTAAAAAAAAACCCTGTCCTTAAGAACGTCATAAGCTTTAGCCGTAAATCCGGATGTAAGGTTTATCTTGTCGGAGGATTTGTCCGGGATTTATTCTTGCGCAAAGAAAGCCTTGACCTTGATTTTGCCGTAGATAAAGATGCGATAAATTTTGCGCGATATGTCGCCGGAAAAATCGGCGGAAATTTTATTATCCTGGATAAGGAACACGGCTCAGCCAGGGTTATTGCCGGGCGCCGGGAGGCTTCTTTTACTCTGGATTTTACCGATTTTCGCGGTGAAGATATAACGGCGGATTTATCAAAAAGGGATTTTACGGTTAACGCCCTTGCCTTGGATATTTTAGATATAGCTGGCGCGCAAAAGCTTTCAGATATATTAATTGATCCTTATTCCGGCATCAGCGATATAAAAGCAAAGATAATCCGCGTTATAAACAATAAGACATTTTTAGAAGATCCGTTAAGAATGCTGCGCGCGTTTAGCTTGTCTGCTGTTTTGGGTTTTTCTATGGCCCAGAGCACTGTTAAGTTAATTTCGAGGAATAAAAAAGGAATAACCAATGCTGCTTCCGAGCGGATACGAGAGGAATTGTTTAAGATATTGGCAACTGCTAACAGCGCGGATTTTTTTATAAAAATGGATAAGGCGGGGATTTTAAGCGCTATTATACCGCAGGTCAATTTAATGAGGGGCGTAGCCCAGGGCCCATACCACCACCTTGATGTCCTTAATCATTCGTTTGAAGCAATGCTGCAGATGGATAGGCTGTGTGAAGAATTAAAAAGGCGCGGTAAAATAATGGCTTATCTTAAAGAAATTATTGCTTGTGGGCATCGGCGCATAGCCGTGCTTAAATTAGCCGCTTTTTTGCATGATATAGGTAAGCCGGACGCTTTAACATACGATGCCGGAAAAACTAAATTTCACGGCCACGAATATATAGGCAAAAAAATTGCTGTCAAAATATGCGACAACCTCAAGCTTTCTTTAAAAGAGAAAGAAGCAATAAAAACAATGATCTTCTGGCACCTAAGGCCGGGATATCTTGCTGATTATCCTCATATAAGCGAAAGGGCCATATTCAGGTATTTTCGCGATACGGCCGAAGAAGGGGTGAGTGTTTTACTTTTATCTATTTCTGATCAGCGCGCAACCCGCGGCCCATTGACTCATCAGGAAAGCCGGATACGCCATGAGAAGGTTTGTTTATGGCTTGCTAAAGAATATTTTCGCAGAAAAGAAGAGAAAAAGCTTCCGCGGTTAATTACAGGCAACGATTTAATTAAAAAGCTTAAGCTTATTCCGGGCCCGATATTTGGCAGGATATTGGAGGCGGTTGAAGAAGAGCAGGCTGCCGGAGAAATAGCGACAAAGGCGCAGGCATTAAAATTAGCAAGACGGATGGCAAAATGTTAATTAAAGGCATTGAAATTGAAGTTGTGAACGCGGATATTGCCCGGATAGAAGTTGATGCCATAGTCAGCGGCGCTGACTCAAGCCTTACGATACGTAATAATTTAGCTAAATCATTCCATGCTGATCCCGGCATGCCGGTGTTGACTCAGGCCGAAGGGGTTTTAGCAAAATATATTATAGATGTTGTTGTTTTAAAAGATAACGGCGGGACTGATGAGTCAATTATAAGGAAAGCTGTAGCCGGAGCTTTAAAAATAGCGGATGGCAAAGGTTTTCGTTCTCTGGCATTTTCCGCCCTGGGTTGTGAAACGGGAAGGTTTGAGTATTCCGCCAGCGCAAAGATAATATCCCAGGAAATATTCCGTCAGATACAAGAAAATAAAAATCTCAAACTTAAAAAAATTATTTTTGCCTTAAAAGATAATAACGCGTATGCCGCCTTTAATAAATCGGCGTTAGGATACCTTGGCTATATAAGCAAGAAAGCGCAATCCGGGCCTTTTATTACCGTAGACGCGATTATTAAGCTGGGAAAAGGGCTTGTCGTAATCGAGCGTACTAATCCTCCCTTTGGCTGGGCGCTCCCCGGGGGATTTGTTGATTATGGGGAGAGCCTTGAAGAGGCAGTCGTGCGAGAAGCCAAGGAGGAAACATCGCTGGATTTATATAACCTAGAACAGTTCCATACTTATTCTGAATATGGCCGTGACCCACGCTTTCATACAATCACTACAGTATTCATAGCTGATGCCGAAGGTAAGCCGCGCGCTGATTCTGACGCGAAAAATATAAGGATAATAACTAAAAAAGACCTGCAAGAGCTAAGTTTTGCTTTTGATCACAAGGAAATATTAAAAGGATACTTTGGGCGATGTTAAATATAGACGGAAGCCATTTGGAAGGCGGAGGCCAGATTTTAAGAACAGCAGCCGCCTTATCCATAATAACTCAGGTTCCTGTTAAAATAAGTAAAATACGCAAAGGCAGGAAAGAGCCCGGTTTAAAAGCCCAGCACTTGTCTGTTTTATCCGTATTTAAACAGTTATACGCGGCTAAAGTAGAAGGAGCAAAACTTTCTTCCAGTGAAATAGTTTTTATACCGCAGAAGAAAGTAAAAAATAATTTCTGCGATATAGATGTAGGGACAGCCGGTTCAATAGGGCTGATTCTTCAATCGGTGTTGCCGGCATGCCTTTTTACCGCCCCGGAGGACATGTTTATTAATATAAAAGGGGGCACCTGCGGATTGGGGGCTATGCCGGTTGATTATTATCTTAACGTAATTTTCCCTTTGCTTTATCGTTCCGGGATAAGAGCGAAACTTCAGGTTATAAGGAGAGGTTATTACCCCAAAGGAGGAGGGGAAGTATCTTTGCAAATAAAACCGGTAAAATATTTTCGGCCTATAGAATTAATCAAGCAGGGTGAAATAAAGAGGATTTCCGGATTAAGCATAGCAAGCGATAATCTTTCTTCGTCTAAGGCGGCTCAGAGGCAGGCGGAGGCCGCGGCCGGTGTTTTTCGCCGCAATCTCAAAGATATACCGGTAGAAATAAAATGCCAATATGTGCATACTTTTTCGGTAGGCTCGGAGATAAACATATATGCTTATACGGATAAAGATGTTATATTGGGTTCTGATGCTATAGGCGAACAGAAAAAAATGGCTGAAACCGTAGGTGAAGAAGCGGCCGATAAGCTGGTTAAGGAAATCGCCTCAGGGGCTTGCTGCGATAGGCATCTGAGCGACAATTTGATTCCTTATCTGGCTTTATTGGGAGGCAGGATTAAGGCCGGGGAGATTTCCGAACACACCAAAACAAATATCTGGGTAAGCGAGCTGTTTTTTGGTAAAATATTTAAAATAGAGGAAAATGAGATTGCGGTAGAAGAGGGAAGGTTTCGAAGTTAATCCTGTTTGGCGGCGGGATTGAGGAGGAGGGCTATGGCGATTATAAATTTTTCCAAAAAGAAAGGGCCATCTAAGAAAAAAATAAAGCCAAAAATAAATAAACAGAAAAAGAAAACCTCTTTTTTAAAGAAAAAGGCGCCCAAGGCAAGAAAGGTTAGTAAGCCGGCTGTTAAAACAAAGAAAATAAAATCTCCTATTAAGGCAGCCGCTAGGCGTTCATTAAAACGCTCAAAGCCGAACTTATCTAAATATACCCCCTCCCCAGATGAAAAATTTGTAGGTAAAATTACTCATTATTTTCCTAAAGTAAAAGCCGCGGTAATCAAAATTAGCGATGGTAGCCTCAGCTTGAAAGACACGATACGCCTCAAGGGCCATACTACCGATTTTAAGCAAAATATAGTTTCTATGCAAATAGACCGTAGGCCGATCGAAAAAGCGCAAAAGCCCGATGAAATAGGCCTGCGGGTTAATCAGCGCGTTAGGATTAATGATCAGGTTTATAAATTATTATGAGAGCGGCCATTGATAATTCGCTGCCAGGTAATCATCATTTTTTAAAAGATTATCCAAAAAAGACATTAAAAAATAAAGATTTAATGTTTCAAGATAAATTCCGTAAGCGCCAACATTTTATTTCCAAGAAAGCAGGTAGGGCGATACATGACTACCGCATGATAGAAGACGGCGATCGGATACTGGTTGGTGTTTCCGGAGGAAAAGACAGCCTGTCTCTGCTTAAAATTTTAGAGGATAGAAAAAAATTTGTACCTATAAAATACGACGTTATAGCTATGCATGTTGACTTTGGCTATCATTGCCTCGGCCCTGATTTGCTGGCAGATTATTTTAAGCGGCATGGTTATGAATACCGGATTAAGAAGGTCGACATATTAAAGAAGGGCCAGAGCCGTGCGGATATAACTTGTTTTTGGTGCTCTTGGAATAGGAGGAAAACGATATTTAAGGCGGCCGAAAGCTTAGGCTGCAATAAAGTTGCCCTGGGCCACCATAAGGATGATATCGTAGAAACGGTATTGCTGAATTTATTTTTCCTTGGAGAAATCAGCGGTATGCGCCCGCGGCAGGAATTGTTTGGCGGTAAGCTTACTTTGATCAGGCCGCTTGCTTACGTTATGGAAGAAGAGATACGCGGTTTTGCCAAAACCCTTGATTTTCCCATACAGCGTTGTAAGTGCCCCAATTCTTTTACTTCAAAGCGTACATTTGTAGAAAAAATAATCGCTCAAATAAAAGAAGAATGCCCGGACGTAAAAACCAATATTTTTAATTCACTTAAACGCATAAAGAAAGATTATCTATTATGAACAAAAAAAATAAAATTTTGCCGGCGGTTTTATATCCCGTAATATTTTTATTAGTAGTATTTATTTCTTCGGGTTGCAGTACTTATAATTACGCAAGAGGCGGTGAAAGCTATGCTGGAGGGTATGTGGTTTTGCGTAATAATAATATAATACCGGAATACACCATAGGCAGGGAAAATACTGCTCCGCAAGAATTAAGCCTGGCAAAAAAAAGATTTGGCAGAAGAAAAGATAAGGTTGACCGCTTTTATAAAAAAATTGGTATTTTCTACAGCCCATTTAATTCAATTGTAGGTTATCCGCGGGCTTTTCTGGGTGTATTATGCGGCTTATTCAAGCTTCCTTTCATGATAGTTTCCGATTACCGGTATGAGCATAACCCAAAATATAAAGAAATTATCGATAGTAGGGAAGAAAAAAGGAAAATGCGGCAGGATGAGGAGCTGGATAGATTAAAGCAGGAACTAAACCTTTTTATAGAAAAAGACTTAGAAATAGAAGAAGAGCTGGAAAAGGCTTTACAACTTAAATAGAGATGAATTTATTTATATTTATTATAGCGGTGTCTATAGGTATTAGCGTTGGTGTGGTTGTTGCGTTTATCTTACGGGCCGGGGATAAAAGAAAGATTAAAGAAATCGCGCAGGAGCTTTCCCGTGAAAACGAAGCTCAGCGCCGCGCGGATATCGATGCCGTTATTGAAAATGTAAAGGCAAATTTTGGAAAACTTTCTCTTGATGCTTTGTCAAAGTCTACGGAAGAACTTTTAAAATTAGCCGGATCGAAACTTGACACACAAAGGCAGCTGAATATTCAGGAAATGGAAAGAAACAAGGGCCTGATAGATCAACAACTGGTACGCATGTCTGCTGAACTTGAAAGCGTTTCTGAACTTGTGCGCTGCCTTGAGAGGGACAGAGAGCAGAAATTCGGCGAGCTGACTAATCAGCTGAAGATGACTAATGAACAGAGCGTGTTGCTTATGCAGGTGACCAGTAGTTTAAGAGAGGCTCTGTCGGGGACGAAGTCAAGGGGCCAATGGGGAGAACGGATAGCTGAAGATGTTTTAAGGATTGCGGGATTTATTGAGAATATTAATTATTTAAAACAAAAGACTATTGAGAATGCCGGTTCCCGCCCTGATTTCACGTTTTTACTGCCGCGCAACCTTAAGCTGAATATGGACGTTAAATTCCCCTGGGATAATTACGTTAAGTTTTTAGAATCTGAATCGGATACGGATAAATTAAAGTACCGCGATGATTTTTTACGGGATGTAAGAGCGAAGATTAAAGAGGTCACCAGCCGCGAATATATAAATCCGGAACAGGACACCGTTGATTACGCGCTTTTATTTATCCCCAATGAGCAGGTTTATGCTTTTATTCATGAGCAGGATAGTTCAATTCTTGATACAGGCATAAAAAATAGGGTAATTTTTTGTTCACCGGTAACCCTTTATGCCGTTTTGGCCGTTATCCGCCAGGCTGTCGATAATTTTAGCTTAGAGCAGACATCGAATGAAATACTGTCATTATTGGGCATGTTTAAAAAACAATGGGTTGAATTTTTGAAGAAACTGGAATCTTTAGGTAAAAAAATCGAAGACGCGCAGAAGGACTATGAGGCACTTACGACAACCCGCCAGCGGCAGCTGGAAAAACCTTTGAATAAAATTGAGTCTTTAAGAACGCAAAAGAAATTACCGATTGCCGATTTTCCAGGCGAGGATCAATTTTCCGCTTCCGAAGAAATTAAGGAAGGTGGAAAGGAGGCGTATGAGGGTAAATGAAGATTGATATACGCATAATTCCCAATGCTGGAAAAAATAAAATATTGAAGCAGGATAACGGGTTAAAAATATATATAAATGCTCCTGCTGTTGAGGGCAAGGCCAACAAGGCTTTAATCAATATCCTGGCGGATTATTTTGATCTGCCAAAGTCGCGGATTAGCATAATAAAGGGAGAAAAATCACGTAATAAAGTAGTTGATATAACATAATGATAAGAGTAGAAAACAGTTTTCGCATATTTTCCGGTTTTAATATTATTGCCTCTTTCAGCGGCGGAGAGAAAAATTTAGGCCTTGATTATATGGAAGGCGTAAAAAACCGCAAAGAATTCCTTGATTTTTTAGGGCTAAATTATGAAAATTTAGTTTCTGCCGGGCAGGTACATGGCAAGAACATATCATTTGCCGGTATTTCGCAAAAAGGAAAAGTCATCGCGAATACGGACGCCCTTATTACTAATGTAAAAAATATAATTCTTTCCGTGTTTACCGCGGATTGCCTACCTATATTTATCTATGACAGGAAAAATAATGCGCTAGGTTTAGTGCATGCCGGATGGCGCGGCAGCCGGCAACTTATCGTGGTGGATACAATTACTCGGATGGCTAAAAATTTTAATACAAAAACCGAAGATTTATTTTGCGCGTTTGGGCCGGCGATAGGGGCATGTTGTTATCAGGTTGGCGATGAATTTAGGGATTATTTCGATGATGGGTTATCGATACGCGGCAATAAGCCCTATTTGGATTTAGCATATCTTAATAAAAAACAGCTTTTTTCTTTAGGGCTAAAGGATAAGCAGATAGAGGATGTCGGTATTTGTACTTGCTGTAACGAAGAAAATTTTTTCTCTTATCGTAGGGAAGGAAAAAATACGGGGCGAACAATGTCGGTGATGATGCTAAAATAAAAGGATTGATTATGCCTAAAGTCTTAATTGCTTATTATTCACGTTCGGGAACAACAGAAAAAATGGCTAAATTGATTGCGCGGGGCGTTTCTAAAGAGGGAATAGAGCCCGATATCAGAAAGGTGGCTGATATAAAAGCAGAGGAATTATTAAAATACGACGGCATAGTCATCGGGTCGCCGACTTATTATGGAACAATGAGTTATGAGGTAAAAAAATTATTTGATGAAAGCGTGAAATTCCATGGAAAACTTGAGGGAAAAGTGGGCGGAGCTTTTTCCTCAAGCGCCAATGTCGCCGGGGGGAATGAAACAACCATTATGGATATAATAGATGCGCTTTTAATCCATGGCTTAATTGTACAGGGAGACCCGCGAGGAGACCATTATGGGCCGGTAGCGGTAGGATCCATTGACGGGCGCGCGGAAAAAGAATGCCTGAAATTCGGAGGAAGAATAGCAAATCTGGTAAAAAAAGTAGGGGAGGAGGCTTAGTTATGTCCATCGCCAGAAGTCAGATACATGATTTGAATAATTTTTTAAATAAGATTACCATAACCTGCGGCAGCATGAAAGATATGCTTGAAACAGGCCCTTTAAGTGGCATGCCCGTTGAGAGGTTAGAAAAGATTAATACTGAGCTGATTTCCGCCTTTTCAAATATAGAACAGTCAGCTATGGATATATCCGCCATGTTATTTAAGGCTTAGGTTGCCTAAAGTAAATTGCCTAAATTGCGGCTGATTAGTATCGCCGCTTTGGCCCGATTTCTCGCGGGGACGCGTAATTTTCCCCAGCGTGGAAAATTACGCTCGGCTACTCGGCCTCGCTCTGGCCAATATGTAATCAAAGGCCAACCGTGCCCGCTCGGCCTGCGTACGCCCCGCTCAAAATCAGGCCAAGCCGGCAGATGAATTTAGGCAATTTTCAGTATACTGCCAAGGTTTAAGATAGTAAAGCTGCAGCCATGTTTTTATGGTAAAATTGTAAATGGATGTTATATGCATATAATGATTTTTGTTACCGCCAAAGATGTTGGCGAAGCAGAAAAGATCGCAAGGCACTTGCTTGATAATAAGCTTGCGGCGTGCGTAAATATTATTAACCAGGTTAAGTCTTTATTCTGGTGGGAAGGCAAGCTGGATAATGCTGCTGAGGTATTGATGATTATAAAGAGCAGAGAAGATTTATTTGATAGATTGCAAAATGCTGTTAAATCTTTGCACAGTTATGATGTGCCTGAAATAATAGCTTTGCCTATAGTCAAAGGCGATAAAGATTATCTAAATTGGATAGATAAATCCGTGCTTACTTAAAGATGGAAAATATTTTTAGTTATCTGGATAACATCTCGGTTAATTTAGCCAAAACTTTGGATCTAAATTCAGGCATAGCTTTCATTTTGGTTTTTGCCGCCGGAGTTATTGTGAGCTTTACCCCATGCATTTACCCTTTAATACCCGTAACCGTGGGATTTATTGGCGCCAGGAACTCTGGGTCTAAGCTAAAGGGTTTTCTTTTAAGCCTTGCGTATGTAGTTGGTATGGCTATTACCTATTCGTTATTGGGCGCAATTAGCGCTTTGGGAGGCAAGACCTTTGGCAGTTTTACTAATAAACCTATTATTCATTTTTTTGTAGGCAATATTTTTCTCTTAATGGGTATTTCTATGCTTGGCGTGTTCAATATTTCTCTGCCGTTTATATTTTGCCGGAGTCAAATAAAAGGAAACGGCGTTTGGTATGCTTTATTGCTGGGTGTGCTTTCCTGTTTTGTTATCAGCCCATGCACGGCGCCTGTATTAGGCGCTATTTTAGTATTTGTTGGCACAAAACAGAATATACTATATGGCATCAGCCTTTTATTTACATTTGCCTGCGGTACGGGATTCGTACTTGTTTTGGCAGGGACATTTACAGCCCTGCTTGGTTCCCTGCCTAAATCCGGGCGATGGATGGAGAGGGTAAAGAAATTTTGCGGTTTTATATTAATTCTGGCCGCAGAGTATTTTTTTATAAAAATGGGGGGATTATGAAGAAAATATTTTTATCGCTATTGTTGGTAAGTTTAGTTTTTATGAATTGTCTATGTAGTTTTGCGGATGTGATTAAGCCCAAAAATACTGAAGATGCCTGTGAATGTCCTCCTTCATTAGGTAAAGCCCCTGATTTTCAATTGAAAGATTTAGACGGAAAAGAGGTTAAATTATCGGATTTCAGAGGAAAAGGCGTAATTCTATTTTTTTGGGCTAGCTGGTGCGTAAGGTGTAAAGACCATTTACCGGAGATAAACCAGATTTACGGAATGCTTAAGGATAAAAACATCGAGCTTCTTGCCATCGATGTAGGAGAGACGGCTAAAAAAGTAAAAAGATTTATGAAGAAAAACCCGATAGATTTTCCGGTCTTGCTGGATGTCTCGCAGAGCGTATCTCAGTCATATGTGGTTGTAGGCGTGCCGACTTTTATAGTTATGGATAAAGATGGATATCTGAAATTCCAGAATCATTTCTGGCCGTATGACTATGAAAAATATTTATGTGAATAAAATGGTTGTAAAAAAATTTTAATATGTTATAATATTTTTTCCGTGTTTCAAAATTGTTAAAAATAGCTTGTTAGCTAAAAGCGAATAGCGGTCAATATGAAAGAAATCCGTATACATGCAAGGGCGGGGCAGGGGGCGATAACTACGGCAACTATTTTGGGGCAGGCCTATTTTATGAATAATAAATATGCCTATGCTTTTCCTCATTTCGGCGCAGCCCGTATGGGCGCTCCCATGAACGCGTTTGTCAGAGTTGATGATAATCCTATAAGGCTGCGCAGCCAGGTGACTAGCCCCGATTACCTTATCGTAGTTGATCCAACCCTTATGCGCGGATTTGATTGTTATACCGGTTTCAAAAGTAATGGCATTGCCGTAATTAATACCAGGGAAGGGCTTGATATTCCTAAGCCTAAGGATAATCAGAAAATTTATCTTTTGCCGGCCAATGATATCGCATTGAAAATAATCGGCAGGCCTTTGGGTAATACGGTGCTGCTGGGAGCCTATGCCGCGGCAACCGGGGAAATCGAACTTGATGGTTTAATTCAGGCGGTAGAAAAACGATTTTCGGGTAAAATAGCCCAGATGAATATCGAAGCTGCTAAGGCAGGTTACGAATATATAAAACCTAAAAAATAATCTTTTTTCATAATTTTACGGGCATCACCCGTATGGGTTTCAGAATGGAAGCGAAAAAAATATATCATAATATAGGGATAGCTAAGCCGGAATCGAGCAAAGCCAATAAAACAGGTTCATGGCGGGTTGAGGCAAAACCTAAATTTTTGCAAAAAAACTGTATTGCCTGCAAGATGTGTGTTTTTATATGTCCGGAGGGATGCATTACCGGAGAAGGTAAAAATACTTTTATTTGCGATTATGACTATTGTAAAGGATGCGGTAATTGTGCGGTAATATGCCCGAAAAAAGATATAGAGATGATTAAGGAGTAAAATAAAGTGAAGCAATTTTTAGAAGGTTCGCGCGCGGTAGCCGAGGCGGTAAAATTATGTAAACCCGGCGTAATTTCTGCTTATCCGATTACGCCCCAAACACATATCGTCGAAGACCTCGCGCAGATAATCGCGGATGGAGAATTAAAGGCTGAATTCGTTAATGTTGAAAGCGAACATTCGGCGGCATCAGTAGTTCTGGGTTCGGCTGCTTGCGGCGTGCGTTCTTTTACCGCCACCAGCTCGCAAGGCTTTCTTCTGATGATAGAAGTTTTATTCAATATAGCAGGTATGCGCATTCCTCTTGTTATGACTTGCGCCAACCGGGCTATATCAGCGCCGTTGAGCATATGGAATGATCAGCAGGATTCAATGACCGCCAGAGACAGCGGATGGATTCAGCTTTACGCGGAGAATAACCAAGAGGCAGTTGATTTTCATATTCAGGCCTACAAAATCTCCGAAAATAAAGACGTGATGCTTCCAGTCATGGTTTGCATGGACGGCTTTATTTTAACTCATGGCGCCGAAGTGGTAGATATGCCGGATGCGGCAGAGGTGGATAAATTTCTGCCGCCATTTAATCTTATAGACAAACTTGATATCAATTCTCCAAAAACATTGGGCGCTTTTGCTGATCCGAATTATTATATGGAGGCAAGATATGCCATGCAGGCGGCAAATGAAAATGCTTTAAAGGTTATCCCAAAAGTTGCTGATGAGTTTAAACAAATATTCGGCAGGCATTCCGGAGGTTTGGTGGAGGCATATAAAATAGACGATGCCGAACAGGTAATAGTCGCGATGGGTTCAATAGTGGGGACAATCAAAGAGACGGTGGATGAATTGCGCGCTCAGGGTAAAAGAGTAGGGGTATTGAAAATTATTACTTACAGGCCTTTCCCTCGGAATGAAATTATTCGCGCTTTAAAAGATGTCCCGGAGGTTGCCGTGTTGGAAAAGGCTGTTTCGTTAGGGAATACCGGGCCTTTGTATTCAGAGCTGCGCGCGGATATTTTAGGAAAAGGTAAGTGTTCGAAAATAAGCGGTTTCATCATAGGCTTAGGCGGCAGAGACATTACTAAGGAATCTATAAAAGAAGTTTTTGGTTCGCTTTCTAAAGAAGAAACCGCGTGTAAGTTTATCGGACTTAAAGAGGAATAAACCATGCCAATTGGTGTTAAAACATTATTTAGCCCGGGGCACACTGCTTGCGCCGGATGCGGCCAGGCAATAGGCGCGCGTTTAGTTCTAGATACGGCAGGCCCTAACACAATTATCGCAAATAATACCGGCTGCCTGGAAGTTTTTTCTACTAAATTTCCGGAGACGGCTTGGGGCGTACCCTGGATACATTCTCTATTTGAAAATGCGGCGGCAGTGGCATCTGGGATAGAAGCTGCTTTGAAATATCTCGGCATAAAGGATAAGATAAATGTTATTGCTCAGGCTGGTGATGGCGGGACGGCCGATATCGGCTTGCAAGCGCTTTCAGGAATGTTGGAACGCGGACACGATATTCTTTATGTTTGTTATGATAATGAAGCTTATATGAATACAGGCATACAGCGCAGCGGACTGACCCCTTTTGAGTCTAATACCACAACCAGCCCGCCCGGCAAAGAATCTTTAGGGAATCCTCGTCCTAAGAAACCGATGCCGGAGATTGCCGCGGCTCACGGCATCCCTTATGTCGCGACGGCGTCAGTGGGCTATCCGCAGGATTTGCAGAAAAAAGTTAAAAAAGCTTTAAGTATAAAGGGCCCTAAATATTTACAGGTCCATGTGCCTTGCCCTTTAGGCTGGAGGCATCTGTCTAATCTTACTTTTGATATTGCTAAGCTTGCGGTTGAATGCGGGCTTTATCCGCTGGTAGAAATAGAAAACGGAAAACTTTCTCAAGTGCGCAAACTTGTTAAGATTAAGCCTGTGGAGGAATATTTGAAGCCGCAGGGGCGGTTTAAACATATTATGAGCTTGCCGGAACAGATAAAAGCAGTACAGCAAATAGCCGATAATAATATTGAGCACTACGGCTTGAAAAGTTAGAGGAGGGGATTAATAATGGCAAAGGTTACAGTTGATGCCTCGACATGTGTCGGGTGCGGGCTTTGTGAGCAGAATTGCCCGGATGTATTTGAGGTAAAAGATGACGGCATAGCATATGTTAAAGCAAATGAATGTTCATCTTGTGATTTAAAAGAAGTGGCAAGCCAATGCCCGGTGGAGGCGATAAAAGTAGAGTAGTAATTTTGGCTTTAGTTGACGTAGCTTGTTAGATTGGATTTGATTTTTAAATTTTGGAGGAACTTAAAAAATTCCTCCATTTTTTTATCTGTGATCAGCTTATCTCTAAAATCATCTTTTTCCTTTTCAAATTTTTCTTTATTTATTTCCACCCGCTGAATGACAGCTAAGATTATATAGAAAGCTTTTGGGGTTTTTATTATCCGGCTGATTTCTTGCGCTTTTAGATTAAAGGCAGCTTCAGAGAATTCTTCCGATATGCCGATATCTTCAATATAAGAATCCCTTTTGAAAAGCGGGGTTTCCTTGCTTTTAAGGTTCATTTCTTTGGCTAATTTATCTATATTGCTGTTTTTCTCATTTGTTTTAGCGATAAATTCCTCTGCCTTTTTCTCTGCTATAAAACGCATTTTTTCCTGCTTCAAAATATTTTTTATTTCTTCTTTTATTTCACTAAACTCCGGGATATAAGCTTCTTTTTTTTCTGCTAGGGCTAAAATATAAATCCCGCGGGCCGTATCGACAGGCGCGCTTATTTCTTTTGGGCCCAAATTAAAAGCTATTTTATTAAATTCTTCCGACCAGCCGATTTGGGGCACCGGCTGATTTGGCGCAAAGAAACCCGTTTCTCTTAAGGACATGTGTTCGCTTTGGCTGATTTTTTGAAAATCACCCGCATTGTTGATTTTTTTCCTTATTTCAAGAAGTTGATTTTTAGCTTTTGTTTTTTCTTCTTCCTGGGCGCCTTCGGCATAATCAAATCCGGCATATTGTATATTTACGATTATCGGGCGCATGAAATTATTTTTATTTGCGTCGAAGTATGCTGCTAGTTCTTCCTCACCTATCGCAATTTCATTTATGTGTGATTCCGGTTCGAAGGCTAGATACTTAACCATTATTTCTTCGTTTTTTTTCCGGTATTCTTCTTCCAGGCCTTGATCGTCTATAGTAATGCCGTCTGTTATCTGCTGGTATAGTTTGCTTATTTTGAGGCTGTCGCGTACGGTTTCTTCGAAGACGCGTTTCGGCGTGCGTAAATATCCCAGCACAATATTATCATAGACCCCCTGGTTAAACCTCCCGTCTTTTTCAAATAGAGGGGTTGATTGTATGGCAGATATTATCTCCGGGTCAGCGACTTTTATTTTTCGTCTTTTAGCTTCATAAAGCAGGATTAATCTTTCCCATGCCTGCTGTGTCAGGTTAAGATATTTTTCTATAGAAGAAAGCTTTTCTCCATATTGCAATACAGCCTGATTTTTTACGGCGATAAGCGAATCTTCATATTGCGCTAAGCTTATTTTTCTACCGAATATTCTTCCTGCGGAATCTGTATCTTTATTCTGGCGCATCATGCTCGCCGAACCCCATAATATAAAAGCGGGGATGATAATTATAGCTAACCCCCACAGTATTTTTTTTGCGGTTTTCCTTTGGCGCAATTGTTTAAGCATTTTTTCTCCGTTTTTTATAGATGGCGTTGTTTATTATATTTTATGCATAATATGATACATGAAATAAGCCCGGTGTCAACCATCCGCATATATTTTTCTTTACAAAGCATAATCTTGACTGTATAATAAATTCTCCCTCTTACGTTAACAAAGACATGCTCCGCTGCATAAACATTGAAAAATTATCGTAGAGAATTTTTCAATATTCCGCGGAGTTAATTCGCCCATACAACTTACGTTCGCTTCGTTCCGTAAGTTGTGGGCCCATTAAAATGAATAAGCTTAAATTAGGTATTCCAAAAGGAAGTCTTCAGGCGGCGACTATTGCCATGCTAAAAAAGGCTGGTTTTGAAATTAAAATCAGCGAGCGTTCATATTCTCCTTCTATAGATGATAGCGAGATAGAGCCTTTCTTAATCAGGGCCCAGGAGATTTCCCGCTATGTAGAAAATGGAGTTTTGGATTGCGGCATTACAGGCAATGACTGGATATTGGAGAATAAATCAAAAATTTTGCGCGTCGCCGACCTAGCTTATGCTAAGCAAACGGTTAGTCCTGTAAGATGGGTTTTGGCTGTTCCCGAAGAATCCCGGATAAAAAATGCAAAAAGCCTCTCCGGCAAAAGTATAGCTACTGAATTAGTAGGCGTAACCAAACAATATTTAAAAAAACACAAGATTAATGCTAGAGTTGAATTTAGCTGGGGCGCTACTGAGGTAAAAGTCAAGGCGGGATTGGTTGATGCCATAGTTGAGCTTACAGAGACCGGTTCGTCATTGCGGGCTAATAATCTGCGCATAGTCGATACAGTATGTTTTTCTACCACACAGTTTATTGCCAATAAATCTTCTCATAAAGACAGCTGGAAAAAAACGAAAATAGACCAGATCCGCCTGCTTTTATCCGGCGCTATAGGCGCTGAAGGTAAAGTTGGCCTTAAGATGAATGTGGCAAAAAATAATGTAAGGCGGATAATCTCTTTATTGCCGGCGCTTAAAAATCCTACAGTCTCTTCGCTAAGCAGAGGTGACTGGTATGCGATAGAAACAGTGGTTGAAGAAAAGATTGTAAGGTCTTTGATTCCAAGGTTAACTAATGCCGGGGCAAAGGGCATTATTGAATATCCGCTGAATAAAGTAATATCTTAAAAGTAACCAGAAGCCATGATCCAGGATCCAGTATTTTTTCTGGCAGCTGGTTTATGGCTGTTGGTTTCTCTAAAAGTGAGGGTTAAATGCCTTGCGGTAGGAAGCGTAAAAGAAGAAAAATAGCGACTCATAAAAGAAAAAAAATGCGGCGCAAGCTTCGCCATCTCAAGAAGAGAGATTGGTAATAAAAATCGCTAAGTTTATTTCAGCTTAGTGTCTGCCATGCCATTTTTTCATAGAAAAATAACCGTAAGTTATAAGATCGCGCTTATAGCTGGATTTGTTTTTCTCTATTCCAGCTGTATTTTAGCCGCGCCCAGAGACAGAAATAAGAATAGTTATCAACACTATTTAAAGGCCGCGTTATTGGATAGGCTTGGCAGCGTGGAATCCGCTATCGAACAATATGAAGAAGCGGCTAAGCTTGATAAGGACTCGGCAACAATCCATTTTAATCTGGGTGCCGATTATGCAAGGATCAATGATTTGGATAGGGCCAAAGAAGAGCTGGAATTGGCTCTTGAGCTGGAGCCCGAAAACCTGTCAGCGCGTTTTCTCCTGGCTTTAGTTTATTCTTCGTTAAAAGAAGAGGATGCCGCGTTAAAGCAGTACACCTTAATATTAGAAAAACAGTCTGAATCTGATCCGGATAATACCAATATAATTATTGCGCTTGCGCAATTATATTACCAGCAAAATGATATCGGCAAGGCTGTCTCTCAATATCGGCATTTGATTAGTATCTCGCCGGATATGCATGAGGCCTACTTATTTTTAGGAATATTGTTAAGCGAATCGGGAGATAATGAAGCGGCTATAGCTAATATTAAAAAATCTTTAGAGCTTAATCCGGATAATCCGGATGCTCAGAATTCTCTTGCTTATTTTTATGCCGAAAAAGGAGAGAATTTGGAAGAAGCTTTGAATTTGGCCAACAAGGCTTTAAAAAAAGACGCCGATAACGGAGCCTATATAGATACCCTTGGCTGGATTTATTTTAAACAGGGCCTCTTGGATAAAGCCATGGAGAAGCTTGAGAGGGCTGTTATGATATTGGAAGATCCCGTAATATATGAGCATTTAGGAGATGTCTATTCTGCCAAAGGCCTTTATGAAAAAGCATTGGATATATGGAAGAAGGCTTTATATGTGGATCCAGCAAGAAAAAGCATAGAAGGAAAAATTGATGCCTTACAGCGAAAAGGAAATTAAAGAGCTGGAAAAAACAGCAAAGCATATCCGTTATCAGATAGTGCAAATGATTTCCTGCGCAGGCAGCGGACACCCCGGGGGGAGCCTGTCCGCTACCGATTTGATAACAGCTCTTTTTTTTAAAGTGCTTAGGTTTGATAGTAAGAATATCGATTGGCCCGACAGGGACAGGTTCCATATGTCTAAGGGGCATTGCTGTCCGCTATGGTATGCGGTATTGGCTGAAGCGGGATATTTTCCAAAGGGTGAATTAAAGACATTGCGTAAATTTGGCAGCTGCCTGCAAGGCCATCCGGATAAACGTACCAGGGGCATCGAGGTGCCTTCCGGTTCATTGGGGCAGGGATTGTCCGTAGCTTTAGGCATGAGCTTGGCAGCCAAGATAGACAAGAAAGATTATCGCGTATATTGTCTGTTGGGTGATGGCGAGATACAGGAAGGTAACATCTGGGAGGCGGCAATGGCCGCGGCTCATTATAAGCGTAATAATATCTGCGCCATTTTAGACTATAATGGTTTTCAGATTGACGGCGGGATTAAAGATGTCATGTCCCTTGAGCCTTTGATTGAAAAATGGAACGCTTTCGGATGGCATACGTTAGCTATTGACGGCCACGATATGCGGCAGATCCTGAATGCCTACAATGAGGCAAAGAACGTAAAAGATAAACCGACAATAATCATAGCAAAAACCATAAAAGGCAAAGGCGTATCTTTTATGGAAAATGTAGTTGATTTTCACGGCAGGGCTCCCACAAAGGAAGAAACAGAAATAGCATTAAGAGAATTAAGCTAAATTAAAAAATTCTATTTAGATTATGGCTGAACTATTATATCAACGTGATGTATACGGCAAGACTTTAGTCGAGATAGGTAAGGCTTATCCGGAAGTAGTGGTTTTGGATGCTGATTTATCCAGTTCAACCCGCACAAAAATATTCGCGCAAGCTTATCCGGACAGGTTTTTCAATTTTGGCGTAGCCGAACAAAATATGATGGCTACCGCGGCAGGGTTGGCAAGTTGCAATAAAATAGTATTCGCTTCAACCTTTGCCGTTTTTGCCACCGGCAGGGCATGGGACCAGATAAGGACCTCTCTTGCATATCCGGAATTTAACGTTAAGATAGTGGCCACTCATAGCGGCGTTACGGTTGGCCCGGACGGCGCGACCCACCAAGCGTTGGAAGATATAGCGCTGATGCGTGTTTTACCGAATATGACAGTAGTCGTGCCTTGTGATGGGCCTCAGACGCGCGATGCGGTATTAGCCAGCGTTAAGAACCCGGGGCCGTTTTATATCCGCTTAGGCAGGGCTAAAGTTCCGACAATAGAAGGAAAAGGCGAGTTTAAATTGGGTAAAGCCGACATCTTATCGGAAGGCGGCGATATAACTATAATAGCTTGCGGGTCTATGGTGCAGATAGCCTACGAGGCGATACATTCTCCGGAATTAAAAAACATATCCTGCCGCCTTATAAATATGCATACAGTGAAGCCGATAGATTCCCAGGCAATAATAAAAGCTGCGAAAGAAACAAAAGCCATAGTCGTAGCAGAGGAGCATTCTGTTAATGGCGGCCTTGCTTCAGCGGTTGATGAGGTGGTCGCAGAAAACAATCCTACCTATGTATTAAGATTAGGCGTTAAGAATAAGTTTGGCCAGTCCGGTGAGCCGCATGAATTACTTCAAGAATATAATTTAAGCACTCCCGATGTTATCGCCACAGTTAAGAAAGCCTATCGTTTTGCAAAGGCCAAGTAGATCCGATGGTTCAATTATCTTTCTGCCTCTGATGCTTCTTCCTTTTTCCATTTTTTCCTTTTATGATCAGTAAAATCTTACTTAAAAGCCCGGCCAAGATAAACCTCTGCCTTCAGGTATTAAGCAGGAGGCCGGACGGTTATCATAATATTAAAACTATTTTTGAAAGAATAAATTTGTACGATGAATTAGAGATTAGGAACATTAAGCATGATAAAATAAAGGTTTCTTGTGATAACCCGGCTATCCCGGGCGGTGAAAATAATATTGTTTTTATTACGGCTAAACTGCTAAAAGACGATTTTAATATCCGCTCAGGCGTAAGTATCCATATAAAAAAACGTATTCCGCATGCTGCCGGGTTAGGGGGTGGTTCAAGTAACGCGGCATCTGTTCTTCTGGGACTAAACAGATTGTGGGATATAAGGTTAGGTAAACGGGAACTTATTAAATATGCCAAAAGAATAGGCGCGGATGTAAGTTTTTTTATAGAGAATAGCCCCTTTGCTCTTGGAACGCAAAGAGGGGATAAAATTTCTTCTTTAGGCATAAAAAGGACGTTTTGGCATGTTTTAGCAGTGCCTGAATTACATGTTTCAACGCCGCTAATATATAAAAGTTTCGCTAAGTATTTAAGATTGACAAAACCCCCTTTTAATACTAAAATAATACTTCGTGCTTTGAATAGCGGCGGCCCGGATGAAATCAGGCCGTTTATATTCAACGATCTATCGCTTGTCAGCGCTAGGCGGTATAAAATAATCGCTAAAATTATTGAAAGCCTGAAAAATTATGGCTTGATTTCAGGCATGTCTGGCAGCGGGCCGTCTGTTTTTGGGTTATCGGAAACTAAAAAGCATGCAGAGCGCGCGGCGCGTAACTTATCCAGATTTAAGAAGTTAAGGATTTTTGTGGCAAAAACTTGTTGAGCCGGATTAGGTAACAAGGAGGCATCGTATGGAGATAACAGAGGTAAGGGTTTTTCTGCGTAACGATGAGGACAAAAAATTAAAAGCTTATACAACGGTCACTTTTGATAATGTGTTTGTTGTTCGTAATATAAAAGTAATCGAGGGTAACAATGGTTTATTTATTGCTATGCCTTCGCGAAAAATCAAGCAATCATGCCCAAGGTGTAATTTTAAAAATGAATTGCGGAGTAAATTCTGTAATCAATGCGGGGGGCAGTTGCCTGTGAACGCCAAGCCTAACGCTGATGATGATAAGCAGGCAGAGCACCGGGATACCGCTCATCCTATTACTCAGGAGTTTAGGGAGCAGCTTCAAAGAAAAATTTTAGAGGCGTACGGCAAAGAAAAGACAGGTGCAAGCGGAAATTTAGGCCTGCATAATGTTGCTTAATTATACAATAGCTTGAATGCTCAACCGCATGACTTATTCCTGTTTCATCCCTGGTGAAAAATAAAAATTATAAAAGTATAGTAAAAACTTATGCCTCGGACAGCAAATTCTTGCCTTATTTTAAGGGGTATAATGTTTTTAGTGCCCAGGCAAGCAGTTTTTATTAAATTATCTTGGGATGTCGTCTAATGGTAGGACACGAGAATTTGGGTCTCGCTATTCTGGTTCGAGTCCAGGCGTCCCAGTTTGATTTTGCCTTTGGCAAAATCAAACAGAGCGATTGAGCAATAGAAAATGGAACAATAGAGCTAATGCTCAATTGCGGTCTAATGTTCTATTGTTCAAAAGCCGATGCATGGCTTTCATGCTTGAAAATCTAGAAGTATATAAGAAGGCAATCACTTTTGCTGATGAGATTAGTGATTTAACAGAGAAGTTCTGAAAGTTATGTTTAATAAAAAAAATAATTTAGCTGTATTGATATTGGCGGCTGGAAAAGGAACGCGCATGAAATCGCGCGTTACCAAGGTCCTTCATGAATTACGGGGAGCGCCCTTGCTTTCTTATCCTATAGGCCTGGCTGTTTCTTTGGGGGCCAAGGAAATTATTGTCGTAGCCGGTAAAAACAAAAAGGCGATAATAAATTTTGTCAGCAGCCGTTATGAGCAGAAAAATATAAAGGTTATCGAACAGAGAAAGCTTTTAGGGACAGCGGATGCCGTTTCTTCATCTATGGTTAGGCTAGGCCGCGGGATTTCCGATCTGCTGGTGCTTTACGGGGATCAGCCGTTATTATCGCTAAAAACAGCCTTAAGCCTGCTCGCTGCGCATTACCGTAATAGGAGTGTTTGTACTTTGCTTACCGCGAAAATTGAAGATGCTGCCGGTTACGGCAGGATTATAAGAAACCCGGAAGGAAATATTATCAAAATTTGCGAAGACGCGGATTTATCTTTTCAGGATGCCGGGATCAACGAGGTTAACGCCGGCAGCTGTATTTTTAAAAAAGATGAATTGGCAAAGGCTTTAAAACTCATCAGGCCCGACAATAAGAAAAAAGAATATTATCTGACAGAAGCGATAGGGCTATTGGCAGAGGCAGGAAAAAATATAAGTTCTGTTTATCCTAAAGAGCAATATGAAGTATTGGGCATTAATTCCCGTTACGATTTGATGAATCTGGAGAACATCCTTAATAAAGAAGCCATAAAAAGATTACTCGATAAAGGCGTTACTATTTTAAGCCCGGAGACGACGTTTATTGACTATAATGTTAAGATTGGCAGGGATACGCTGATTAAGCCGTTTGTGTATATAGGCGGCAATGTATCCATAGGCAAAAACTGTGTTGTAGGTCCGTTTTGCCACATAAGAGGCGGCAGTAAAATTAACGATAATTCCGTAGTAGGCAGCTTTGCTGAAGTGAACCGTTCTTTTATCGGCAAGAATTGCCGCATTAAGCACTTTTCTTATCTGGGAGATGCCCGTTTGGGCAGAGATGTTAATATCGGCGCAGGCACTGTAACGGCTAATTTTGACGGTAAAAATAAAAATATTACAAAGATTGGCGATAAGGCGTTTATCGGCTCGGACAGCATCTTGATTGCTCCCGTAAAAGTTGGTAAATCCTCTGTTACCGGAGCAGGGAGCGTTATTACAAAAGGAAAAGATATTCCGGATAAAGCGATTGCTTTGGGCGTCCCGGCCAAGATCTATGCTAAATAACAGGAGAAAAGATGAATAAACTTATGGTTGTCAGCGGCAATGCGAATCCTAAACTTGCCAAGGAAATCTGTGCCTGCCTGCGGGTAAAACTTGGCGATGTCCTGGTAGGCAGGTTTAGTGAAGGCGAAATAAGAATTAAAGTTAACGAAGATGTCAGAGGTAAAGACGTATTTGTAATACAGCCGACATGCCCTCCGGTTAATGATAACTTAATGGAATTGCTTATCCTGCTTGATGCTTTGCGAAGGGCATCAGCCAAGAGGATTACGGCGGTTATACCTTACTATGGTTATGCGCGCCAGGACAGAAAAGACCAGCCGCGTGTTCCCATAACAGCAAAGCTCGTAGCTAATCTATTGGATAACGCCGGGGCGGATAGGGTGCTTACCATGGATTTACACGCAGGCCAAATCCAGGGTTTTTTTGATATACCGGTAGACCATCTTTTTGCTATAAATGTTTTTGTAGAATATATTGAAAGAATGAAATTTGATAATCTGGTTGTTGTGTCTCCGGATGTGGGCGGCATCAAGATGGCCAGGGCTTATGCGAAAAGGCTTTCGGCCGCTTTAGCGATAGTAGACAAACGCCGTATTTCTCCGGAAAAGGCCGAGGTGATGAATATACTTGGCGAAGTTAAAGACAGAGATGCCCTGATTGTCGATGATTTGGCCGCAACCGGCGGCTCATTAGTTGAAGCCGCATCAGCGATCAAAAAGGCAGGGGCAAAGAATATATACGCGGCTATTAGTCACGGAGTATTATCCGGCAATGCTAATGAAAATATAGCGCAATCTGTAATAAAGGAACTCTTTATAACGGATACTATACCCTTTAAGCCGGCTGAATCCAATAAAAAGATAAAAGTGCTTTCCGTGGCCGGTCTTTTGGCGGAAGCGATAAGACGCATACGCAAGGAAGAATCTGTAAGTTCATTGTTTGATGGGATAACGCAGTAAATAGGCCAAGGATTAAAAATTAAAGAAAAACAAAAAAATACTGAGGATTTGTATTTTTAAAGGGAGTAGAAAAAAATGGAAGAAATTATTCTTATGGTGGGTAAAAGAACTGAAATCGGCACTAAAGAAGCAAATCAGCTTAGGAAATCAGGATTTATCCCCGGAGTAGTTTACGGGGAGGCAAAATCAGAAGCAATAAAGATTTCCAGGTCTATATTGCTTAAATTCTTGCATGAACATAAAGGTGAAAACTTGATAATAAATTTAAAAATTGATGAGGGGGATGCCAAGAAAGCAAAAAGCAGTACGGTGATGATTAAAGAAATACAGCTTGACCCGGTCAGCGATGAAATAATACACATCGATTTTAATAGGATATCCATGACTAAAGCCATAACGGTTAAGGTTCCTGTTGAAGCCAAGGGCGAATCTATAGGCGTAAAAGCTGATGGCGGAGCGCTGGAACATATTTTATGGGAACTTGAAATAGAATGCTTACCTAAAGATATACCTAATTCTATAACTATAGATGTAAGCCAGCTAAAGATCGGCGATGCAATACACATAAAGGATATCAAATTTCCTGAAGGCCTTAAAGTTAAGCATGAGCTAAACGCTATTGTTTTATCTATTGCTCCTCCTGCGAGAGAAGAGGTTCCCGCCGCCGGGGCAGAGGTACTTGCCGGAGAAGGCGAGGCTGAGCCGGAAGTAATTAAAGAGAAAAAGAAAGAGGAGGCGGCTAAAGAGCCTAAGGAAGCGGTAAAGGAACCTAAAGAAACAAAGGAAAGCAAATAATTCGCACTTATCCGCCTACGGCGGATGTGCTTATTTCCCGATGGCTAAACACTGCGTAGATTTCTTACGAAATCTACTTGTAGCCATCGGAATAATTCGCGCCTATCCGCCTACGACGGATGCGCTCATTTCCCTCGCCTATACGCTTGTAAATTTCTGGTGAAATTTACTGCCCAGGCTTCGGGATTAATTCGGCCATACAACTTACGTCGGCTTCGCCTCCGTAAGTTGTGGCCTCATTATATGAAGCTAATAGTTGGCTTGGGCAACCCGGGTTATAAATATGAAAATAGCTGGCATAACTTGGGCAGGAAGGTAGTTAAGTGCTTAGCCAGAGATTTAAAATGTTCTTTTAAAAGAGTAGAAAACTTAGAGAGTTTTATTGCAAAAACAGAATATAAAGGAGAAAAAGTTTTGTTGGCATTACCGGACAGATTTATGAATTTATCCGGCAGGGCCGTTAGAATTATAAGTGAGAAAAAAAATATTCAGCTCTGCGATATGCTTATAGTTTTTGATGATATAGATATCAATTTTGGCGCCATAAAGATTAAGCATGGTGGTGCGAGCGCAGGCCACAGAGGCGTCGAATCCATTATAGAAAGGTTGGGTTCGTCCTGCTTTAGCCGCCTGCGGATAGGAATAAAGACTCAAAAATCCGGGGATAAAAAAGCCTTGTTGAGTGATTACGTATTATCTAATCTTGACTCTCAGGAGAGGGATAAATTCAAAGATATATCCGGGAATTCAATCGAGTGTATAAAAATCTGGATTACCGGCGGAGTTAAAAAAGCGATGAATGATTTTAATAAAAAAATTCACTAATTTGGATTAGTATGAGAGGAGTAAGCATGTTAAGAAAATATGAAGCTATGTTTATTTTAAAGCCGGATTTGGATGAACAAAAAGTCAACAGCTTATCCAAGCAGATAACCGAGACGATTGTTAAAGCGGAAGGGAAAGTTGGCGCCAGTGAGGTTTGGTCTGGAAAGCGTAAATTTTGCTTCCCCATTAAAAAATTCAGCGAAGGCATGTATTATCGTGTTGATTTTGTCATAGAATCCAGCAGGATTGATTCTTTGAAGCAAGGTTATAAGCTCAACGAAGATATACTGAGGTTAATGATAAATAGCTTAGAGAAATAGTGCCGGAGTATTGAATTTTTCAAAATTAGGTTTGAAAAGTCAGGAAGGAGAATTAATGGCTAGTTTGAACAGGATATTTTTAATTGGGAATTTAACTAAAGACCCTGAATTGCGCTATACGCCTTCGGGTATCGCGGTTGCCAATTTACGCATTGCCGTAAACAGGCGTTTTCGCGATAAGAATGGCGAGCAAAAAGAAGAGACCTGTTTTATTACTGTTGTCGTCTGGGATAAGCAGGCCGAGGCCTGTAATCAATATTTAAGAAAAGGCAGTGCTGTCTTTACGGAAGGCAGGTTGCAGTCGCGTTCTTGGGATGCTCCGGACGGTACAAAGAGAAATACAATAGAAGTAAGGGCTGATCGCGTGCAATTTCTGGCAACACAACGGCAGGCATCTGAGAAGCCGGCAGGCAGCGGAAACGTTTCAGCGGAAGAACCCCGGGTTGGTTATGAAAGCCGCAATGAGGAAGATTCAAGCGATGATACTTCCTGGGCGGGCAATGAGGAATAATATTGATAATATTCCGGCAGAAAGATATTTTTAATTACCGCGCCATTATGGGCGTAGTGGATATACGGATGCCGGAGGGAGGTAAATGACGAAATGATTAAAAGATCGAAACCCAGAGAACACCTAGGAATTGTGGTTAAAAAACACTGCAGGTTTTGCAGGGATGGCGGAGTGAATTTTGATTACAAGGAATCAAAGCGCCTGGAGAAGTTTTTAAACGAAAGAGGGAAAATTTTGTCCCCGCGTATAACCGGTAATTGTGCCAAACATCAGAGGAAGATAACAGTTTTGATAAAACGCGCGAGATTTTTGGCTTTACTGCCGTATGTTAAATAATATATTAAAAGCTTTCCGGGTAGTAGAATAAAACGGATTGTTTTGAGATAGAAAAGTCAGGAGGTAAGCAAATCGTGAAGGTAATATTACAGCAGGATGTTAATAAACTAGGGAAAAAAGGGGCAATGGTTAAGGTTAAAGACGGATTTGCGCGTAATTTTTTACTGCCGAAAGGGATTGCCCTTACCGCGACCCAGGAAAATTTAAAAAAAGTAGAAAGAAATTTAGCGAATCAGGCTCAGCGCATAACTGAAGAGAAGGGCAAAGCTCAGGAATTGGCAGATAAGCTTTCGGCGATTTCCTGCACAATATCCGTAGACGCGCATGAAGAAGACAAGATATATGGCAGCGTTACGGCTGCGCATATCCTATCTGCGCTTGAAGCAGAAGGAATAATATTGGATAAAAAACAAGTTCTTCTGAAAGATCCGATTAAATCCCTGGGTATATATGATGTGGAGTTAAGGCTCCATCCGGAAGTTAAGGTAAAATTGAAGGTTTGGGTAGTAAAGAAGTAACAAGAAGCCAGCAACCAGAAGCGGTTTCTGCCGCGCGAAGAGAGATAAAATGTCCGATCCGATTCTAGATAAAATTCCGCCTCAGAATATCGAAGCGGAAATGGCTGTCCTTGGCTCTATGCTTCTTGAAGAAGACGCGATACATGACGCAATCGAAGTTTTAGATGAAAGCCATTTCTATAAAGATATTCACCGTAAAATTTTTTCCTGCGTTGTTAACTTATCTAAGCAGAATAAGCCCGTAGATTTGATTACGCTTACCGCGGAATTAAAAAGTATAAATTCGCTGGATGATATCGGCGGAGCAAGCTATTTGACTTCTCTGGTAAATGCCGTGCCTACGGCCGCCAACGTAAAAAATTACGCGCGCATAGTTAAAGAAAAAAGCGTATTACGGCTTTTAATAAACAAATCAACGCAGATAATTACTGATAGTTATAATGCCGATAGCAATGTTGATGAATTACTGGATAAAGCAGAAAGCGTAATTTTTGAAATTTCCGATAAGCGCGTGGAGGGAAGTTTTCTGCCGATACATGAATTGGTGAACGATGCGGTAGAGCGCATTGATAAGCTTTACCAGAATAAATCGCAGGTTACGGGTTTGCCTTCAGGGTTTGTAGATTTCGATAGAAAAACAGCGGGATTTCAATCCTCCGATTTGATTATTATCGCCGGCAGGCCTTCTATGGGCAAGAGCGCTTTTTCTCTTTGTATTGCTAACTATATCGGGGTGATGGAAAAAATACCCGTTGCTTTTTTTAGCCTCGAAATGTCCAAGGAGCAGCTTGTGCAGCGGCTATTGTGTCTGCATGCCAGGGTAGACGCGCATAGCGTCAGAACAGGTTTTCTTTCTACATCAGATTGGCCAAAGATTACTGCCGCAGCAGGCAAACTTTCAGAATCGGCAATCTTTATTGACGATACCCCGGCGATATCGATATTAGAGTTGCGCGCCAAGGCCCGCCGGCTTAAATCGCAATATGGCATAAAATTGATAATCGTAGATTACCTTCAGCTTATGCGTAGTTCGATCAAATCACAGGAGTCAAGACAGCAGGAGATTTCTGAGATATCGCGTTCGCTGAAAGCCCTGGCCCGCGAATTGGATGTGGCCCTTATTGCCATAAGCCAGCTTTCGCGTGCAGTAGAGTCGCGCATTGACCATAAGCCGCAGCTTTCGGACTTAAGAGAGTCGGGAGCCATTGAGCAGGATGCGGATGTGGTTGTTTTTCTGTTTCGCGAGGAATATTATAATCCTACGGAATCCAATAAGGGGCTGGCTGATGTTATAATCTCCAAGCAGAGAAACGGCCCGGTGGGGACGATTAAGCTCACTTTTCTAAAAGAATATACAAAATTCGAGGATTCTGCGCGTGTATTTGAATGAGGCGGCGCGTTGCAGTATTTTGGCCTCGTTAAATTATTTGACTAATTTAAAATATTTATTTATAATAGTTTAATTATGAAAAAACTACAAAAAGCATTGCGGTTTTTAGGGATCTGTTTATTTTTTGGCGGGTTTATCTGCCTTATTTTTTCTTCTTATTCTATTGCCGAAGATAAGGGCGGGGAAGATTTGTCCTCTACGGAGGAGGCGGATTTAGACGCGGTAGAGAAGAAGATAACCGTATTGGATATAGAAGGCAATGAAGGCATCAGCTCAAGCGTCATCTTATCCAAAATAAAAACCCGTGTAGGCCAGCCATATTCGGTAAATATAGCCAGAGATGATATAAAACGGCTTTATGAATTAGGCTACTTCAGCGATATAAAAATTATTCTTGAAGATTATCAGGATGGCATAAAAGTTGTATTTTCTTTGAAAAAAAAGCCGATTGTCGCTACTATTGCCTTTAAGGGCGTAAAATCAATGAATAGGGAGAAAATCCGTAAGGTGACCAATACCCAGGCCGGGCAATACCTGGATTATGTCAAATTAAATCAAGATGTCAAAGAAATACAAACCTTATACGAGAAGAGGGGATTTTCTAATGCCGCGGTGGAATATAAAGTTAATTTAGACAGCCAACAGGAAAAAGCGGATATTGATTTCATTATCGAGGAAGGTAAAAGGGTAAAAATAAAAAGGATTACGCTTTTTGGGGTCAATAGCTTTAAAGATAAAAGAATACTTAAATTAATGAAGACTAAAAAGAAAGGCTGGTTTAGGGCCGGTTTACTTAAGGAAGACGACCTGGAAGAAGATCTAGAAAGAATATTATCATTTTACAGGGCTAATGGCTTTGCTGATGTTAAAGCCGAAAAAGAAGTTGAGCGCACAAGAAATTATATATATATTACAATTACCGTAGAAGAAGGAAAGCAGTATCATGTAGGCAGCCTTGCTCTTGAAGGCAATAATATTATTGCCTCAAGCGATATCCATGACAAGCTATTATTGGTGGGAGGGGAGATTTATACAGAAGATAAATTACGCGATGATGCGGCGGCTATCCAGACCCTTTATTTCGAAAAAGGTTATATTTTTGCCAGGGTTGATTTTAGCACTTCCCTAAATCCTGATGAGGGGTTAGTAGATATTACATACAGTGTTATTGAAAATGAAGTGGCTTATGTCAGGCGTGTAAATGTGCGCGGCAATATAAAAACTAAAGATAAAGTCATCAGGAGGGAATTGCGTATTAATCCCGGAGAGCAGTTTGACGGCAAGAAGCTTAAAAGAAGCAGGGAAAGATTGTATAACCTTGGTTTTTTTGAAGAAGTCGGCTTTGATATGTTAGATACAGATAATCCCAATACGAAAGATTTGGTAGTTGAAGTAAAAGAGGCAAAGACGGGGGAATTTAGTTTTGGCGGAGGCTATAGCTCTGTGGATCAATTCATAGGATTTTTTGAAATAGCCCAGAGAAATTTTGATTTTAAGAATTTCAAAACTTTTACTGGCGCGGGGCAGGATTTAAGGCTTAAAGCCCAGTTAGGCTCTATATCGAATAGCTTTGAGCTTAGTTTTACCGAGCCTTGGATTTTTGACTATCCTTTGTCATTTGGATTTGACGCTTACAGGACAGATCGTGAGAGGGAAAGCGATGTTGGTTATGGTTTTGATGAGGATAGAAGCGGGGGGGATATAAGGCTGGCTAAAGAATTCGGTGAATTTATCAAAAGCGGCTTAACTTACCGCATAGAAAATGTAAAGATAAGCAATATCCCTTCCGATGCAACTAGTGATTTAAAAAATGAAGAAGGAGAAAATTTAATAAGTAGTTTGGGTTTTAGCCTGGTACGCGATGACCGCGATAATATTTTTAGCCCGACCAGAGGCACTGTTTTGGGCGGATCAATAGAAGTGGCAGGCGGGCCTTTTGGCGGAGACAAGGATTTTTATAGGGTTATCGGCCGGGGAGTCTATGATATGCCGGTTTTCAAGATCGGGAAAACAAAGCGTGCTGAAGAGGCAAAATATTCGGTCCTGGAGTTCCGCCTGCGCACCGGGATAGTAGATGAATTTGATGATTCAGAGAGTGTTCCGATATATGAAAGATTTTATCTAGGCGGTTCAAACAGCGTAAGGGGTTATAATGAGCGTAAAATCGGCCCCCTGGATTCTGTAACGGAAGACCCATTGGGCGGAGAGGCCATGGTTTTGGCTAACATTGAATATGTCCATCCTATAGTTGATTTTATTAAAGGGGCCGTATTTTACGATGTCGGAAATGTATGGGCGGATTCGAAGGATCTGGGTAATGGTGGATTTAAAGCCGGTATAGGTTTGGGCGTACGTATTAAGACGCCGATAGGCCCGATAAAACTGGATTATGGTTTTCCTCTTAATGAAGAACCGGGAGAAGATACGAAGACCGGTAAATTCCATTTTAGCGTAAGCCGCGGATTTTAAGTAAGGAGTAGAAGATAACCAAGAAACATCCTGCGTTTTTAAGGCAGCCGGCGCTTAAGGGAATCGCGCCGCTGTGCACTTGTGGGCAATTGCGTAGGTGTTCACTAATTGTGAAGGAGCAAGAGATGAGAAAGAGAATATGGATATTTGTTTTTTTATTTTTGTCATGTTTTTTGTACGATAAGTCTGTTTTCGCCGCAGATAAATTCGCATACGTAAATTTGGGCAAAATTTTTAATGAGTATATAGTGACCAAAGAATACGATAAGGAGCTGGAAAAGAAACAAAAAAGTTATGAGCAGGATCGCGATAAAAAACTTGAAGAAATAAAGAGTATGCAGGATAAGCTTAGCCTTTTAAACGATAAAGAAAAAACTAAAAAGCAAACCGAAATGCAGGAAAAAATATCCGCTTTCAAAGAATATGAAAACGGCATATTGCAGGATTTAAGGAAGGAAAGAGACGATAAAATCAAAGGCATATTGGAGGATATAGAAGAGGCTGTACGCCAATACGCCGTGAAAGAAGGATATACGCTGGTATTTAATGATAGGGTTTTGGTGTATCAGGATAAAAGTTACGATATAACAGAGGCGATCATCGCAATTGTTAACAGCAATTTAAAGAAGAAATAAAAAGAAGGGCTTTTAGCCCTAATAATATGCCTAAATTTGAAAAAACTTTATCTGAAATCGCAAAGATTATAGATGGAGAAGTGGTTGGTGACGGCAGCATAGTTATTACCGGTTTATGCGGCATAAAAGAAGCCAACCCGGGAGATTTGACCTTTGTGGCCAATTCTAGATACCTACCTTTGATTAAGCATACGCAGGCTTCAGCTGTTATCACTTCCAAAGATATTGAATCGGCTTCTAAGCCTATAATTAAGACAGAAAATCCTTCTTGGGCGTTTGCCAAGATGGTTTCTTTTTTATCTCCTAATCATGCCTTGCATCCGGCGGGAATACATCCTACGGCTATATTAGGTAAAAATGTAAAATTGGGTAAAAATGTCGCGATTGGCCCGTATACAGTAGTTGAAGATGAGGTTTCTATTTCAGATGATACTACTATATATGCCAGTTGTTATGTAGGGCATCATTGCGTTATAGGGGCATGTGTGTTGGTTTATCCGAATGTTTCAATAAGAGAAAGAGTAGTTATAGGAAAGAATGTTATTATACATAGCGGTAGTGTTATAGGCTCAGATGGTTTTGGTTTTGCCACTGTTCGCGGTATACATGAAAAAATCCCGCAAATAGGCACGGTTTTAATTGAAGACAATGTGGAAATTGGTGCAAATGTTACAATTGACAGGGCGCGTTTTGATAAAACCATAATAGGTAAAGGCACAAAGATAGATAATCTTGTCCAGATCGCCCATAATGTAGTTATAGGAGAAAATTCAATTGTTGTATCACAGGCAGGGATTTCAGGAAGCACGACGATAGGTAAAGGCGTGATATTGGCAGGACAGGCAGGCATCGTAGGGCATATTACGATAGGGGATGGGGCAGTCGTTGCAGCCCAGGCAGGGGTGACAAAATCAGTACCTGCGAATACAAAGGTTTCCGGTTATCCCGCTAAGCCGCATGAAACAGCCAAGCGGGTTAATGCCTGCCTTCAGAGATTACCGGAGCTTCATAAAACGATCAATCTATTGAAAGAAAAAATCAAAGAATTAGAGGAGAAATTAAATGATAGAAAAGCAGCAGACCATTAAAAAAGAACTTAGTATAAAGGGGGTTGGCCTGCATACAGGCAATGAAGTAACGGTTAGGTTTAAATCTGCCGCCGTAAATTCCGGAATAAATTTTATAAGGGTAGATTTGCCGGAAAGGCCGGTTATAAAAGCGGATATCAAAAACCTTCTTGATTTAAATAAAAGCCCGCGCCGGACGTCTGTAGGCTGCAACGGTGCTGAGATCCATACTATAGAACACCTAATGGCTGTTCTTTGCGGCTTGTGCATTGACAATATAGCTATAGAGATAGATGGCAATGAAGTGCCCGGGCTTGATGGCAGCGGCATCGGTTTTTTAGAAATCTTAACAAAGGCCGGGATACAAGAGCAGGAGGCCGCGCGTAAATATTTTCTTCTAAAGGAGCCGGTATGGGCAGAAGAAGAAAATACTTCGCTGGTTATTGTTCCTGCTTCAGATTTTCGCATATCTTATACCTTAAGTTATGAGCATACAATATTAGGGGATCAATATTTTGATGCGGTTATAGATTGCAACGCCTTTTCTAAAGATATCGCTTCTTCCAGGACGTTTTGCCTTGAGGAAGAATCTACTACTCTGCAAAGCCAGGGATTGGGAAAAGGGGCCAGTTATGATAATACGCTGGTTGTCGGTAAAACCGATATAATTAAGAACAAATTAAGGTTTGAGAATGAGTTCGTCAGGCATAAGGTATTGGACTTGATAGGAGATTTATACTTATTAGGCCTGCCCCTTAAAGGCCATGTTATCGCTTTAAAGAGCGGCCATCCTTTGAATATTAAGTTATTAAAAAAAATATCACAGCAGAAAGACAGGTATGAAATGGCCGGCATAAAATCCGGCATCGGGATTGATTATACATCCGGTAAAGAATTAGATTCTCAGGCAGTTATGAATATTCTTCCGCACCGCTATCCGTTTTTATTTGTGGACAGGGTGTTGCAGCTTGAGGCTGGTAAGCGCGCCGTTGGAGTAAAAAATGTTACTATAAACGATAATTTTTTTAATGGCCATTTCCCCGGCAAGCCGGTTATGCCCGGAGTTTTGATAGTTGAAGCTATGGCTCAGATAGGAGGAGTTATGATGCTGGCTTCTGAAGAGCATAGAGGAAAGCTTGCTTATTTTCTCGCCGCCGATAATGTAAGGTTTCGAAAAACTGTTTTACCCGGAGACCAGCTGGTGCTTGAAGCGGAGGCGGCAAAAATAAAATCTAAGACCGGAAAGGTCCGCGCCCGGGCTTTAGTTGACGGCAAGGTAGTTGCGGAAGCGGATTTGATGTTCGCATTGGTTGATTCATGAATTAAGCCGCGGCTTAAAAAGTAAAATACCAATAAAGCATTTATTTAAAATCGCCCTTGATATGGTAAACCCGGCGTTCTTATGGACGCGGGGATGAGTGTCAAGGGCGTAGCTCAAACAGTAACTTATGGAAAAGCGCGCATGTCATAAGTTGCAGTTTTGTTGATTATGAATATAGACCAGACGGCAATTGTTTCCAAAAAGGCTAGCTTAGGCGTCAATATCGAAGTCGGGCCATATAGCATTATTGAAGACAATGTGATTATCGGTAAAAATACAAAAATCGGCGCGCATTGCCATATATGTAAAAATACCACTATTGGCGACAACTGCAGTATATTTACCGGTGCGGTAATAGGCAGCATACCGCAGGATTTAAAATTTTCAGGAGAAGAAAGCCTTTTATTTATCGGCAATGATAATATAATACGGGAGTATTCGACTATAAACTTGGGTACGGGCAAAGGCGGTAAAACAGTAATCGGCTCAAGAAACCTGATTATGGCTTATTCCCACGTAGCGCATGACTGCATGGTGGGCAATGATTGCGTTATTGCAAACGGGGGAACTCTTGCAGGGCATGTTCAAGTCGCAGATAAGGCGATTATAGGAGGGTTGGTGGCAATACATCAATTTAGCCGCGTGGGTACGCTTTCTATTATCGGCGGTTGTTCTAAAGTTGTTCAGGATATTCCGCCATATTCTACTTGCGACGGCCATCCTTCAAGGGTTTATGGCTTAAACCTTATAGGCTTAAGAAGGTCCGGCCTGGATAACAAAATTATTGTTCAGTTAAAGCAAGCTTTTAAGATTATTTTTTTCTCACAGCATACTATTAATAGCGCGCTACAAGAGATTAAAAAAGAAATTCCAAATTCCCAATATCTTTCCCAGTTATTAGATTTTATGACTACGTCTAAGAGAGGCGTTTGTAAAGCGGTTCGTTAGTTATTGGCCGCGGCCAAGCTTTTAGGCGTCCGATTGCGCGTTGCCTGTCGGCCTTATCAGAGTTTCAAAAATAATTACTAAAAATATTATGGAAAAAAACACATTCAAAAAAATTGGCCTTATAGCCGGTTCCGGCCGCTTCCCTTTATTGTTTTCGCAAGAGGCGAAAAAAAACGGCGTAAGTGTCGTGGCTATAGCGGTAAAAGGCGATACCTGTAATAAGCTCAATCGCTGCGTTGATAAAATTATCTGGCTTAAAATTTCTGAATTCAAGAGAATATTCGATATTTTTAAAAGCGAAAATATAGATAAGGCGGCCATGGCAGGTCAAATTAGCCCGAGGCGCCTTTTTGACAAAAGGAATAATTTTGGCCCGGAATTAAAAAAGTTACTAGAACGTATTAGGGATAAAAAAGCTGATACTATTTTTTCCGCTGTTGCCGAAGAATTGAATAGCCATGGCATAGAGGTAATAAGTTCGCTTCTTTTTCTTTCAGAATATATACCGCAAAAGTCAGTATTGACAAAGCGTAAGCCTGTCGATTCACAGTGGCAGGACATATATTTCGGGCTGGATATTGCTAAAAAAATAGCGGGTTTGGATATAGGCCAGACGGTTGTTGTTAAGCAGAAAGCGGTTCTTGCTGTTGAAGCGCTGGAGGGGACGGATGTAACTATAGCCAGAGGGGGCTTGATTGGGCGCGGCAATTCCACTGTTATTAAAGTGAGCAAGCCGAATCAGGATATGCGTTTTGATGTTCCCGTTGTGGGCCTTAAGACTATGCGTAGGCTATCGGCTTCAGGGATAAATTGCCTGGCGCTCGAAGCAGGCAGAACCATTATTTTGGATAAAAAGGAAGTAATAAGTTTTGCCGACAAAAAAGGTATTATAATTGCCGCTGTATAATTCGCCCATATCTCGCCGCAGGCGGATGGATCCAGTAATTTAAAAACATGAAGTACATATACGGACCTGTTAAATCCAGGCGCCTTGGGCTTTCCCTTGGGATATCTTTGGTGCCTTATAAGATGTGCAATCTGGATTGCATATATTGCCAGCTGGGGCCGACGGCAAAACGCACGCTGAAAAGAAAACAATATATTAAGATAAAAGATATTATAAGCGAGCTAAGCGAATTTATCAATTCAGCGGATTTTAAGAATATGAATATCGATTATATAAGCCTTTCAGGTACAGGTGAACCTTTATTGAATTCAAAAATAGATGTTTTAATAGATGAAATAAAAAAACTTAGCACTATACCGATTGCTTTGATCACTAATGCGTCTTTGTTTAAAGAGAAGCGCATACGAGATAGTATTTTGGGTGTCGATTTGATTATGCCTTCTTTGGATGCCATAGATAATGAGACATTTAAAGCTATTGACAGGCCGGCTAAAGGGTTATGCATAGAGGATATCATAAAAGGCCTGGTTAATTTAAGGAATGAATTTGGCGGCAAGATCTTTCTGGAGATAATGATCGTCAAGGGAGTCAATGATAATCTTAGTTATTTCCAGGAGTTTAAACATGTTATCGCAAGAATCGACCCCGATAAGGTGCATCTTAATGTCCCCAAAAGGCATACATCGGAAGCGGGGGTTTCTGTCCCCGATAGAGAAGTATTAAAAAAAATATGTAAAATTTTAGGCGATAAATGCGAAATAATATAATTTCGACTAATGCGGATAATTACAAAAAATAGCGAAGAGACAAAAGAATTCGGCAGAAAGCTGGCAAAGAAATTGAAACCTTGTTCTGTCATCGCGCTTTTCGGCGGATTAGGGTCGGGAAAAACCGTTTTGACAAAGGGAATAGCTGATGGCTTGGGAATAAAAAAAGCGGCTGTTATAAGCCCTACATTCGTTTTATTGAGGGAGTATGCTTCCGGTAAAGTTAAATTATATCATTTTGATTTATACCGGATTAAAAAAACAGATATCTTAAGTCTTGGGATAGACGAGTATTTATACGGCGACGGCATAAGCGTGGTTGAGTGGGCTGAGAGAATCGAAGACTATCTTCCTCGGGACTGCATGAAAATAGAAATTTCCGTTTTGGGCGAAAATAAGCGCTTGATTAATGTTAAAATGCGGCAAATAAAATCTCAGGCCCGATGAAGATATTAGGCATTGATACTTCTACTAAATTTTTAAGTATTACTTTGACTGAAAATGAAAAAGTTATTTTTGATTACCGTTATAACGCGGGCAGGAAGCATTCTGTCCTGCTTTTAGGCGCTTTAGAGAGGATGCTTAATAGAAGCAATATTAATATTGATAATATCGGCGCCTTTTGCGTAGGTTTGGGGCCGGGGTCCTTTACCGGCATGCGTATTTCGATGTCTATGGCTAAGGCATTTTCTTTCGGGCTGGGTGCCGGAATTTTAGGTATTCCTACCCTGGATGTAATCGCGCATAACATAAAGGAAAATGGGAATATCTCTGTAATATCGGATGCGCGCAGGGGTAATGTATATAGCGCGTTTTATAAGAGAGAAAACGATAAAGTCAGGAGATTGACGCCTTATTTGCTTCTGGATTTTGATAATTGGCTGGGCATGCTGAATAAAAAGACATTTATCACCGGTGAAGCTATTGCCGGCAATAAAGATAAATTACGCGCTTGCAATAATGCGCTTTGCCTTCCTGAGGAATTTTGGTACCCCGGCGGTAAAAATTTAAATAAGCTCGCTTATGATAGGATCCTGAGCCATGGCCATGATGATATTGCTAAGTTGAACCCCATGTATCTTTACCCTAAGGAATGCCAAATTAAGCCGCAGATTCCACAGATTAAAAAAAGCAAAAATGAATAAAATCGGTTATCGTCCGACATGGGCAGAAGTTAATTTAGCAAACATAGCTTATAATATAAATTCTATACGTAAGATTGTGCCGGAAGAAACCGAAATATTGGCTACCGTTAAAGCGGATGCTTACGGGCACGGCTTAATTCCGGTATCAAAAAAACTGATTTCTTTGGGTATAAAGTATTTGGGCGTCGCCAGTATCGATGAGGCGATAACCTTGCGCCATGCCGGCATAAAATCATCCATCCTTGTGTTGGGAGGCATATTCTTAAAAGATTGCCCTGCCATAATAGATTACGGTTTGGCACAAACGGTATTTAGCGAAGAAATCGCAGCTGGCTTAAATGCCCAAGCCAGCAAAAAGAGAAAACCGGTAAAAATACACATAAAAATAGATACGGGAATGGGCAGGATTGGCATCTGGCATAAAGACGCCCTGACTTTTGTAAAGGCGGTAAATAAACTTGCTTATCTTAAGATAGAGGGTATTTTTACTCATTTATCTTCTGCCGATAGTGATGCGGATTTTACGCGCAGGCAGATAAGTTTATTCAAGGAATTATTAAAAAAAATAGATTGTTGCGGCATATCCATACCCCTAAAACATGCTGCTAATAGCCTTGGTATGGTTAATTTTAAGTCCAGCCATTTTAATTTAATCAGGCCGGGAATTGTTATTTATGGCCTTTATCCTCAGCGCGCGCTAAATATTAAAATCAAACCGGTATTAAGCCTTAAGACAAAAGTTGTTTATTTAAAAAAAGTGCCCGGCGGCAGAAGCATAAGTTATAACAAGACCTATGTAACCAAGAGAAAAACTGTTATCGCTGTTTTGCCTGTCGGCTATGGCGACGGCTATCCCAGGGCGCTTTCTAATAAAGCAGAAGTCATTATTAAAGGCAGGCGGGTTAAAGTCGTCGGCAGGGTTTGCATGGACCAGACAATGGTAGATGCAGGCTCGGTTAAGAATCTGTCCGTAGGGGATGAAGTTACCTTAATCGGCCAAGATAAGAATAGCTTTGTTAGCGCAGAAGAGCTGGCCGCTTTATCGGATACCATATGTTATGAAATAGTCTGTGGTTTGGGTAATAGGATACCGAGAGTTTACCTGAATAAATGAAGCTCCGCAGGTTAAAGCCCGCGGTTTTGGAGCGTCGGGATAAATCGATAAAGCCTTTAGGAAAGCCTGCGCACGGCAAATAGGCTTGCCGAAATGAATACTCCGTGGCTTAAGACAGCGGATATAATGGGCGGGATGAGTCCGGTTTTCCCAAAGGCAATACTTGTTTGGTTGAAGACATAGTATATAAAACTTATTCCTATGCAGACGCCCAGGGATGCTATGGCTTGGCCTCTTTTTCTTGAGCCGAGGGCGAAAGGTATTCCCACCAGGATTATTATAAAACTTGTAAACGGATAGCTGTAGCGGTTGTAGAGGTCTACTTTAAGGTTTCTGATTACGGCGACTGCCCCGCTTTTTGAAAGCCTGTTTACATAATCTTTTAGCTGTGCTATATTCATGAACGCTGTCTGTTGCTGCTGGCGCAGAAAATCGGCCGGCCGGTCATCAAGCCGCATGAATTTATTCTCGAAATAAAACGGCTCGCCGATTAACTGGCCGTCTTGATTAAAATAGGAAATGACGCATTTGCGGAACAGCCAGCTATCTTTCCTGAAATAAGCATATCTTGCCACTGTTTTAGAAACGACATTTTGATTTTTGTCGTGTTCGAGCATCGTTACATTTTCCATCATTTGTTTTTTCGGGTAATATATATCTATAACAAAATGGCGGTTATTTTGCCCGTATATCGCGAGATTATACATTTTACTGGGCTGGCCGTTATTATTCTTTTCAAATATCTCATTTTTCATCCGGTAACTAATCTGTTGCGCTTTTGGCAGGAAGCGCTCATTTACCATAAAAATAAGTATACTGATTATAAATCCGAATATAAGGACGGGCTGCGATATCCGCCAGATGCTTAGGCCGCTTGCGCGCATGGCGATGATTTCGTTATTCTTGGATAATGTCCCTATAGAATAGAGAAGGCTCAGCAGGCAGGCCATTGGAGAGACCTGGATGTATATAAGCGGTATAAATGAGAGGTAATAGTTTATTAATAAGGATAACGCTACCTGATCTTTTAAAATATCATCTAAATGGGAAAATAAATCTACGATTATATATAAAAACAGAAATACAAGTATGCAACATATATAGGCTGAAACCATGGATTTAGTTAAGTATCTGTCTAAAATGCGCATACAAGCATAGTAAGGATTGTGCCTAGCAGGCCGAATATGATATTTGGTATCCACATGGCAAGTTCCGGCATGGGGTATCCATGCAGGCCAAGGTATTTCGCCAGGGCGCCTGCCCCCAGGATTAATAGGTAGTATATTCCAAAAATAACAAAACCCAAGCCTAAATTTACGGATTTTAACCTTTGCTTGGCAATCATGCTTAAAGGACAGCCGATTAAAGCCAGGATCAGGCAGGCGAACGCGAGCGAGATCTTTGTTTGTATTTCTATGGAAAGCGGGCTATAGTCCATATCTGATTTAGCAAGGCGCCTGATTTCCTCATTAAGTTCTTTAAGTGTCATGTCTTTTGGTTTTTTAACCGTTTTACCATTGGTGGGTTTTGCGACATTTAAGTTTATAAAGTATGTTTTGAAGTTCAATTTATAAAACATATTAGGATCATTCGGGTTGGGTTCGTCGCTGGAACCGTCGATAAGCTTTAATTTGATTATTCCCTGTTCCGGCAAAGATATAAATTCCCCTTTTTTGGCAATAATTGTGCGCGCGGGCTTGCCGGGCCCTTGAGGTTCGTATATGCGTATATTTTCCAATTTATTGCCTTCGATTTTGTAAATAAACAATATATATTTTTGGAATGAATCAATAAATGTCCCCGCCTCAAGCGTAGCCGTAGGGTTTTTGAAGCCTATATCAAGCATGGCCCTTCGCTTTTCAAAATTTGCTTTAGGCATAATAGTCGTGTTGAATATTACCATAAAAAGGCTGAACATCAGCCCGAGGGTTATTACCGGCATGACGATATGCATAAGATTTATCCCCGCCGCTTTTATCGCCGTTATCTCGTTATCAGATGAAATTCTACCCATAGACCAGAGAACGCTTGTAAATATAGCCAAGGGGAGTATGAAGCTTAAGGGGTAGAATAAGGAGTAGAAAAACAGTTTACCTACCGAGAAGACTTCAACGCCTTTATTTATTATCAGCGCCGTGTATTGAGTCAGGAAGACCAGAGAAAAAATAAACAACAAGACCGCAAGAGATAATATAAAAGGAGTTATAAATTCTTTTAATACATATTTACGCAGTATTTTCATTTAATGAGGCCATAACTTATGGAGGCGGAGCCGGCATAAGTTATTTGGCCGAATTATCCCGAAGCCTATCAGGGTAAAATTCGAAGAAATTTACCCTGATGTTTAGGCGAGGGATGCCGCTATCATCTAATGAGCGCATAACTTACGGAGTTCGAAGAACGACGTAAGTTATTTGCGCGAATTAATCTCCTCGCTTAAGCAAGGGGTAAATTCTCGAAGAGAATTTACCCCTTAAGCTTCGGAGTAGGTTAGAACTTATTAAGCTTGAACCTACCCGCAGCCTATCGGGTAAATGTCGTAGAGATTTACCCGATGTTTAGGCAAGGGAAGGAGCGCATCCGCCTTGCGGCGAGATAAGTGCGAATTAACTCGCAAACGTCAATACCGAAACATTTTTTGCCCCGGCTTCTTTTAATATTCTCGATGCTTCAGAGCATGTTGCCCCGGTAGTTAATACATCGTCTATCAAAAGTATATTTTTACCGGTTATTTCTTTTTTGTTTTTAATTTCAAATACGCCGTTCATATTAAGAAATCGTTCTTGAAAACCAAGTTTTGTTTGTGTGTTTCTGTTGCATATTTTTATTAAATTATTACTGCTGAGAGGGATGTTAAAGGCTCCTGATATATTTTCAGCTATAAGTTCGGCTTGGTTAAATTCTCTTTCTCTCAACTTCGCAGGATGCAAGGGTATGGCTGCCATCATATTAAAGTTTTGTACCGGTATGCGGAAAATATTTATAAAATTGTGCATTATGCGCGATATCGTGTATATTAGTTTCATTTTACGACGGTATTTAAATAAGTGTATAATCTCTGCGGCTTTGCCGCGGTAACAGCATGGGCTAAAGGCCCGTTGGAAGTGAAGCGTGTATTTTTGGCAATGGCCGCAGCGGGCTCTTTGTAAATGCCTGCCGCAACGTTTACAGAAAGGCGGAACATTTCTTTCTATGGCGTTAAAACATGAATGACAAATGATACCCTTTTTTTCTATCAATTGATTTTTGCATATGGGGCATAGCGCAGGATAGATAATATTGATAAAATTTTTCAGAACAGCCGCTGGCATAATGCTTTATATTACAATATGGGCATGGCTTTGTCAACCCCGTACTAATTTTTGCAATAGCCTTTAGATATAATTCAGGAAAATTTTGTTTAATCAGGCCGGAGATTTATTTGATATGTCAGAAAAACTGAGGCTCAATTCAATTGACATCTTAGGCGGCAGATAGTAAAATAAAGTTATGCCACAAGATAAAAATACTACTGAGCTGAAACAAAGGCTGTTTGGCCTATTAAAGAAATATTCGTATAAAGAAGGGCGTGTAGTTCTGTCTTCCGGCAAGGTTGCCGATTACTATATTGACGCCCGGATTGTAACACTTAGCTCGGAAGGCGCGTATTTAACCGCCGCGATAATATTAGGCCTTATTAAGGCGTGTCCTGCGCTGGATTTATCCGGGGTTTCCGCGGTGGGAGGGCCTACTCTTGGGGCGGATCCTTTTTTGGGCGCTATAGCAGCCATGGCATATCTGGATAATAACCCATTGAAAACATTTATAGTTAGGAAAGCCGCTAAAGAACACGGCAGCGGCCGAAGGATTGAAGGCCCGGCTTTAACCCGGGGAGAGCAAGTTCTCCTGGTTGATGATGTGGCCACATCCGGGAAATCGCTTATTGATTCTATAAAGGCGCTAAAAGAAGAAGGCCTGATAGTTAAGGCTGCCGTTGTTATAATAGACAGGTCCGAAGGCGCAAAAGAAGCCCTTGCCGGTGTTGATTGCCCCCTTATTTCTATTTTTAAAGCCACCGATTTTAGAAGCCAATAGACAAAATAAAATATGAAACCGTTAATATTGGCCTCTAAATCCAGAGCCAGAGCCGAACTACTCAAAAAGTGCGGATTTAAATTTAAAATTTTTCCTTCTAATGCCAGGGAATTAAAAGTCTTGCCGCACCATGCAGTCAAAGAGATCCTTATAAAAAATGCTTTAAATAAGGCAAAAACAGTGAGCGGATATTTTAAAAAAGGTGCTGTGATAGCCGCGGATACCGTCGTCTTGCAAGGAGGCAGAATATTCGGAAAACCAAGTAACCTAAAAGACGCTTTTTTGACAATCAAAAGATTATCTAATGCCCCTTCATCTGTTTATACCGGCCTTGCGGTTATCGACATAGAAAACAAGAAAGGCTATGTTGATTATTGCAAAACAAAGGTTTGGCTGTCTAAGCTTTCCGATAAAGAAATAAAAAATTATCTCAAGAACAGTAAAGGTCGCCATATTAATTTTGCCGGCGGTTTCGATATACAAGGCAGGGGTAGTTTATTTATCGAAAGGATAGAGGGCTGCTTTTATAATGTCGTTGGCCTGCCGTTGCCCAAGCTCTATAAATTACTTAAAAAATGCGGAATAGAAATATAATAACATTTTTTTTACTAGTTACTAGTTACTGGTTACTGGTTACTATTTTTTCCGGCTGTGCCTCCGAATATAACCTAGCGACCGGCAGGGAAGAAATGCTATTTTATTCTACTGAAAAAGAAATAAATTTAGGCAGGTCTATTTCCAGGCAAGTTGAAAGTAAATATAAATTGCTAGCCAGCGACTTATTACAGAAAAAAATAAATGATATAGGCCAGAAGATTGCCGATGCCTGCGATAGAAAGGATTTAGTTTATTATTTTAAAGTTATTGATGACGAAGAGGTTAACGCTGTTTCCTTGCCCGGGGGTTATGTTTATGTAAATAAAGGCCTTATCGATATCGCCAGCGATGATGAACTAGCCTGTGTTATGGGGCATGAAGTGGCGCATATAGTGGCGCGCCACAGCATAAAAAAATTACAGGCATCAATGGGATATATGCTGGCCAGAATACTTGCGGCACAGACGGTTGAGAATTCGCAGGCGGTTTACGGGGCCGATCTGGCTTTTGGGCAAATTATGCTGGGGTATTCGCGGGAAGACGAGTTGCTGGCGGACAAGGTAGGCGTAAAGTACGCGGATAAGGCAGGGTTTGACCCCAAGGCGATGATTAGCTTTTTGGAAAAATTAAAAGATGTCAATCGTAAAAAACCCATAGCTCCTTTATCTTATGGGCGTACCCATCCCTATATATCGGATAGAATTAAAACCGTCAAGCAGGAACTGGGAGAGAATATAACTTTTAAAGATTATATCAACAGCCAGGAAGAATAAGAGGTTATCGGCGTTAATGGGCTCGAAAGTATCTATAGTAAAATGTGCTGATTATAAAAAGGAAAATGTTGATTTTGCCGTAAAAAAGGCCTTAGCATTAGTTGGAGGTATTCCTGATTTCATTAAGCCGGGCGCGCGCGTTTTGCTAAAGCCGAATTTATTGATGAGTATTGAGCCGGAAAGGGCGATTACTACGCACCCTGAAGTAGTCAGGCCGGTAATCAGGATTTTAAAAGATATAGGTGTTAAAGTTTATATCGCGGATACCCCTAGCGTATGGGGCAAAAAAGAAGATATAGAAATAAAAGAGCTCTATAAAAAAACAGGTATGGCGTCCATAGCAAAAGAGGAGGGAGCTGAGTTAATAACCCTAAAGCAGAAATCCTTTAAAAAGGGCCTGCCCCTGGCGAGTTTTATTGATGAGGTTGATGCGGTTATCAATATTGCTAAATTTAAAACACACGGGCTGATGATATTAACGGCCGCGGTAAAAAATCTTTTCGGTTTAATCCCGGGATTGTTTAAAAGCGAACTGCATAAAAAATATTTTAAGGCGCGGGAGTTCGCCGCCATGCTTCTGGATGTATATGAGTCTGTTTCTCCGGCTTTAACTATTGTTGATGCCGTTGATATTATTGAAGGAGACGGGCCGGCCACCAGCGGAGAGAAGCGCCATGTTGGATTAATTCTCGCGGGCAGGGATGCTATAGCCATAGATAGCGTGTTGGCAAAGATTATGAATCTTACGCCCGAAGATATCCCCGTAATAGCAGCCTCAGGCAGGCGCAATCTGGGATGCAGTGATTTAAGGTCAATTGAAATCCTTGGAGAGAATTTAAATGATGTTATTTTAGCTGATTTTAAACTGCCCAATCCGGCAATGATATATAAAATTCCCAAGCCGGCTTTTGAAATCTTTAAAAAATTATTGGATTACCGCCCGGAGATTGATCCGACGGTATGCGTAAAATGCAATAGATGCCGTCAGATATGCCCGGAGAAAGTGATTACACTGGAACCAAAGATCAAAATTGATTATTCCCGGTGCATCCGTTGTTTCTGCTGCCAGGAAGCTTGTCCTGAACGGGCAATTTCCACGCGGAAATCATTTTTGGCAAAAATATTGGGAATGCGGGGGTGATATATGGCTATTGAAACAATAAAGTGGCAAGGAAATAAAGTGAAGCTTATAGACCAAACCAGACTGCCTTTGCATCTAAAGCATATCGTCACTTCGGATTTAAAGACTCTTATACACGCGATAAAGATGCTGCAAGTCAGAGGCGCCCCTGCTATCGGCATAGCCGCTTCTTTTGGCGTAGTTTTGGGCATGAGAGATTCAAAGGCGAAAAGCTTTGCCTTATTCTATAAAGAATTGTCTGCCGTAATTAAACAGCTCGCTTTGTCGCGGCCTACAGCAGTAAATCTTTTTTGGGCTTTGGAAAGGATGAAAAATACGGCTTTGTTTAATCGCGCCAAACCGGTAAGAAAAATCAAACAAGCTCTTTTAAAAGAATCTTTAAAAATATTGGAGGAAGATAAAGCCATCTGCCGCTCTATGGGTAAAAATGGGGCGCGGTTGATTAAAGCTAAAGACAGGGCGCTTACGATATGTAATGCCGGGGCCCTTGCTACGGGGGATTTTGGTACGGCGCTGGGGGTTTTTTATCAGGCAAAGAAAGAGGGGAAGAAATTTAAAGTTTACGCCTGTGAAACCCGGCCGCTTCTTCAGGGAGCGCGCCTTACGGCTTGGGAACTTAAACAAGAAGGCATAGATACTACATTAATCTGTGATAATATGGCGGCAAGCCTGATGGAGCGCGGCTTAATAGATAAAGTTTTTGTGGGGGCAGACAGGATAGCGGCTAATGGCGATACCGCTAATAAAATCGGAACTTATAGTTTGGCGGTTTTGGCAGGTTATCATAAGATTCCTTTTTACGTTGTTGCGCCTGTATCCACTTTTGATTTAGAGATTGCAGGCGGAAAAGAAATTCCCATCGAACAGCGCTCGCCGGAAGAGGTTACTGCCTTATGCGGCAGGCGCATTGCGCCGCATGGAATAAAAGTTTATAACCCGGCTTTTGACGTTACCCCGCATGAATTAATCAAGGCAATTATCACGGAAAAAGGCATAATAAAGTCTCCTTATAAGGTGAATATCAAAAAAATATTAGGATGCATGAGATGAGCTTGTCTAAATTAGGCGAGTTTGCCTTAATTGATAGATTTAAAAGGCTGATAAAGCTTGATAAAACTGTCTTTAAAGGTACAGGAGACGATTGCGCGGTTTTGAAATTTGACCGCAAGCATTACCAGCTTTTAACCTCTGATATGATAGTAGAGGGGGTGGATTTTACCTCCGGCACAAATCCGTATCTGGTGGGCAGAAAAGCAATAGCGGTTTCTGTAAGCGATATTGCCGCCTGCGGAGGAATCCCCGGACATTGTCTCGTTTCTTTGGCTATGCCGAGACAGACAAAGCTTGAATTTGTTGATAATCTTTTTCGCGGCATGCGGGAGGTAGCGGAAAAATACGGTATAAATATAGTAGGGGGCGACTTAAGCAGGTCTCGGCAGCTGACTATTGACGTAAGCATGCTGGGGCTGGTTAAGAAAAAAGAGCTGGTATTGAGAAGCGGGGCAAGGGCAGGTGATTTTATTTTTTTGACCGGCCCGCTGGGAGGCTCATTTAAATCAGGGCATCATTTAAAGTTTACGCCGCGCATAAAAGAATCACGTTATCTGGCAGAGAATTTTAATTTACATTCCATGGTTGACATATCTGACGGGCTTATCGCCGATTTGGGGCATATTTTGGAAAGAAGCCAAAAAGGCGCGGTGATTTATGAGGAGCTTATTCCCAAAAATAAATATGCCCTTTCTTTAAAAGACGCTTTGTATTCCGGAGAGGATTTTGAACTGCTCTTTACGTTACCGCAGGATGCGGCAAGAAGGCTTCTAAAGAAGCAAAAGGGGATGCGTTTTTTTCTCATCGGCCAGATTATCAGCGGGCCGAAAAAGATTTTATTGGTAGATGTCAAAAGGCGATGCCGTGAACTTGAAACAAAAGGATTTAGGCATTTTTAATGAGCCCATCCCCAAATTCAAAACCTATTTGCGCCCGTAGTTCAATGGATAGAGCACTAGTCTTCGGAACTAGGTGTTGGGGGTTCGACTCCCTCCGGGCGCGCAATAAATATAATAAATACAAGCGTATATTGCAAAACCGGGCGTTCTTTGTTACAATATTAATTTCCGATAGCTAAAATTTGGGCCATTAGCTCAATTGGTAGAGCAGGACACTCTTAATGTCAAGGTCGATGGTTCGACTCCATCATGGCCCACCAAATAAAATCCCTTAGCTGAATAAGTTGGGGATTTCATTTTGTATCGTTCTTGCAAAAGACTGGATTTTAAGCTAAAATGTTTTGTGGTAACAAAACATAATCATGCCTAACTATGAATTCCTAGAGCATACCGCAGATATCGGTATCAGGCTAAACTCCAGGAGCCTGCAAGAATTATTCAAAAATGCCGCTTTGGCGATGTTTGATATTATTGCTGAAAGGAAGTCCGAAAGCGGTAACCGGGGGCTGGAAAAATTAACCCTTAAACAAGAGGCAGAAAATAAGGAAGAGCTTCTTGTTAATTGGCTCAACGAACTCCTTTCCTTATCCAGCGTAAAAGAAATAATATTTACCGATTTTAAGATAGATAAATTAAGCGAAACCGCTTTAGAAGCGGCTGCTTTTAGCCGGCCGGTTGCAGATTTTACCGTCAATACGGAAATTAAAGCGGCAACCCGCCATGAGTTAAAAATCGAAAAGACGGGTTCCTTATGGCAGGCCGAAGTTATATTTGATGTTTAAGATACGATTACACTGATTTTTTAGGAATGATTACACGGATTAAAATATGCGAGATGAAAAATGCCTGAGAATTGGCAGGGAAAATTGGAAAAAATAGATAATTACCGCTGGCGCCTGCCGAAAACATATAAACCGGGCATGCGCGTTGAGGGAATTGTTTATAGCGATGAAAAATTATTAAAAGATATTTTTCATGATAAGGCATTGGAGCAGGTGGCTAATGTCGCCTTTTTGCCTGGTATTGTAAACGCCTCTTTAGCCATGCCGGATATTCACTGGGGATACGGTTTCCCTATCGGGGGCGTGGCGGCAACGGATATAGGCGCAGGCGGTGTGGTATCTCCCGGAGGTGTTGGTTTTGATATAAATTGCCTTACCGGGGAATCAAAAATATTGACCGATAAGGGATTTACGGTAAAGATTAAGGATTTAGAGGCTGATTGGAAGAAGACTAAATTGATAACAATGAACTTTTCAAAAAAGATTAAGGAAGAAACGGATTTATTTAGATTTATTAAAGTCAGGCCTAAAGAGAAAATTTTGCAAATAACTACTTTCGGAGGCCAGAAAATAAAGGCAACGCGAGACCATCCGTTTTGGACCGAAGATGGGATGGTTGCTCTCAAGCGTCTTAAGCAGGGGGACAAGGTCGCGGTTTATCCGTTTGCCGGCGTTGATTTTGAGAACCCGAGCGACGAGGTTATTATTGACGAAAAAGACGTTTTAAATTTATTGTCGCGCCTGAAGAAAGATTTAGGCGGCAATGCTAAAGCACAGATTATCAATCAGTTAAAGAAAAGAGGTTTACTGCCTTTACGATATAATTCTAGCGCGTTGCCTTACTTGATTAAGGTAGCCGGTTACTCTATTGGCGACGGCAACGTGCATTTTGTAAAGCTTAGAGGCAAAGGGATAAGCTGGTTTTGGGGAAAGTCTGATGATTTAGAATTAATCAGAAGAGATATAGAAAAAATAGGTTTTAAGTGTTCTAAGATTTATAGCCGTCAGAGGAAGCACAAGATACAAACGTGGTATGATTTGGTTGAATTTGAGAATCTTGAAAATTCCTGTAAAGTATGCTCAAGTGCTTTTGCGATAATGCTTGTTTTGCTGGGAGTTCCATTTGGTAATAAAACAGATACGCCGTATTTAATGCCAAAGTGGCTTTTTAGGGCGCCGCTTTGGCAAAAAAGATTGTTCTTAGCCGCTTATTTTGGAGCGGAGATGAGCGCGCCAAAATCTTTCTTGGAACATGGATATAACCTTTATTGTCCGGTTGTTTCGATGAATAAACGGGAGTCGTTGGTTGATAATGGAGTTGCGTTTTTGGAAGGGGTATCCAAGCTTTTGTCTGAGTTTGGAATCTCTGCGTTGAAAATAAGCCGCAATGCTGAATACATATCAAAGAAAGGAACCTTGCATTACCGCCTAAGGTTGATTTTATCTAATAAATCTGAAGACTTGATAAATTTATATAGTAGGGTAGGATTTGAGTATAACCGGCAAAGGTCTTTTTTGGCTAATACCACGGTACAATTTTTGCGGCATAAAGATGAAATTTTGCGTACGCGTCAAGAAGCCGAATCAAGCGCTATTGGGCTGCATGCACAGGGTTATAGCGCAGAAAAAATTTATAAAATGTTGGGGTCTAAATTTGTGAATATGAGATTTATTGAAAGGTCTGTTTATGGAGAGAGAAAGACTGATCCCCGGATTAGTTCCGCCGCTTTAAACTTCGCCGATTTCATTGATGAACATACACAAGGTCTCGGCTATTCCGGGATGATTTGGGATAAAATAGTTTCTATTGCAGAGTCACCATTTGAAGAATATGTATATGATTTTACTGTTAATCATCAAGACCATAATTTTATTGCTAATAATTTCGTGGTTTCAAACTGCGGCGTCAGGCTGTTAAAAACAAACTTGCAATATAATGATGTTAAAGATAAAATCAAGGATTTGACTTGCGTCTTATTTTCAAACGTGCCCAGCGGGGTCGGCTCAAAGGGCGACATAAGAGTATCGGTTAAGGAGGAGAGAGAAATCCTGCTCAAAGGCGCAGGGTGGGCAGTGGCGAAAGGCTACGGCATAAAAGAGGATTTAGAATGTACCGAGGAATCCGGCGCGCTTTCCGGCGCGGACCCGGAAGCGGTTTCCGAGCGGGCCTATGAGCGGGGCAAGGCGCAGTCAGGCACGCTTGGCTCGGGTAATCATTTTCTGGAAATACAAGTGGTTGATCAGCTTTATGACCGCCAGCTCTCAGATGCCTTTGGGCTTGATTTAGGGCAGGTAATGGTGATGATACATTCCGGCTCGCGAGGCTTTGGCTATCAGATCTGCGATGATTATGCCAGAAGCATGGTGCGCTGCCTGCAGAATTACAATATTAATGTGCCGGATAGGCAGCTTGCCTGCGCCCCTGTTAATTCTCCGGAAGCCAAAGCGTATTTAGGGGCAATGAGATGCGCGGCAAATTATGCTTGGGCGAACAGGCAGTGCCTGATGCATCTTGCGCGCAGGTGTTTTGAAAAATTTTTTAATGCTTCATGGCAGGGGTTGGGAATGCATCTTATTTATGATGTTGCCCATAATATCGCGAAAATAGAAAAATATAATATTGACGGCGAGGAAAAACTATTGTGCGTGCACCGTAAAGGCGCCACTCGGGCATTTGGCCCCGGAAACCCGGCCTTGCCTCCGAAGTATAAAAATACAGGCCAGCCGGTGATTATCCCCGGCGACATGGGAAGGAATTCTTATCTTTTGGTAGGGACAAAAAAAGCCGAAGAGGAAACTTTTGGCTCTACCTGCCATGGAGCAGGGCGCCTTAAATCGCGCACAGCGGCAACGCGCTCCGTAAATTTTAGCGCGTTAATGAAACAATTGGAAGCAAAAGGAATTACGGTGATGGCTTCGGGACGCGGCACGATAGTTGAAGAAGCACCTGAGGCCTATAAGGATGTAAATGAGGTCGTGGATGTTGTGCATAGTGCCGGCATATCCAAGCGGGTAGCACGCATGCGTCCCTTAGGCGTAATCAAAGGGTAGTGAAACATATCTTTGTAGAAAGGAAGAAAAACTATGGACAAAAAAGATATTAATATTACAATAGTAGAAAACGAAGATCCAGAAGTAAAATTTATAAAATTAGAAGGCATTTTGGATGCCTTAACCAGCGCTAAATTGGATAAATTTATGTTTGAGTTGGTGCGTAAAGGAAATATTTGCCTTATAGTAGATTGTGGGGGCTTGACATATGTTAACAGCACGGGGCTGTCAAGTTTGATATTGTATCATATACAGATGAAGAGAAGAAGCGGCGCCCTTAAATTAATTAAGCTTAGTGATGTGATTAGGGATTTAATGGATGTTTCAGGCGCGGATAAGCTTTTAAAAATATATAATAGCAGGGAAGAGGCGGAGAAGGATTGGAAAATCAGCAAATAAATAGAAGCTTTATAACTAACGAGGTTAAAAGTGAATAGAATAAAAATAGAAATGCCTGGTGAATTTTTATTTGTAAGAGGCGTAAGGGGCTGCATTGCCAATATCGCGCACAATTTTGCTTTTAGCGACAGGGAAATATATCATATTGAAACAATTGTTGATGAGGTATGCAATAACGCGATAGAACATGGCGGGAAAAAATCGGAAAAGCCGGAGGAAAACATAATCAGGCTAGATTGTGTTTTTGATGCCGGTAAGCTGGAATTGGCGGTGACCGATAAAGGCGGCGAAGGTTTTGATTTGGCTGAAATGATTGAAAGTAACAGGAAATTAGCTGAGGACGCGGTTAATTTTAACAGGCGGGGAAGAGGTTTGCTTATCGTCTATAAATTCGTAGACGACTTGGACGTAAGCACGAACAGCGAAGGGACTACGGTAAGACTGCTTAAGCGCGCAAAGAACAATTGATATTTTTAGATGCCGGCAACACGGTATTTTACAAATTACTATCCATGCTCTGCGGGTTCCTTCGCAAAATGAATGATACGAGATAGATAACTTCTCGGTAAAGGTGGGTTAGGTAT
>PCWA01000109.1 GCA_002796125.1 Candidatus Ghiorseimicrobium undicola
TATAATCATTTATGGTTGCCCGCAATTTGCCGGCCTTGCTTTCCAGAGAAGCCTTGTCGCTGGTAAGCGATGAGATTTGCTTATTTAAAGCGCTGTTGTCTACCCTGGCGGAATCAAGGTCTTTCCTGAGAGAAGCTATTTTATCATTTAAAACATCAGCGGCAGTTTTACCAGCGCTTTTTTTATCCGGATCTTGCTGTTTGCCCATAGAATAACCAGGTATAAGAATTAAACAGAAAATCGCCATCGCAACCATAACTCTTTTTTTCATTATTTCCTCCGGATATTAATATTTTAGACTTATTGATAAAAAAATGCTTGTCATTCAATAGTTAAGGTATACCTAAGATCTCCCTCTCCTAATACAACATTATCCGCGTTAATTTCAAGAATTTTTCTTTTACCGATACTTTCTCCCAACTGCACAACATTATTATTAATTATTGCGGTAGCCTTACCGCCCTGCCATATGACTCCGTTTAATTTAACGCCCTCTAATTTAGTTTCCGTTTTTATCTTCGGGGCTTCCTGCTGGCCAAAAAGCTGCGAACCGGAAGAAATTGAAATCATTTTCTGATCTTCGGGTAGAACAGGCCTGTCCGAAAGTATACTGCCTAGCTTCATAACAACCGAAGGGTTGGCAGAAACTTTTTCATCCAGCTCTATTTCAATTTTATCTATTTTTAAAACTTCCAGCATATTTTCAATTTCTTTTAGATAGCTTAAAAAATCGGAATAAGGAGAAGAAAGTTTAATTTCAACCGGAAAACGCATATATAACTCTTTTTCCTGCGTTTTTTTAGGTGTGATTGAGAAAAAATCCAGATTTTTCGCGTCGCCGCTCTGCGTTATTTTTCTTAAAAATGCTCCAAGTTGCGCCTTGCTGTATAATTTATCCTCTCTGGTTTTTAATGAGTCTTCCAGATTTTTAAAACGGGTACTTTCTGCTGATAGGCGCGCCTGTTCGCTCTTAATATCTATAAACTGGAATTCCGTCTTATCCAACTCATGGCGTAAATCACGGTATTCTTTTTTTAAATTACCGATATTATGTGATAAATTCCGGTAGATATATTTATTATATAAACCAAGGAGTAAAAACAAAAACAAAACGCCCAACAAAATTTTTTCTCTTCGATTTAAATTTGGTATGGTAATCATCTATGCGGTTACTCCTTAATTTTGACGATGACTGTTAAAATTTATCTTCGATAAGCCGGCAGGTAAGCTCAAATTCAATGATTTCCGGCTCTGCGATCCCCTCCAGGACCTGCTGACTCCGCTTCTTTTTTGCATAACTAAGGTTGACATCGGTAAATACTCCGGAATGAAATAAATTAGAAATAAACGTGGTAATCAGCACATTGGCATAAGTATTGCCCCTTATTGCTATCAGCTCTTCAGATAATGATAATTTTACCATCCACAGGCGCGCCGGAAGCAAATCGTTTAACTTCTCCAAAACACCGCTCCAGGCAACATTCGTTTTAAGCTCCTTATCCAAAAACTCTATGCGCGTTTCTGCTTCTTTAGATTTCTGCTGCCAAGAGTTTATCTGAGCGGAAATATTATCGCCTACCCTTCTATTTTCACTTAATCTTTGTGAAAGAGAGCTTAATTCAGAACTGCTTTGTTTTACTCGGTATGAATAGTACCCTATAGTTATAAGCTGAAAAATTGTAATGGCTACAAACAGGCAAATGGCCACTACGAATGATAAAAACATTATGTAGTCAAACTGTGTCTTAAAGCTAAAAGGCGACTGGCCGCTTGTTAAGTCATCGCTCATAAGATTAGTTCGATGCATCAAAAACCGTCCTTTCTTAACGCTAAACCTACGGCAAGCGTAAAACGAGGAGCATTCCTTTTTATATAAACACTGTCAAACTTACCGCTGTCAATCAGGATTCTTTCAAAAGGGTTAGCCACTATCACGGGAATATTAAAACGGCTGGATAGTATTTTATCCAGATCTTTAATCAGTGCCCCCCCGCCTGATAAAATCAATTTATCAAAACCGGTAATATTAAGCGTGCTTAATTGATGCAGGTAAGATTTAAACGTATGCTCAATGATGTTGATTAATTTTTCTATTTTGAAACTCACGGCCTGATAGACGCACAGTTTTTCATTTAAAGCGCCTGTATCCTGATTTAATTTATCAAGCGCCTGCGAATCAAAAAACCCGCTCAAGCCGTATTCTATTTTTAAATTTTCCGCTTTTATTTTATCTACTCCGCAATAGCTGGCAATTTCCTCGGTAAGTAAATCGGAGGCAATGGGAATATTGCGCGTAAAACGCAAAGACCCGTCAATGACAATGCTAAAATTTGTAAGCCTGGCGCCCAAATCCAATATGCCTAAAACTCTGCCTTCTTTACGTAATTTATCCGAACCAAAAGCTTCCACCACTGCCAGCGCAGGCGGCTCAAAAGCATGCGGATTAAGGCCGATATCTCTTATTGAATTAACCAGTTCGGCGACAACAGACTTTGGCACTGTTATAAGCAAAACTTCAAACTGCCGGGTCCCGAGTTTATCCGCTTCTCCCAAAACTATATAATCCATGGAAGTACTGTTGAGATCTATAGATAATTCATCCTGTGCCTCCCAGCGTAGTGCCTTGGCAATTTCTTCTTCAGGCATAAAGGGAATCCGTATAGTCTGGATATTAACGGTATCTCCTCCGATGGAGGCAACGACATTTCCCTGGATCTTATGTTTCAAAATTAATTTTTTAAGAATTTCTTTCACCACCTCATAGCCCGGTTGTATCCCTTTAGGTAATTCTTCAATAAAAAAATCAGTCAATTCCAAGCCGGACTTGCCACGGTTTATTTGTATCAATTTTATAGCACTGCTGCCGATATCCAGCCCGTAAATGTTTTTACTTAGTTGGGGAGGAGTAAAAATTGCCTTCAGCAGTGATTTAAAAAAATCCCGTGAAGAATTTTTTGAAGCCTGAAAACCTGATTTTTGATTTAAATTCTTTTTAAATTTTTTAAAAAAAGGGGATAATAAAGCTGATACTGTTGGGGAGGTTTTTATTTGAGCTGATTTTATCTCTTCTTGCACTTATCGCTTTTATTTTAGAGAGGTTAGCATCATTTTAAAAAATGCATAAGCTGATTATTAAATTGATACTAACATACCAGAAAAATATAGTCAAGTATTTTTTGATACCGTGCCGGATATTTTTTTGAATACCAGTTCCGGAAGATAAGCCTCAAGATTACATCCTGCTTCAACGTAATCAATATTTTCAATAGTCCCTTCTTTATAAACCATATCCAATATATTCATATGGTTTAACGGAATAAAAAATTTGTATTTTTTAAAAAGCTTGGGAAGGCAGGCCGTTATTAAAGACATAAGTTCATTTAAATTTTGTTTATTTTTTGCGGAAATTGCCACGCAATTTTTAAAATCTTGCTTTATGTGATTAAGCCAAATATAATCTTCCAGATTATCAATCTTATTTAAAACATTGATTACGGGTTTTTCAGCGGCTCCCAACTGCATGAGTACTTCATTCACCGAGCTAATGCGCCCGGAAAAATTCTCCCGCGACACATCGATGACGTGTATAAGTAAATCTGACTCCGCAACCTCTTCCAGTGTTGCCTTAAAGGCCTCGATCAGGTGGTGCGGCAGGCGGTATAAAAAACCTACAGTATCAGACAAAACAACCCTTTGCCTGCCGGGTAAAATCAATAGCTTCGAAAGAGGGTCCAGCGTGGTAAACAGGCTGTTTTTAACAACCTGATGCGCAGAAGTAAGGGCATTTATTAGTGTTGATTTTCCCGCGTTCGTATATCCTACCAGCGATATCAACGGAATGCCGGCATTAATTCTTTTTTTACGTATATTCTTTCTATGCTGGCTCAATAACTCAAAATCTTCCTTAAGCTTGGCGATTCTCCTGCGTATATTGCGCCTGTCTATTTCCAGCTTCTGCTCTCCGGGGCCCCTTGTACCTATGCCTCCGCCAAGGCGGGAAAGCATAACCCCCTTCCCGGAAAGCCGGGGGAGAATATATTCCAGTTGCGCAAGCTCCACCTGAACTTTGCCTTCCTGAGAATGAGCATTCCTGGCGAATATATCCAGTATTAACTGTGTTCTATCCAATACCCTCACGCTCAATAAATCTTCCAGATTTCTATGTTGAGTAGGCGTCAATTCATTATTAAAAACAACGCATTCGATGCCGTACTTTTGGCATAACAAGCTGATCTCTCCCGCCTTGCCTTTTCCGATATAAAAATTAGGGGTGATATTCTTGCATGAACAGCTGATTTTATCCGCTACATGCAAACCTGCCGTAATTGCCAGCTCGGCCAATTCCTCTTGGCGCATGTTTAAAGAAAGCGTCTCTATTAAATGGCTAATATCAACCGTAATCAATAAAGCTCTTTGCATAGCATTTACATTAAAATTATACGATAGGAATAGTCATGCCGTCGTATGCGCATATTACGTTTACGCCCAGTTTATTCCTAAGCTCATCTTCCAATATATGCGGTTTAGCCTTAAGCATAGACATCCCAAAATGAGTAATAATTGCTTCTTTTGGCTTAGATATTTTAATAATATTTTCCGCATCAGCAAGGCTTAAATGGTCAACCCCGGGGTGCGGCTGATGAAAAACCACATTTATGATTAAAATATCCGAGCCGTATGCATGGGATAATTCATCAAAATAACGCGTATCGCTTATCAACCCAACAGTCCTAGCACCAAGCTCAAATTTTAAGCCATATGTTTCCACGCTATGGATATGACGCATAGCAGTGAAGAATTTTAGCTTACCTACAGTATAAGCAGCATTTTCCTTCAATATCTCCACTCTCTCAATAGCGCCGCGTATATGAGAAGATATAATTGGTTCCGAATCAATGGCATCTGCGGGAAGAAACAATGAACCCCTTTTCCTAAATCCCCCTTCGGTCATGGCTTCCAGCATAACATTAACATCGTTAGAGTGATCAAGATGACGGTGCGTAATAATAACGCTATCCAGCTGTTCGGGATCAAGCTTAGGACGCGAGCTTAAACACCTTAGCAAACTCCCCGGCCCGGGGTCTAAGAGAACATTTACGCCTTCATAATTTATCCAGATGCCTCCGGAAGCCCTTAACTGTTTCAGCATCACAAAACGCGCACCAGCCGTTCCAAGAAACTTAAGAAAACCGCCGGAGCCCTGCTGTATTTTACGCTGCTTTTTAAATTTTTCAGGCATCTGTTTAGTGCGCTGTTAATTTAATTTTTAATAGGACAGCGCACAGAGCAATTGAGCAATAGATAATAGAACAATAGACAAGCAAAAGCTCAATTGCGGTCTATTTTCTATTGCTCTATTGTTCAAGAATTAGTTTAACAATGTATTAGCATGATTTTTAAGTAAGTTATTCTTCTTTCAGCCAAAACCTGCTCAATTCTTCGGTGATCTTGCGCTCCAAAGAAGGCAAAAGCTTAATATTATCGCTTTTATGATCCAGTTTTTTCTCTTTTTTCCGCAGAAACTCATCAACGCCGACCCATAACGCACCCTGCGCGCGCACCCGATAACCCAATTGCCTGTCATCCGTAATAACTACGGCATTTTTTGGATTAGGCATTCTATCCACCATCTCAACAATTACCCCATCGGCGTCCTTAGACCTGGAAAAAATAATCTTAATATTGCCGTATTTCTTTTTATCTTCATTTAAAACATAATTACCGGGATTATGAAGGGCATCAAAAACTACGGTTATGTTATTACGGAGGCTTTGGGAGATTTTATTGGTTTGTAAAAACCTGAGGAAGAGATCCCTTGCTTCTTCCAGGTTTTTATCTTTCCAGGCCTGAGATTTTTTTACCACGTTGTAACCATCGATTATGTAGTGCAACGACATAAATTATCCCGCATAAAATACTGGCTATGGCCATAAAAGAAAAGTTTAGCAATGAGGCGGCTACGGCAATATCTTTGGTTATGCCGACCTTAGCAAAAAAGAAAGCGCTACCCATATCTCTTATTCCCAGGCCTCCGATAGAAAGAGGTATCATAGCGGCTACATTAATCAACGGAACCGCGATAAAGAAGAAAATAAGATTCAGCTTATATCCCAAAGAAAGAAATATTAAATAATAGCTGAAGACTATGGCAATCTGCGCCAGAAGCGAAATCAGCAAAGAATCCAATAAAACCTTTTTCTTTTTGCGGAAAAAGAAAATTTCCGCATGCAGGCTCTCCGCCTTTATCCTGAATGAATTAACAGGAATTAACATCTTCAATTTAGAAAAAAGATTTTTAGTAAAAAATATCCAAACCATAATCAGTACTATTGAAAATAAAATCAATACCGGATTTAATATCCCTTGTTCTTTAATATAGGTGTGGCCTAAACCGATAGATATTAGAACTATCAGGCTTAAAGCTACAAATCCGGATAATCTATCCAGCAGTACGGTCGCGGCTATTTCTCGCGTACGCTTTGCATGATTTGTTAAATCAGCGATGCGTACAAAATCCCCCCCTATCGTTGAGGGCAAAAAAAGATTAAAAAATATTCCGCCGGCGTAAGAAACTACTAGGCGCCCAAAAGGCGCGTTGACACCAGCGCTTTTCAATAAAAGGCACCAGCGGAAAAAACAAAGAATATAAATTAATAAAAAAAGCAAACCGGTTAAACATAATAATTCCCATCTGGCTGTATGAGTAACGCCGATAATCTTTTTAATACCTATCCATTTAAACAAAAAAAACAGCATAACTATGCTTATGCTGGCCCTTAAGACAATAGAAAATATTACTTTCACTTATATCATCCTTTGTAATTCTTTATACGGGAATATAATGCCTTATATTCCTGCCAAAGTTCACGCGGCAGGCTATTTTTAAACTTCTTAAAGAAAGTCTTTATGCTTTCCAATTCTACCATCCAGTCCTTTTTATGTATTTCAAAAAGCTTCTGCAGTGAATTTTTACTAAGTTTTAGCCCGGTTATATCTATATCAGATATTTTTGGTATATATCCTACGGGGGTTTGAACTGCGCTAATCTTATTGTTGCACCTGTCAAGTATCCATTCCAGAACTCTTAAGTTTTCTCCAAAGCCGGGCCAGAGAAACTTACCGTTTTCATCTATTCTAAACCAATTAACATGAAAAATTTTCGGAGCTTTGGGCATATTTTTACCCATCTTCAACCAATGTTTAAAGTATTCTGCCATATTATATCCGCAAAACGGAAACATTGCCATGGGGTCGCGGCGGACCTCTCCTAATTTCCCTACTTGCGCTGCCGTACGCTCAGAAGCCATAGTAGCCCCTAAAAACACTCCATGCTGCCAATTAAACGATTCATAAACCAAAGGCGCTAAATGCTGCCGTCGTCCGCCAAAAACAATAGCGGATATAGGCACGCCGTGGTGCTGTTCTAATCGAAATGATACGCTGGGACAATTCTCTATGGGGGTAGTAAAACGGCTATTTGGATGCGCGCCTAGAATAGGCCTGCCGGAGGCATCAAACATCCCCGGTCTCCATGGCCTCCCCTGCCAATCAATACCTTCGGCAGGTATTTCTCCGTCAGCTCCTTCCCACCATACCGTGCCATCAGGCTTTAAAAGTACGTTGGTAAAGATAGTATCTTTTTTTATTGTTTCGACCATATTCGGGTTAGTCCGGCTGTTGGTGCCCGGGGCTACGCCAAAAAATCCCGACTCCGGATTAATCGCCCAAAGCGCGCCGTCAGAATCAATGCGCATCCATGCAATATCATCTCCCACTGTCCATATACGATAACCCTTTCGCCTCAGGCCCTGAGGAGGAATTAACATGGCAAGATTTGTTTTACCGCAGGCACTGGGAAAAGCCGCGGCAATATATTCTATGTGGCCGTTAGGCTCTTCTATGCCCATAATTAACATATGCTCTGCCAACCACATTTCCCGGCGGGCGATGACACTTGCGATTCTCAAAGAAAGGCACTTTTTACCCAGAAGAACGTTACCGCCATAGCCGGAACCAACGCTCCATATAGTGTTATCTTCCGGAAAATGCAATATCATACGTTTATTAATATCCAAATCTGCCTTAGAATGCAGGCATTTAGTAAAATCATCCTTATCTTCCAGGTGCCGTAAGACAGCTTCCCCTACCCGCGTCATAATTAACATGTTCAATACAACATAACGCGAATCAGTAAGCTCTACGCCTATTTTACTGAATTCCGAACCAACCGGCCCCATCGAAAAAGGAATAACGTACATGGTCCGCCAACGCATGGAGCCCTTAAAAATAGCCTCCGCTTTTTTGTAAGCCAATTTCGGAGGCATCCAGTTACTTGTCGGCCCTGCCGTACGCTTTCTTTTTGTACATATAAAAGTGAGGTGTTCCGTACGCGCCACATCATCTATTGATGTACGATGCAAAAAACATCCAGGGAGCTTCTTTTGATTTAAACGGATAAGCTCTCCGCTTAACACCGATTCTTCCTGAAGCCTAAGTTTTTGCTCTTCTGAACCGTCAATCCAAACAATATCCTGCGGCTCGCATAATCGCGTCATTTTATCAACCCAATTGATTAATTTTTTATTGTGTGTAGGATATTTCTTCATGTTAATTTAGGCTCTCCAGATACCGCTGGATGCAGAAAGCAGCAGTCGCCCCATCAGAACAAGCAGTAACTACTTGCCTTAATATCTTCTGGCGGCAGTCGCCGGCGGCAAATATACCTTTTTTGTTTGTCTGCATACATTCATCGGTCAAAATATGGCCGTGTTCATCTAATTTTACTAAATCAGCCAGGAAACCGGTTGCCGGAGCCCTCCCCACATATATAAAAACCCCGCTGCAGCGTATATTTTCTTCTTTTTTTGTCTTAACATTCTTCAAGACCATCCCATCTACTTTATCTTTGCCTGATATTTTCACGACTACAGAATCCCAGACAGGCGTAATTTTATCATTACCAAGCACCCTCTCCCTCAGTATTTCCGCAGCTCTTAAAGTATCTCTTCGATGAACAAGAAAAACTTTCTCGCAGAATTTAGCCAGATACAAGGCCTCTTCTACGGCGGTATCACCGCCGCCAATAACCGCTACCTGCTTGCCGCGGAATAAAGGCGCATCACAAGTGGCGCAATAGGAAACCCCTTTACCAATCAATAAATCTTCCCCCTCAACACCCAGGCGCTTAGGGTCAGAGCCCACCGAAATAATAATTGATTTAGATATACGCTCCGCTATATCTGTCTTTACGATCCAGCCGGATTCATCTTTCTTTATACCGCTTACTTCTTCTTGTAAAATCTCAACGCCCAGGCCCTTAACCTGTTTTTCCATATCAAGCATCAGGTCCCTGGCCAAAGGCGGCTCTTTAAAACCAGGGTAATTTTCTATGTATTCCGTAAGTAAAATCTGTCCGCCGCATGAAATTTTTTCCAAAATAAGAGTCTTTAATTTGCTTCTGCCGGCATATAACCCCGCTGTTAATCCAGCAGGGCCTGCCCCGATTATTACTACATCATACATTATTTAAATCCTTTCAAGCGGCGATAGGTTTCCTCCGCTTTATACGAGCTTCTTACCAAAGGCCCTGATAAAACAGCCTTGAAACCCAAATCCAATGCAATATTTCTATATTCTATAAATTCTTCTCTGTCAAGAAATCTTTTTACGGGAAAATGCCGCTTTGATGGAGAAAGATATTGCCCCAGTGTAATTATATCGCAGTCAACGCTTTTTAAATCTCTTAAAACTTTTATAACCTCATCTTTTTTTTCCCCCAGGCCCAGCATTATACCCGACTTAACCGGCATCGCGGGATCCAGAGCCTTGATACTGCGCAAAACAGCCAACGATCTGTCATAAAAAGAGCTGTCGCGCCTAAGCTCGGGATAAAGGCGCTTAACCATTTCAAGATTATGCGCAAGGCAGTCCGGTTTTTCATATACGATTTTATGCAAAGCATCGAAAGATCCTGAAAAATCAGGAATAAGCAGTTCTATTTTTGTATCCTTGCCCAGAGAGCGTATAGATCTTAATACTTTTATAAACTGGCTGCATCCGTAATCTAGTAAATCATCACGCGTTACGGAAGTAATTACCGCATAAGCAAGCCCCATGCTTTCTATCGCAAGCGCTATATTCAAAGCTTCATTATCATCAAGCTCATCCGGAGCGCCTTTATCCACCGCGCAAAAAAGGCATTTACGCGTACAGATATCTCCCAGGATCAAAAAGGTAGCGGTATTATCCTTTAGGCAGCGGCTTAAATTCGGGCAACGCGCGCTCGAACAAACCGTATTTATATTGTATTTGGAAAATAAGGTTTTCCTTTTTTCCAGTAAAATACTATCCGGTATTTGCTGAAAAAATTGAACAGGAAGATCAAAGGGCAAAATCACTCCTTAATATTGTTACTTTTGATTTATCTTTATGAAATTTTCTACGGACCTATCGTAGGCGCGTTCTGCCTGGGGGTTAAAAAAACAAGCGGGAAGCTGCCGGTTTTTTCTGTGATACAATATACATTCACAACAGACACCTTTCCTGCCGCAGGAACTATAAGTACAATTACAGTTTTTTAAATTAATTTCTTTATTTACGCAATTAGACATTTTTCACTGTGAGCTGCCCCGCTTGCCGCGGTGAAATACCCGCCGCTAATTAAGGCGAAGCGCCTTCTTCCTAGCCTTTGAAAAATCGGCCTTTAGAAGAAGCTTCCTATGCCATGGAGCATAATCAATAATTAACTTTCCGTTTAAATGGTCCACCTCATGCTGAAAAACCCTAGCAAGCAAATCATGGGCATCGAATTTTACTGATTGGTTATGTTCATTGATCCCGGCTACTACGATATCTTTTGCCCGGCACACTTTCACAACAATATCAGGGAGGCTAAGGCAACCCTCCTCCTGGCTGACTCTGCCTGCTTTCTTTATGATTTTAGGATTGGCAATTTTAATTATACCCGTGCCTATATCAATAACCAGCATCTGCTTATTGACGCCTACCTGATTGGCAGCCAGGCCTACGCCGTTGGCTTTATGCATAATTTCAACCATAGAAGAAAAAAAAGCGCGTTCTTCTTCCCCGATAAACTGCAAACACTCTGTTTTCTTCTTTAATACAGGGGAGGCGTAGGTATATATCTTTAATTCTTTGCTCATTTTATCTTTTCTATTTTATTACTTTTATTTAAATAAACTATTTTCGGCTTTAATGCTTTGGCATCAGATTCGCTTACATTAACATAGCCTAAGATTATCACTTCATCGCCCACGCAGGCAAAACGCGCGGCTGGGCCATTCAGACAGATTATACCGCTATTTTCTTTACCGACTATAGCATAAGTTTCTATGCGCTGTCCATTATTCAAATTAAGAACCTCTACCTTTTCATGCGGATAAATATCTGCCGCTTTTAATATAACGTTATCTATGGTAATGCTGCCCTCATACTGAAGCTCCGCCTGCGTAACCTGCGCTTTATGAATTTTTGATTTTAACATCGTTCTAAACATATTTTACCCCTTGTAAAAATTCCCGCTTTTATTTTACCAGATCATAGGCTTTTTCAGCTATAAGCAATTCCTCGCGGGTTTTAATTACGCAAACCTTGGGCTTTTTTTTGAAATTATTAAAAAGCCCTCTACTAATAGCCGATACTACAGACCTTTGATTTTCTCCTATACCGCCGCAAAAAACTAATAAATCCACATTTCCCAAAACCGCCGTATACGCCCCAATGTATTTCCTGATACGATAAACAAAGATATCAAGCGCAAGCTGTGCCCTCTTGTTTCCTTTTAGTGCGGCCTTTTTTATATAACGCATATCATTTGTTATGCCGCTTATTCCTTTTAACCCGCTTTCCCTGTTTAAAATCTCATCTATTCTTCCCGGGCGCAATTTTTTAAGGCGCATAATGTAAGTTATCAGAGCGGGATCCAAATCTCCGCACCTGGTACCCATAAGCAGCCCTTCTAAAGGGGTAAAACCCATGCTTGTATCTACCGAACTGCCCTTGTATATAGCGCTGATACTGGCTCCATTACCTAAATGGCAACTGATTAAATTTATTTTATTTAAGGGCTTATTTAATATACGGCGCGCTTCATGAAGCATGTACTCATGGCTTATCCCATGGAACCCGTATTTACGAATTTTAAACTTTTTATAATAGTCATAAGGCAAGCCGTAAATATAAGCATGCTCAGGCAGTGTTTGATGAAACGCCGTATCAAAAACAGCTACCTGAGGAACATTTTTTAAGACCTGCTTACAGGCAATTATTCCGGAAAGATTAGCCGGGTTATGCAAAGGAGCCAAAGCAGAAAGCGCCCTTATGTTTTCTATTACCTTCGAATTTATAATAGTGGGGCTGTGAAATTTCTCGCCTCCGTGCACTACGCGATGGCCAACGCACGAAATATAGCCCAGCTTTTCTAAAATTAACTTAAGCCCCTGCTTGTGATCCCTTATCAAAGAACCCTTCTCTCCTATTTTATCTATATGCCCCTTTTTAAGTACCGCTTTCTGCGGCATCAAAAATAATTCATATTTAATGGAGGAGCTGCCGCTGTTTATAACTAATATCTTCATGCTCATTTTATTCTTGCGACCTTATGGCTGTAATTGCAACGCAATCGACCACATCATCCGCGCTGCAGCCGCGGGATAAATCGCAGCAAGGCTTTTTCAACCCCTGCAGTATCGGCCCTATAGCGCGGGCGCCTGAAAGCCGCTGTACTAACTTATAACCTATATTCCCTGAATTCAGGTCGGGGAATATCAAAACATTAGCCCTGCCTTCTAAAACATCATAGGCATTTTTTATCTTGGCTACTTCGGGAACTATCGCGCTATCAGCCTGCATTTCTCCATCTAATAATAAATCCGGGTTAATTTCCTTTGCCAGGCGCGTAGCTTCCTTTACTTTTTCCAGCAAAGGATGCCTGCTTGAACCTTTGGTCGAAAAACTAAGCATAGCAACTCGGGGCTCAATAGACAAAATTTTTTTCGCTAAGTCTGCGGTTGAAAGCGCTATATGGGCGAGCTGTCTGGCATTGGGATCAGGCACTATCCCGCAATCAGCAAAAAATAATAAACCATTCTCGCCAAAAGATTGGTCCGAAACCGACATTATAAAGCAGCTGGATATAACACTAAAACGCGCATCCAAACCCACGCAATATATCGCGGCCCTGGCGACATCGGGTGTCGTATGTGAAGCGCCGGCAACAAAACCATCAGCAAGGCCGGCCCTAACCATCATTGCGGCATAATAAACCGGCGAAAACATTACACGCTCAGCCTCCTGACGGCTAATACCTTTAGCCTTGCGTATTTCATAAAATGAATCCGCATATTCTTTGATTTTTTCTTTTTCCATATTACTCTTACTTAAAAGAATCACTTCGGCAATATTCTCTTTTCTTATGATATCGGCTGCCTTTATCACCCTTTGATCATCCGCCTCGGGCAGAATTATGCGTTTTTTATTTTTCTTTGCCTTTTCCCTGATAAAGTTTTCGATGTCCATATGTTAGTTTATATATCCGCGGATATTCTTTCCAAATCCACATTGTTTTTTACCAAATTAATTATCTCTTCAATCTTCTCATTATCCTGCGGCCTTATCTTGATAGTTAAATCATGTATGATAGAGGCTACTTTGTAAGTATCAAGGCTGGATAAAAGAATAGGCACGTTTATTGACTGAGCAAAATCAATAATTGTTTTGTGCGGGATGACGCCTCCGGAAAGAACTATGCCGGAAACATTGATACATCCCTTTATCTGTGAGCTATGGCAATTTAAAGCCGTCATGATCATATCTTCTCTGTCTCCCGGAGTAATCATCAAGCACCTATCAGAGATATAATTTAACGCGTCATGCGGGCCCATGGCGCCTACGATAATTTTCATCACGACATTATTCAGGCCCTCTTCTCCGCAAATCAATTTAAAATCCGCCTCCTCCGCAACCTGTCCTATGGTAGGAGCGCAAAGGCGGGGATGATACGGAATCACACCCAACACATCTATGCCTTTCCTGCTTAAACCCTTGCGTACCAATTTATTAATCTTATCAAACTTATCCGGCATTATTTTATTTATAATTACTCCCAGAAGCCTGACTCCGCAGGAATCAAAAAGCGTTTTATTCAAAACTATTTCATCTATCGGCCTGCCTATCCCTCCGGAAGAGACCAAGATCACCTTAGCGCCCAATAACTTTGCTACATAAGCGTTGGAATGGTCGAATACACTGCCCACTCCCGCATGCCCCGTACCTTCAATCACCACGAAATCCTTTTGGGCAGCTATACGCTCATAGGAAGCCAGTATACGTTCGGTAATCGCCTCCTTGTTTGGATGCAGGATATATTCTTCGGTAAATCCTTTTTCGACTGCGACAGGGCTCATATCCTTGAGCCCGCATTTGATACCGCAGACCTCTTCTATCAAGACCGAGTCTTCATCCACTTTTACGCCTTCTTCAATAAGGTATCTCTGCCCTATAGGCTTTATAAAGCCGATTTTTTTATACATTTTGCTGAAGTTAGAAATAAGGCCTAAACACGTGGTGGTCTTGCCGTCATTCTGGCGCGTTGCGGCAATAAATATATTTTTATGATTATTGCTCATAAGCTAAATTATATAACCCTTGGCAACTCCCAGCTTCATATTATAAGCTCGAATCTATTTTCTGCTTTAACTGTTGCTTGCTTAATGCGCCGACAACCTGATTTACAACCTTGCCGTTTTTGAATATTACCAAAGTAGGCACGGACATTATCCCGTAATTAGAAGCCGTGTCCTGGCCTTCGTCTATATCAAGCTTGCCTACCTTTAAACGGCCTTTGTATTCTTCGGCTAGTTCCTCAACTATAGGCGCTATTGCCTTACACGGCCCGCACCACGAAGCGGAAAAATCAACCAATACCGGCAAGGCGGAAGAAACAACTTCCTGATTAAAATTTCCATCACTAAGATGAATTAAAGACATACTCCCTCCATTAATAAAGTTTATCAATATTTAAACAAGAATAGGAATTGCCAGAAGGTTATTGCCTATATGAAATAGAGGCAAGGAGTTTCTGAGCGTAAAAAAATATAATAGCATAAAATAGCCTTTATTTCAATATTCAAATCCGGCACGGTAGTATGCGGAAAATTGTGTAAATTCGCCTGCTGGCTTGGGCTGATTTTGAGCAGGGCGTAACGCAGGCCGAGCAGGCAAGGTTCGCCTTTGATTGCATATTGGCGAGAGCGAGGCCGAGTAGCCGAGCGCGATTTTCCACGCTGGGGAAAATCGCGCGTCCCCGCGAAAAATAAGGCCAAGCCAGCGGCCATGTTAATCCGCTATAATTTACACAATTTATTCTACACAACCAACCGGCACGGTAGCATTTATTAATAAGACAACTGCGCGCTATTTCACGCTATACAAACAAACCCTGTTTTTGCCTAGATTCTTCGCTTCATAAAGCGCCCTGTCGGCCTTATCCATCAAATCTTTATCGCTTTGCGCATCAATGGGAAAGCTGGTAATTCCTATGCTTATAGTCGCCCTTAAAACAGTATCGTAGGCTTTTATAACGTTATCTTCCACTGCCCTTCGTATGCGCTCAGCGGCAAACAAAGCCGCCTGCTTATCCGTCTCCGGAAGTATGAGTATAAATTCTTCCCCCCCAAACCTGCCTAATAAATCTATAGATCTGATGTTTTCCTTTATTACAGACGATACCGCCACCAAAACAACATCGCCTATCAAATGCCCAAGCCGGTCATTATATTCTTTAAAATTATCTACATCAATCATCACGCAGGAAAGGAAAAGATTATTATGCCGGCAGCGTAAAACCTCTTCCTTGAGACGCTCCAGGCAATGACGCTTAACTAGAACCTGTGTAAGGTTATCGGTTATTGACAATTCCTGCATTACCTGATAAAGCTCCGCCCGTTTCCGGACCAAAGCAAATTGATTAGCAAGAATCTTAAATTTATCCTTATTGCCGCCTTCTAAGCCTTTTACGGCTAAAGCTTCCATGCCCTGATTTTCCAAGCTAAGCGGAAAAACGAAATAACAATTATCTATTTTTTCAAGCTCCTCTCTATTCAATAATAAGCATTCCGCGATGCCTAAAACCGATTTTAAAATATTCTTAAATATAATAAATATTTTATTCTTGTCCAATGTTTTTGATATGTCTTTTACGACTTTATAAAGCGTTGTAACATTCCGGTATTCTTCTTCTAAAAGCAAAGATTGGCTTCTTATGCTCTTTAACTTATCCAGCATCGTATTATATTCATTCCGGTATTTTTCAAATTCAGCATTCTGCCTCAAGGAAAAATTCCTGCCTGCTTCCCTTACCTGCAAAATAACAACCAGAGATAAAATTATAACCGCAATTAAGAAAAACATACTTTATTTCTTCCCGCGCTCTTTGCCCGATAAAGGCGCTTATCTACCACCTGTAATAATTTTTCTCCCGATAATCCGTCTTCGGGAAAACTACATAATCCGATTGACATGGTGGCGGAATTTTTCATTCTGCGTAAAACTATCTCTCTTTTTTCCACGCTCTTCCTTATTTCCTCCGCAACAGCCCTTGCCTGTTTTTTATCAAAGCCGCTCAGAAGTATAATAAATTCCTCTCCTCCGTAACGGGAAATTATTGATTTTCCTTTTGGAGAACACCGGCGCAAACATGCCGCTATCTCTGTCAATAAAATATCACCGGCTATATGGCCGAATTTATCATTATATTTTTTAAAGTTATCTACATCGGCCATGATTAAGGAAAAAACCGCCTCTTCCTTACCGGATTGTTTTATTTCTTCGTTTAAGCATACCATAAAATACTGCCTGAGATAACAACCTGTCAAGCCGTCGGTTATGGCTAATTGCTGTGTATATTGATAAAGGCGCGCATTGTCTATGGACAAAGCGGCTATGTCAGAAAAAGCGCGGAGATACCTTAAGTCCTCAGAAGAAAACCTTTCCCTTTCGCTGTGTTCTGCGCGTAATATACCTATAATTCTTTTACCTACAAACAAAGGAACGCTTATCAAGGACCCCAAATAACGCCGTAAAGCATAATTTTTATCTATGTTAAAACGGAAATCGCCATTAACATCCTCAACTAGAAGCGGCATCTGATGTTTAAAAACCCAACTGTCAAAAATATCGGCGCCGATATCCTTGGCCGGATAATTTTTAGCGCCCAAAGATTTATAAACAGTCAAGGCCTGTTTTTGCGTATCCAAAAGATATAAAACAACTCTTCCGTTAGAATTTGCGACCAAAGCATAAATCCGCTCAATTATAATTTTAGCCGTGCGTTCCAGTGAAAGCGACTGCATTAGTATCTGCATGAGATTCTGTAACTGGCTATACCTGCCGATCTTATCTGAAAGCACGGAAAGCCTATAAGACTCTTTTTTCGCTTCCTCTTCTAATATGTTTATTTTTTCCAGAAGCTTATCTTTTTCAAATGATATGTTATTATTTTTGCTGCGGTTAAAAGCGTGAATAAAATAGCAAAAAAGGATGGTAAGTAAATATGCGGAGAGAAAAAATTTAACCAGGCCGGGATAGAATTTAATCCCGTAATATATAGGAATTACAAAGTAGGAAACAAGAAAGAAAAGATAATATAATCTGTTGTTAAATAATAGTTTCTTCTGTGGCCTTATCAAAGAAATGCACCTTGTTCATATCAAAAACCAATTCCATATCCTGTCCTACCTGCGGTTTATCATGCCCGCCAACCCTGGCAATAAATGTGTGCTTGCCGGTATTAAGATAAAGATACACCTCGGAACCCATGGGTTCTATAACTTCACAGCTGGCCTTTACGATATTTTCCGGAGGCGCATCTGAAACGAATAATTTATCATAAATATTTTCGCACCTAATTCCCATGATTATTTCCTTATTTAAAAAATCGGCCAGTTTATTTTTCATACTGTCAACTATCTTGACTAAAATCCTGCCTTCTTCAAAATAAATTTTGCCGTTCTTTTTTATCAGCCTGCCCGACATAAAATTCATCGGTGGTGAACCAATAAAACTAGCCACAAATTTATTTTTCGGCCTATCATATACATCTACAGGGGCGTCAACCTGTTGCAAAATACCGTCCTTCATTACGGCAATCCTATCGCCCAAAGTCATGGCCTCAACCTGATCATGGGTTACATAAATCATTGTGCTTTTAAGGCGCGCATGCAATTTATGCAACTCTGTTCTCATTTGAGTGCGTAATTTTGCGTCTAAATTGGATAAAGGCTCATCAAATAAAAAAACCAGCGGTTTTCTTACGATCGCACGCCCTACTGCCACGCGCTGGCGTTCGCCGCCGGAAAGCTCCCTGGGATGCCTTTCAAGCAGCTTTTTTATACCCAGAATATCGGCTGCTTCATTCACGCGGTTGACTATCTCCTGCTTGGGATAACGCCGGAGCTTAAGCCCGAACGCCATATTCTCAAACACGGTCATATGCGGGTATAAAGCGTAATTTTGAAATACCATCGCGATATCCCTGTCTTTGGCCGGTATATCGTTAACAAACCTGTCGCCGATATAAAGCTTGCCTTCCGAAATTTCTTCCAATCCCGCGATCATTCTCAACGTAGTAGATTTACCGCAACCGGAAGGGCCGACTAAAACCATGAATTCCTTATTTTCTATTCCAAGGCTTATATTATCTACGGCCTTAACCGCCCCAGCATAAACTTTACTTATATTGCGCAAACTTACCTGTGCCATTTCTCCTCACTTCTTTCGAAAGCAGACGATTTTTAGTTATTGATTACTAGTGCACTGTAAAATTAATTCTTGAACAATAGAGCAATAGAAAATAGACCGCAATTGAGCTTTTGCTTGTCTATTGTTCTACTCTCTATTGCTCAATTGCTCTGCGCGCTGTCCTATTAAAAATTAAATTAACAGCGCACTAGCTACTGGCTGCTTTAAATATTATATGTCATTATGTCAGATAGTCAAGCAGCTGGCTTAATATAGTTTTCAGATTTTTCCGCTGCACTATCATGTCTATCAAGCCGTGTTCCAGTAAAAATTCCGCCTTTTGAAAACCATCGGGAAGTTTTTGCCGGATGGTCTGCTCTATTACGCGCGGCCCGGCAAAACCGATAAGGGCTTTAGGCTCGGCTATAATAATATCGCCTAAACCGGCGAATGATGCCATAACCCCTGCCATAGTCGGATTCGTCAATATAGAAATATAAAGCAAGCCTTTTCCCTGATGCCTCGCTAATGCCGCAGACGTCTTAGCCATCTGCATCAGGCTAAACATGCCTTCATACATACGCGCCCCTCCACCCGAACCTGAAATGATAATTATAGGCAACCCTTTACGGGTAGCATATTCTATGGAGCGGGTAACCTTATCCCCCACCACCGAACCCATTGAACCCATTATGAAACGGGAATCGGTAGCGGTAAGCACCACAGCATAACTTGACAATTTCGCCTGGCCGTAAATACATGCCTCGGATAAACCGGTAAGCTCCTTATCCTGCTCTAGTTTTTCCTTATAAGTCTTTGGGCCTTTAAATTCCAGGGGATCAAGCGATTCCACATTTTTGTCAAATTCTTCGAATCTTCCGCCATCCGCTAATGATAAAATGCGCTCATAAGCCGTTAAAGAAAAATGATAGCCGCATTCAGGGCAAACCTTCAAATTTTCATCCAGCGTTTTGTTATAAATAGGCTGCAGGCAGTCCTGGCACTTAGTCCATAAGCCGTCAGGCATTTGTTTTTTCTTAGTGCGTACAATCGTATATTTAGGTTTTCCGAATAAAGACATTGTTATCGATAAAATTATTCCTGGCCGTCGAATTTATAGATCAATAAACCCGTTGGCAATTTAGGGTAAAAAAATGTTGATTTAGGAGGCAGGCGTACTCCCTGCAAAGCCAAATCGGCCATTTCTTGAATTTTAACCGGATTAACAAAAAAAGCAAGCATCGCCTCTTTATTATTCACCATATTAATTGCTAAATCCGCGCTATCGGTATAAAACAAATTTTCGCTTTTTAAATCTTTTTCTTCGTATTGAAGTATTTTTCCGATGATCAAACGGTTTAAAATTACAACCGCTAATTTTTTATATTCCCGCGGCTTATTAACATCAATGATTTTATTTATGTCAATCCTGCTTTTAAGCCGCAGCAGGAAAAATTTATTTTCCCGGTACAGGCCTAAAACCTGTTCGTTCTTAGCGGCTTTGCCCAGCATAATAAATAAATCAGCGCGGTGATCAGCTTTATATATATCAAAATACTCCGCCAGATTATCCATCATTTTATCATAAATATCCTTTTTGACGAATTTAACTACCCGGTGGGTGGGAAGAATAGTCAGGCCGGAAGAATGCATGCCGGTAAAATAAGCCATTACATAATCAGAGGGTAATTCCCTGTCCGGATTACCTAATTTCTGGCGCATAAGGCTGCGGAAATTACAAGCAACCTCATAGCGATGATGGCCGTCAGCTATAAAGACATCCGAGAGAGATAGGCTTTTTATTATCTGGCTTGTCATCTTTTCATCGGTTATGCGCCACAATTTATGCCTTATTGATTCGCATTCGATTTCCACAAAGCAAGATTGATCGCGACACTTTTCATAGGCGCGGCTTATAATATGATTTTTGTCTGGAAAAAGCACGAATATAGGGCTTAAATTTGCCTTAACATGGTTCAAAAGCTCTAGCCTGTCTTCCTTTGGCCCCAATTGCGTATGCTCATGAGCATAAACTTTTCCGCCTTTGGCGGATGGTTCTTTATCCGGGCCAGTTAAACGTAAAAGCGCAAAAAAACCCATGCGTTTTTTACGTTCTCCGGCATAGGCATAATCTTGTTCGTAAAAATATACGGCATCGGAATTATCTTTTTTTAATACCTCTGATTCTATCCATTCGTTAAGTTTTTGGGCGGCATAGGCGTATTTATCTTCCCTGCCACTACGGGATGTTCCTGCATCGGCGCAAGAAAGTGCGTAGGTTTTAGCCAAATGCCTTAAGCCGGGTAAAATTAAATGTATGGCGTTATAATCGGTAGAATTGTAGTACTTCAGTCCCGACTTACTGTCAATTACATCATAAGGAGGACATATAAGCTTGGATAAATCGCTAAATTTATCCTGATTATAAACAATCGCTTTGAATGGTTTTATATCTGCCATAATTTTTGGACAAACCTAATCTGTACAGGAAAGCTCCAAACCCTGCTCCAACGGCATCAGCCAAAATATCATAGAAACTAAACTCGCGGTTTGGAACTAATAACTGATGCAGCTCATCTGAGACGCCATAAAAAGCCAGAGCTGACACGACCCATATATAATACTTTAAAATAGTGGCTTTTGGAAAAGATTTAAGGAAAGCGCGCGAATATAAAATACCGAATGCAGCATACTCAAAAATATGTAATATTTTATCAAAAGAGTAAATGGGCGGGGTTCTTAACGCGCAAGGCATGGAGGACAACAAAAATACGAAAGCCGCATAAATGATTACCGACAACCAATGCGTCAGAAATATATTTGAGTTTTTTTGCAATGTATTAGCCAATTTATATTATTTTTGATTCTTGCCTAACTCGCGCAATAATATATCAAATAATCTCTTTAAAAATATAAGTCTGAATAAAATTTAATATGCTCTATTTTTGCATCTTAGGGCACTCTTTGCTGCCGCACGTACTGCCACTGGCCGGGCAAATATTTTCTTCCTGCTTGCTGCTGCGGCCTTTAGCTTTATAGTCTGTGGCATAAAAACCAGAACCTTTAAATATTATGCCTGCCCCGGCCCCTATTAACCTTTTTACTGCTTTGCCGCATTTAGGGCACTTTTTCAGCGGGACAGCATTCATAGTCTGAAATGCCTCAAATTTATATTTGCACTTCAAACACTCATATTCATATGTAGGCATTTTACCTCACTTTATTTGGCAGTTTACAGTTAACGGTTAACGGCTTTTGCTATAAACTCTACACTGTTCATTGTAAACTCATTTAAACGCTTTTTTTATTTTCTCCGTAAAAGACGTTCCACTTGCGGCGTCTTCACCTGTAATTCTGGCGAATTCTTCCATTAACTTTTTCTGTTCTGAATTTAACGACACCGGTATTTCTACCTGTATTTTTACCAGCTGGTCACCCTTGGCATAGCTATGTAAATCAACTACGCCTTTTCCGCGTAGACGGAAGATTTTACCCGGCTGAGTACCCGGCGGAATTTTCATACTTACGCGCCCATCCAGAGTAGGCACTTCTATTTCCGCTCCCAATACCGCCTTAGGCATACTAATCGCAACTTCACAAATTATATCATTGCCCTGACGGACAAATTTATCATGCCCCGATACATTGATTATTATATATAAATCGCCTTTTACGCTTCTACCCTGTTCGCCTTCCCCTTTTAAACGCAGATGCGAACCGGTTTCTACCCCCGCCGGTATTTTCACTTCCAGGCTGCGCTTTTTTTTCACTCTTCCCTGTCCATTACATTCAGGACAAAAAGATGTTATTATGGTACCTTCTCCGCGGCACTTCGGGCAGGTCTGGCTCATCCTAAAAAATCCACCGCTGACAAGTATCTGGCCTTGCCCTTTACACTGAGAACAGGTTTTTCTTTTTGTGCCCGGTTTCGCTCCGCTGCCGGCACATACAGCACAACTCTCATACCTGGGGACTGTTATGGATTTAGTTGCGCCAAAGGCCGCCTCTTCTAACGAAATATCCAGCTGCAGCTGTAAATCCCTGCCCCTGCCGGAAGTACGCCCACGAGAAGAAGCGCCGAAAATATCAAATCCGAAATCACCGAAAATATTACCGAATACGCTCTCGAGATCCGCTCCGCCAAAAATACTACTGAAATCCGCACCGCGGAAGATATCTTCTGCTGAATACTTCTGATCAATGCCTGCATGCCCATACTGGTCATAAAGCGCTCTTTTTTTCTCATCAGATAAAACAGCATAAGCTTCGGAAACTTCCTTGAATTCCTCTTCTGCTTCTTTTTTTTTCTCAGAAGCCACTCTATCCGGATGATATCTTAAAGCAAGTTTACGATATGCTTTTTTAATTTCATCGGCATTAGCTGTTTTATTTATTCCTAATATCTCGTAGTAATCGCGCTTGGCAGACATTTTATCTTCGAATTAATCGAGAGCAACCAGATAGCAGCAACCAGTAACCGAATAAACTATCCTGGTTCCCGGCAACTGGCTTCTGATTACTTCTTATCATCTTCTTCCTTATATTCGGCATCTATTATATCTTCTTTTTCCCTGCCTTTAGAATTATCTTCGCCGGCTGCTCCAGCCGAAGCAGCGCCTTCTCCCGAAGCGCCCTGCGCCTGAGATGCCTGCTGCTTCTTAGCCGCTTCTTTATAAATTTCTTCCGCAAGTTTATGAGATGCCTTGGTCAATTCTTCCATTCCTTTTTTAATCGCTTCGCTATCCTTACCATCCAGCGCCTTGCGCAGAGAATCAGCTTTTTTCTGTATTTCTTCTTTTTCTCCTTTGGAAACCTTGTCTCCATATTCCTTAAGCGACTTCTCGGTGCTGTAAAGCAAAGCATCCGCCTGATTATGTACCTCTACCTCTGCTTTTCGTTTTTCATCTTCGGCAGAAAACTTTTCAGCTTCCTTAACCATTTTTTCTATCTCTTCCTTGGAAAGTTTTTTAGGCGCTGAAATACGCATGGATTGCTCTTTACCGGTACCTAAATCTTTAGCGCCTACATGCACTATTCCATTGGCATCGATATCAAAACTCACCTCTATTTGCGGCACGCCTCTGGGTGCTGCCGGTATGCCAATTAAATCAAACCTCCCCAGCTCAACATTATCATTAGCCATCTGACGTTCGCCCTGCAAAACGCGTATAGTAACAGCTGTCTGATTATCGGCCGCGGTTGAAAATATCTGGCTCTTCCGGGTAGGAATGGTGGTATTTCTTTCTATAAGCTTCGTGCACACGGCTCCCAATGTCTCTATCCCCAGAGAAAGCGGCGTCACATCTAAAAGTAAAACCTCCTTGGCTTCTCCTCTAATTATCGCTGCCTGTACCGCAGCCCCCATTGCTACGCATTCCATAGGATCTATGCCGCGCTCTATTTTTTTGCCCACATAATCCTCCACAAATTTCTGCACTATAGGCATGCGCGTAGGGCCGCCGACTAAAATTACTTTTGCCACATCCTTAACTGTCAATTTAGCATCAGAAACAGCCAGCTCCACAGGATGCTGGCAACGCTCAATTATCGGGGCAACTAATTCTTCAAGTTTGGCCCTGTTTATTGACATTGTAAGATGCTTGGGGCCGCTGGCATCAGCGGTAATAAAAGGAAGGTTTATATCGGTAGATACGGTACTGGATAATTCAACCTTGGCTTTTTCCGCCGCCTCGCGCAATCTTTGCATAGCCATCTTATCTTTGCGTAAATCTATGCCGTTCTCGCGCTTAAACTGTTCGGCTATAAAATCTATCAAGATATTATCCATGTCTGTACCACCCAGCTGTGTGTCTCCGGAAGTAGATAGCACCTCAAATGTAGCAGCTTTATGCTCTTCATCCCAGCCCATTTCCAGGATTGTTACGTCTAAAGTACCGCCGCCAAAGTCAAAAACCATAATCTTTTGTTCTTTGCCGGCCTTATCCAAGCCATAAGCAAGACAAGCGGCAGTCGGCTCATTTATAATACGCAGGACCTTTAAACCGGCTATTTCTCCGGCATCTTTCGTCGCCTGCCGCTGGTTATCGTCAAAATAAGCCGGGCATGTAATAACGACTTCTTCTATCTTATCTCCCAAATATGCCTCGGCATCCTTTTTTATTTTTTGCAGAATAAAAGCTGATATCTGCTGTGGGGTATATTCTTTGCCGTGTACCTTAAACTTATGGTCAGTACCCATCTTGCGTTTGGCGGCATATATAGTTGCTTCCGGATTAACAGAGGCCTGCCTTCTGGCCGGTTCCCCAACCAAAAGTTGATCATCTTTTGTAAAAGCCACAAAAGAAGGAAAAGCCTTGCCTGAAGCAACCCCCGCGCCTTCCGCCGAAGGAATAATTACCGGCCTTCCGGCTTCCATTGTCGCGGCTGCGGAATTTGATGTACCTAAATCAATACCAATAACTTTTGCCATTTTTCTCCCTCCCTAAAATAATAAACTGCCGCAAAAAAATACCGCGGCAGAATCCGTTGTTTTAAATACCGCCGGACTTTTTAGAAACTTTAACCTTTGACGTACGGATAACCCTTCCGTTTAAAAAATATCCTTTTTGTAATTCTTCAACAATCGTATGCTCAGGCAAATTATTGTTTTCAATATGAAGCAAGGCCTCATGCAGTTGAGGGTCGAAAAGCTTGCCCTCTGTATCAATCGGGCTCAAACCGCGTTTTTTCATGATTTCATAGAAATGCCCAAGCACAAGTTCTATGCCCTTCAAAAAAGCAAGCGGGTCATTCTTGTTTTGTTCGGCCAGACAAACAGACCTTTCCAGATCATCCAAAACTACAAGCAGTTCCGCGATCAAAGCTTCATTGGCGAATTTTATAAAATCCTGCTTTTCTTTTTCCATGCGTTTTTTTATATTTTCGAATTCCGCCTGCGCACGCAACAGTTTATCCCAATTTTCAACTGCTTTTTTCGCTTCGCTGTTCAAAACTTCATATTCATCCTTCGGGATAGATATCATTGCCTTATTATCCTGATGCTCCTGCCGGAGATTATTCTTATGGCTTGTTTCTTTGCGCCCGTTTTTTTCGCCAGAAATAGATTGTTCTTTTTTTTCTTCGCTCATTTGTTTAATTTTATATGGTTAAAATTCGGTTAAAAGATCGCTTAATAGGCCTGATATATATTCTATGGCAGGGATTACCTTTGCATATTCCATACGCGTGGGGCCCAATATTGCAATGCGGCCTTGCGGCCTCTTATTCACACTATATTCCGATATAATAAGCGTACAGCCTTCAATGTCGTCAAAAGGCAGCTCTCTGCCTATATAAAGTTTAAACTTTTCATTCAAATCGCTGTTTATGAGCTCAAGAAGCCGCTTCTTTTCCTCTAGAAGATTTACCAATAATTTTATCCGCCTTAAATCTTTAAACTCCGGCTGATTTAATATCAACCCCATACCTTTATAGTAAATTCTATCTTTACTGTCGGTAAAAGATACTATGCCTGTGCAGCTGCTTAAAGATGAAAGTATATCCGAGGTTTTTTCTAATAAACTTTCCAGTTCCTTCTTGCTGGTATCGTACTCATGAAGCACTTTTTCTTTTTCCGCCTGAAGCATATCAATTTCACATAATAGATTGTCAACATAAAAACGATAACCCTTATCTGTAGGGATACGGCCGCTTGAAGTGTGCGTATGGGCAAGAAAACCAAACTCTTCCAATTCAGACATTACATTGCGTATAGTCGCGCTGCTGCAATTAAAATCCCTGGCCAAAAGTTCAGAACTTACTGCGCAAGCATTGGTTATATAAAAATCTACCGCCGCGGCAAGTACCTGATTTTTTCTTTTTTCATAATCTATTGATTTTACCATAGTTAGCTCCAACTAGGAGAAAAAAATAAGCAACGCACCCTAGGCCAACAAAGGCCAGGGAGATCTAAAATTAGCACTCTTGTTATGAGAATGCTAAAAAATTAGTTTAGCACAAATTTTTATTTTGTCAATATATAATACAGGCTGGATAATTACTCCGCTACGCGTGGCGGGATATATTAAAGACTGGTGATTTTAATCGCTAATAATGAATTTAAATCTCGTTTTTTTCTAAAATAGGCATAAAGGCGTTAACGATTGCCGGGTCAAACTGTGAACCAGCGCCGTCTTTAATTATTTTAATGGCTTCATCTTTCGAATAAGCTTTACGGTATGGACGGTCAGAAATTAAAGCCTGGTAAACATCCGCTATAGCAATAATTCGCGCGCCCATCGGGATATCTTCGCCCCTTAATCCGCTGGGATAGCCGGTACCATCCCATTTTTCATGATGATACAGCATGAGCGGGATCATGCTGCGCAAAAAATGTACCGGCCGTATGATATCAACAGCGATCTGGGGGTGTTTTTTGATTTCTTCAAATTCTTCCCCTGAAAGCGGAGTCCTCTTAAGCAGGATTTTTTCGCTTATACCCACCTTGCCCAAATCATGAAGGGCCGCAGCCTGCCTTATCAAAACTATATCTTCCTTAGAAAGCATCAATGCCTTAGCAATACTATCGGCGTATTCTACGGTATTTTCCACATGCTCTCCGGTATAATGGTCTTTTAATTCTATCGTCTTGGCAAAAGCAAAAACCGCCTCCATCAAACTTTGATTAGTCTGCCGCGTAAGTTTATCCAATTTGCCCTTAAGAAAAGAAACGTCTTCTTCTACACTCTTATCCATATAATTTTCTTTTTTATTTTTCAAAATATCTGCATGCGAATAAACCCTCCCCCCTCCGTCATATTTAGCCTTATCTAAAATCTTGTCTGCCAGCTCAACCAATTCCATGCCTTTTGCCGCCCTGTCTTCAGGATATGAAACAACCGACATACTTAATTTTAATCTTATAGAAGTATCATTATTGCCGAAATTATACAGGGATATGGCATCCGATAGCCTTTGCGACAAATTAATAGCCGACGATACATCTATGCCGGGGCATATAATAACAAATTCTTCTCCGCCGAACCTTATAATGATATCATAGCGCCGCACCATACGCTTAAGCTGGCGCGCAAATTGTTTCAATACCAAATCGCCAAATTCATGCCCATAGACTTTATTTATGGATTTAAAATAATCTATATCCAGCATTATTACGGAAAGCGACTGCGTATAACGGTTAGCCCTGACAAATTCCGTCTCAATTACTTCCGCAAGGTAACGATGGTTATATACTCCCGTATGGTAATCTCTCAATACCAATTCATTCAGCCGCCTGCTTGATTTTATCAATTCCTTATTTATCTCTTTAAGTTTTCTTTCTGTATGTTTACGCTCTGTTATATTAACAAATGATACCAATGTCTTGGCTAATGTCTGTTCATAGATAGGAGGAACTGACCATTTAACATAAACATCTATCTTATTACCTTTGAGCGTAAAGACAATCAATTCGCAATCAAAAACAGACTTACCCTCACCTATGGCAATCAGCTCTTCTTTAAACATGGTCAATGATTCTTCAGCCAGCGTCATTTTCGGGTTTGAAATTAGGGTGTTTTTATCATCAGCCTCAAATAGAGTCAGCGCTGATTTATTGGCATCCAAAATCTTAACCATAGACATGCAATCAGTAATGGCATCCGGATTAGCTTCAAAATATGCGCGGAAATCAACAATCCCCTTTTTCTTTAGAAGATCTATAAATATTTTTATATTAGAGAAATCCTCCTCCAATAAAGCAACAGGAGAATCTTCGAATAAGGCATGGTAACGCCTGCTGCTTTCATGGAGCATGCCTTCTGATTTTTTTCTTTCGGATATATCTCTTATAATGGCCAATATACTTTGCCTTTGATTAAGGACGATGTGCTTAAGGCTGATTTCCGCCCAAAACAGGCCTGCCTCTTTAGTCTTGCAGCGCCATTCAAACACTTGTGGCTTACCGTCTATTGCTTCAGCAACAAAATTGTAAAGTTCTTTTTTGGAATAAGGCGGATAACCCAGGCTCAAATCGCAGATATCCATTTTTTTTATTTCCAGCTCAGAATAGGCGAAAATATCCAGCATCTTTTTATTAGCGTTTACTACTTTGGCGGACTTAATATCATAAATAACGATAATATCATTAGCGAAATTAAAAATATCGCTATAATTGGCCTCTGATTCACGCAAAGCTCTTTCAGCGTGTTTTCTGCGGGTAATATCCATAACCATCCCGGAGATCTCATCGTCTTCAAGAAGCGCATCAACAAGAATATGCTTGATTATTTTTGCCTCGGTTAAAATTTCCAACTCCAAGCCTTCAACCTTGCCTTTCATTTTAAGCAGCTGAATAAAAGCCTCATAATCATTTCTGCTTTTATAAAACCCGGCCATATTAAAATGCATTATTTTTTCCAAAGGCATAAAATCGAATATATCCGCCAGCGCCTTGTTCGCGTATAAAATATCTCCCTTTAAATTCGTTTTGTATATCCCGACTATGGCATTTTCGGTAAGGTCGCGGTATTTCTTTTCGGATAAATTCAGCGCCTCCTGAGCCTTCTTCTGTTTCGTTATGTCAAGGCAATATTCAATAATCTGCATAACCTTTCCTTTTTTGTCAAATATTGGATAGGCATGCACTTCAACATGCCTTGCCTCGCCTTTCTTATCGTAATGCACATGCTCAACCACCACCGGTTTTTTTGTCTTCTTAACTTCCTGCAATGTGCAGGGATATCCGTCTTTAAAACATGGCCGCCCGCTTTTATGTGTTATGCCGTAACAAGTAGACTTAGGGCTTAGTTCTCCAAGCTGCGCTGTGGAATTGGCTAATTTAATAGTATAATCTTTGGCATCCACCACATAAAACGGATGAGAAAGCGATTCTATGGCACTGTATAAAAATTCCTTTTGATGAAGGATTTTATTTTCCTCCGCTTTGCGTGCCGTAATATCCTGCATTGTCTCTATTACATAAATGACCTTGCCGGATTTATCCTTCTTGGGCGTTGAGGTAAGATTGTATATCTTGCCATCGCTGCAAACTCCTGTTTCGGAAAAAGAAACCTTTCCTGTTTTAAAAGTTTTTATGGCCGGGCAATTATCGCAAATATTTTTCCTAGACTTAGAAAATAATAACTTATAACAGACAGGATTAGCCTTTAATTTGACCTGGGGGAACCCCTCTTCAAAAACTTTATTAAACCAAACCAACTCCATCCGGGGATTTATTATGACAGCCCCCATGTTTGAATCGTATAAAAGCTTACCCACCATTTTGCCTATTGATTTTTCCCTATTCATAAACATGGCTATGCCGGTTTTATGACTTTTAAAAACCTTTGTTTTTTTCTCTAAATTTTTACCCATTTTTTTAATAGCGGAATCAAAAACAAAGGCAGTTTTCTAACTTGAATAGAAAACTGCCTTTTATGTATTTAAATTATTTTGGTACCACGCTATGCCTATGATTAATATGCGCATCATGGCTCTTTTCTGTGGCTGGAATATAAGTATAACATATCAAATCAGATTTGTCAATTGGTGATGTAGCGGAGGTAGTATACTCAATTGTGTGTAAATTAGCTTTACAGCATTAATAAAAAGGCGTATCTTTCTGTTTGGAACATTATTAACCCAGGCCGGACACGCCAATGTCTGCCTAACCAGAAAGGATACGCCATGCAATACGTTGTTACAGAACATAGTTTACGGCGCCGATGGGCAAGAGTCAATGAGTTTTTTCAATGCACGCAGGAGAAAGACTTTTGGGTTGACATTAATCAGTACCTGCGCCGTATGGTTAAGGGCGTTATTGAAGTCAGCCTCGATGAGGAAATGATCCAATACATGCAGACACAGCCTTATCAAAGAACTAATAAATCAAGCCGCTTAGATTACCGTAACGGATATTATCATCGCAATCTTGATACTACTTTCGGCCCGGTTGAACAAATTGCCATTCCCCGCTCAAGGCAGGGATTATTCAGGCCATCTGTTTTTGAACGTTATCAAAGACGGCAACAATCCGTTAATGATGTCGTCTGTAATGTATTCCTGCGCGGGATATCTACCAGGGATGTCGCGGAAGCATTAAAACCGCTGCTCAACACCACTCTTTCGGCTTCGGCAGTATCCAGAATTACCAAACGCTTGAACCCCATGGTTAAAGAATTCCATCAACGTAAACTGCTCGATGAATACCAGTTCTTGTTTTTAGACGGCATTACTATCTCGGTCAAAGGCTCGCTTAAGGCAAAGAAAATACTTGTCCTTGTGGCTTATGGAATAACCGTCTTCGGCAAAAAGGAACTTGTCGCCTTTAGAATCGCCAATGCCGAGTCTGCTTCTGCCTGTGAAAGCTTCCTTAATGATTTATTTAAGCGCGGGCTTGAAGGCAAAAACCTCAAGATGATTATTACCGACGGCTCCAAAGGCTTTATAGCCGCGATTGAACTTGTCTATCCGCATGCCCTGCATCAACGCTGCTGGGTGCATAAACTGCGTAATGCCACCAAGCGCCTTAAAAAAACGGATATCAAACCTTTTAAGGCGGAGGCGCGCAAGATTTATAACGCCTCTACTCATAGAAAGGCCGTAGCCGCCTTCAAAACATTAAGGAATCATTGGAAAGGCATCGCGCCTGAGGCGGTTAATTGCCTTGAGCGCGACATAGACGAGCTTTTAGCCTTCTTGACTATTCCTATTAAAGAACAATACCGTGCTTTTATCCGCCGGCAGATTCGCACTACCAACATCATCGAGCGCTCATTCCGCGAAGTCAGGCGTAGGACTAGGCCGATGGGTTGTTTTACTAATTACGACAGCGTATCACGTATTATTTACGCGATTTTTAACCGTCTAAACTCCAAATGGCAAGAGAAGCCTTTAGAACAATTTACACAATTTATTTGACATTACCTGTAGCGGACACAATTGACTGATAAGTAATTTTCAGTAATTTTTTAAGCGTATTCATGGAAATATTTAGCGCCGGCATAAGCACAATTACATTACCTAACGGCCTTAGTATTGCCCCCCGTTTTCTTGCTTCGTTTACAACCTTTAGGCCTATTCTTTCTTCCCAATGATAAGGCGTACCGGCTTTTTTATTCTTTATTAATTCAATACCCACCATAAAACCCAATTGCCGCACCTCTTTTACGTTCTTAAGTCCTTGAAAAACCTTAAGTTGAATTTTTAGATAGTTAATTTTTGGCTTGAGCTTCTGTAAAGTTTTCTCTTTTTTGAATATCTTAAGATTTGCCAAAGCGGCACTGCAAGCCAAAGGATTGGCAGTATAACTATGCCCATGAAAAAATGTCTTTTTATGGCCGTAATATCCTAAAAAAGCCCTGTATATCTTATCGCTGGTAATGGTTGCGGCTAAAGGCAAGTAGCCCCCCGTAATGCCTTTACCTAAGCACATCACATCCGGCCTAACCTTCTCATGCTCACAAGCAAACATTTTTCCGGTCCTGCCGAATCCAGTAGCCACTTCATCAGCTATAAACAATATATCATAACGGCTGCAAAGCAGTCTTGCCTTTTTTAAAAAACCGCTAGGACAAAGCAGCATCCCGCCTGCCCCTTGTATCAATGGTTCAATAATCAAAGCGGCGATTTTTTTATGATGCCTTTTTAAGAGGGTTTCCAATTTTTTTTCACAAAAACCAGCCATGTAAGAGCCAAACAATAGCGGCTTGTATATATTATGAAACAAATTAATCCCTCCCACGCTCACGGAACCTACGGTGTCACCGTGATATGAATTATTAAAATATATAAATTTTGTTTTACCGGCCATACCCTTATGGCGCCAATATTGAAAACACATTTTAAGCGCTATCTCAACGCTGGTCGAGCCATTATCAGAATAGAATACCTTATTTAAGCCAGGAGGCACTATGCCGATTAATTGCCTGGCAAGTAAAATAGCTTTCTCATGGCTTAAGCCTAAAAAAGTTGAATGCGCGATTTTCCCAAGCTGCTTTTTTACTGCCGAATCTATTTCTTTGTTTCTGTGACCATGCACATTAACCCATAAAGAAGAAACGCCGTCTATGAACCATCGGCCATGCATATCTTTTAAATACACCCCCCTGCCTTCCTTGACAATCAAAGGATCTTCCCTCAACCAATCGCGCATCTGGGTAAATGGGTGCCAAACATATTTTTTATCCAGTTGAGTTAAATTTTTACGCATTTATAATCCCATCCAGCATGATCTTTATGTTTCTAAAATTATTATGGGGAACTACTCCCAGCACGGGAATATTAGAAATACTTTTGATTATCCCGGGATTCGTGCTTTCGACAACGCCGGGCCTCGGGCCCCGGGTGTTAAATATTAACCCCGCTATTTTGAGCCCCTTATTCTTTGCATGCTCAATGGTAAGCAGAGTATGGTTTATGGCCCCTAAGCCAACATCTGCAACAATAACTAGAGGCAGGCCCAAATCAGCCGCCAGATCAGAAATAAAATAATCTTTTGTTAACGGAACTAAAAGTCCGCCCGCTCCCTCAACCAGCATGAATTGGTGAAGATTAGACAACTTCTCAAAACTATCAAGTACGATTTTTTTCCTAAACTTTATTCCTTCTTTCTTGAATGCCAAAAGGGGAGCGTAGGAATGCTTTAAAAAAAATGGATTAACCAACACCTTCCCGTCTTTAACGCAGGAAGCGCGCATCAATATTTCTGCGTCATTCCCCGCGCATTGCACAGGTTTCATCACTCCGCAATCAATGCCGCGTTTCTTAAGCAGCTTTATTAAAATACAGCTTACGGTAGTCTTTCCTATATCTGTACCGACTGCCGTAATAAAGATTCCTTTTGCCATAATCATCTATCGGGTTTTACCGCTCTAACGAATATTTTTTCAAAAGAGGCGCTTATTTTATCGCCTGTTTTAAATTTTTCCATATAGAGCTTACCTGCCAATTTCAATAATCCCCTTGCCTCAAGAGCAGAAAATTTTAAACCTGCCTTATTTACTCCTAAAATCTTGAGCCAACGCAAGAGCTCGAAAATATCGTAAAATTGCTCATTTTCTACGCTGGCCGCCGTATCTATAGCGCCAAATCCTGCTCTCTCTAATTTATTACGGATTTCCTCCTCGGAGGGAAGTGTTTTTATAAATGCGGTGTTTTTTACTTTACTAATGCATTCACGGAGCTGCCAAAGGGTCGTTTTGCCAAAAAGAGAAATACAGAATAAACCGTTGGGCTTTAGAATTCGCATAGCTTCACTGAAAGCGCCATCCAGGTCAACTATCCATTGATATGCAAGGTTTGAGACTATCAAATCAAAAGCGCTTCCAGTAAAAGGAAAATGCTGCCCATCAGCCTGCACCAATAATTTCACGCCATTCGTTTTTGCTTCTTTCAGCATGCCTAAGGCAAAATCCAAGCCTATAATTCTTGATCCCGGAAAATTACGCGATATCTCATTTATCATGCCGGCTGTGCCTGTCCCTACATCTAAGGCCATGCCGAAGCTGGCGCCTTTAAAAAATTGGCTATCGATAAACTCCCGGCATATACGCTGCTGTATAAAAGCATTCTTGTCGTAATCCGCGGCGGCTTTGGAAAATACCCTGCGTATTCCGTTATCAGCTCGCATAATTATTTTAATGAGTTCCCGATGATTCGCTTTTGCAAAGCAAAACGAGTCAGTGAGAACGGATTAACCCCGCGGAATATTGAAAAATTCTCTTCGATAATTTTTCAATGTTTATGCTGCGGAGCTTGCGTAGAAAAATTATTCTTCGCTGTCAGATAAATTATTTATGAAATTATGGATAGCCGCGTTAAATGCCTCAGAATTAGTCAAAAAGGGTAAATGCCCGGCATCCATCTCTTCGATTACCGCATGAGGTATGTGCTCCCTCAGCATGCGCGCCTCTTTAGATAGACATATAATATCTTCTTTACCCGAAATTAAGAGAACCGGCGCAGTGAATCCATCGAAACATCCGGAAAGGTCTATATCCTTAAGGAAAAAAAGGTATTTCAATAATTCCTCGTTATCATCTTGCCGATTCTTTTTTAAAAAATCGCATTGCCGGAAAAATTCCGCGGATATTTTTTCTTTCGGGCTAAATATCCAGCCGTCAAAACTGCTCAATAGGGCATCCGGATCTTTCTTAAAACTTTGTATGATACGCCGTACTAACGGTTTTTGAAAACATAAAGCGGGAGCTACTCCGATTAAGGCAGATGGCATTTGCTTTTTCGCCGATAAATAATCAACCAGCTTAAACCATCCTAAAGACCAGGCAATAAATACAGTCCTGCTAATATCTATGCTATCAAGGCAATCTTTAAGCTTTTCTAAATCACATAATAAAACATTAGTGCCGCACTTAAAAAAATATTCTTTTTGCCTTTGCCAGATCCCCGCTTTAAAACTCCATCCGGGTAAAAAAATGATATTTTTAAACACTGGTAATTATGCCAAATTTTTTAGCTGTGGTTAGAATTTTATCCAGACAAAATTTTAAATCACGCTTTGTATGCGCAGCAGTCAATGTAATACGCAGCCGGGAGGTCCCCTCCGGGACAGTCGGCGGACGTATCGCCTGCACAAAAATCCCCTGTTCAAATAAACGCTCGCTAAACTCCAGCGCTTTTTTCGCATCACCTACCAACAAAGGAATAATCGGAGTCAGATCGTCGCTTATTTTAACGCCCCGGGATCTTAAAGACTGTCTAAAAAAAACTATATTATCCCGCAGTTGATTTAGAGAATAAGCATCGTTTTCGACGATATCTAAAGCGGCCAGAGATGCGGCACATAAGGATACCGGGAGCGCTGTTGTATAGATAAAACCCCTTGCTTTATTCACCAGATAATCAATCAAAGATGAACTGCCGCAAATATAGGCGCCAAAACTACCCAGCGCCTTACTTAAAGTACCCATCTCTATAAGGCGCCTGCTGTCTATGACAAAATGCTCAATAGCCCCCCTGCCGCTTTTACCAATAACACCTGTGGCGTGGGCCTCATCAATAAATACATAGGCATCATAACGCTCTGCCAAATCCACTATTTTATCTAAAGGCGCCAGGTCTCCATCCATGCTAAATACGCTATCCGTAGCAATAATACGCCTTCTAAAACGCTTAGCGCGTTTTAAAAAACTCTCCAAGGCCTGCATATCCACATGCGGATAACGCCATAATTTTGCCCTGGATAAAATAACCGCATCAATAATCGAGGCATGATTTAATCTATCGGAGAAAACAACGTCATCTCTTCCGGCTAAAGCGGGAATCAAGCTTAAATTGGCAGAATAACCGCTATTAAATACCAATGCTGACTCAAACCCTTTAAACGAGGCTATTCTTTTCTCAAGCTCATTATGCAGCATCATGCTGCCGCAAACCAGCCGAGAGGCACCCACCCCCAGGCCGTATTTATTTATTGCCTCAATAGCATGGTTCTTTAAGCGGGCATCATTGCAAAGGCCTAAATAATTATTTGAGGAGAGATTAATAAAAAATCTGCCATCTATGGTAATTTTTGCTTCCTGAGGGCCTTGCACTAACTTTAATTCCCTCAATAAGCTATCATGCTTCAATTTTATTAATTCGTCTTGAAGGAAGTCCATAACTAGTGATCGGTAGTGTCTATAAGCTATGATTAGAGAATAATTTTTACGGTTGGGCTCGCCTGGCCGGCTTCGGTTTCTTAGCTGACCCAAACCAAAATATGATACGGGCTTGCTCTATCCTAACCCCGGCTGATTACTCTAAGCCCTAGATCTTGAATCATCTGGATATCATCCTGAGGCCTGCTCCCGGGGGTAGTCAAATAATTCCCGATAATAATCGCATCAGCTCCTGCCATAAAAATAAGAGGCTGGAGATTACGCAGATTAACCTGCCTTCCTCCGCAAATTCTTATCTCCTTGGTAGGAAGTATAAAACGGAATAAGGCAATAGTCTTAAGGATGGATAGCGGCCTAAGCGGTAAAAAGTTCATCATCTGAGTATTGGCTATGGGATTTAAAAAATTTAAGGGAAGGCTATCAATATCCAAATCCTTAAGCGCAAAGGCAAATTCAATCCTCTGCCTATCCGTCTCTCCAAGGCCTATTATACCTCCGCAGCAAAGTTCTATACCGGCTTTTTTTATAATCTTTGCAGTTCTTAGCCTATCGGCATAGGTATGAGTAGTGCATATTTTAGAAAAATAACTTTCCGCGCTTTCCAAATTGTGATTGTATCTGTCTAAACCGCATTTTTTTAATTTTGAAGCGTCTTTTTCCGATAATATGCCCAAAGAAGCATCAATTTTTAGATTTGGATAGAGCCTCTTGATCTCGCCTATAGCTTCACAAATTACTGAAAGCTCATCATTATTTATCCCCCTGCCGCTTGTTACGATGCAGAACCTATTGGTCCCTTGCCTAAAAGTATCACCTGCCCTATTCAACATCTCATCTTTAGAGATTAAGGGATAAGTAGATATGCTGGTATTGTGGTACCCGGACTGCGCGCAAAAAGCGCAATCCTCAGGGCACATCCCGGAACGCGCGTTAGTAATGGCGCATAAACTCACAGCATCATGCCTATATTTAGTCCTGATTTTAGAAGAAGCGGATAGAATATCGGTTAAATATTCTTCAGGCAGCGAATAAAGCTGTTCTGCTTCCTGGAAACTTAAATTTTCGCCTTTTAACACCTTATTTTTTAGCCCGTTTAGCATATTATATATTTTCATATTAAACAATGTAAACTTTATTATATATATTAGTTTACAATAAGTATAAAAAATATATCACAATCTCAAACCGTTATTTTTTTTGAAATGATTTACCAACCCTCCGTCTGCCAATAATGTTTGCAATACCTTGGGGATGGGAAGAATTTTTATTTTTTCTCCTCTAGTCTCATTATTTATTATAGCACGATCAAGATCTATCTCTATATTATCGTTTTCATCTATTTTATCCGTATCGGCTTCTATAAGATTTAAGCCGATATTAAAAGCATTGCGGTAAAATATGCGGGCAAAGCTCTTGGCCACAACCGCCAAAATTCCCGCTTCTTTTATTACCAGCGGTGCCTGTTCCCGCGAAGAGCCCATACCAAAATTTTCTCCTGCGACTATGATAGATTCATTAGGCCTTACTTTTTTGACAAAACCCGGATCAAGATCTTCAAAAATATATTTAGCAAGCTCTTTCATGTCGGTTATGGAAAATTTATATCTGCCGGAAATAATTAAATCCGTATTTATATCATTACCTAATTTTATTGCCTTGCCTTTAAGTTTCACCCCCGCTCTTCCTTTCTGTTCTACCCCCGAATCCTTTAGGAAGGGCGGGGTTCATAATTTAGAGATTTTTAAAATCATGCGGATTCTTTACTTTAGCCAATACCGCCTCATAGGAAACTATGCCAGCTTTATATAATTCCTTTAACGACTTATCCATGGTTCTCATGCCGTGCTGGGCTCCTGTTTGAATCAACGTAGGTATCTGTTCTACCTCCTGCTCGCGTATAAGATTACGGATTCCGGAGGTGCCTACCATTACCTCGCAAGCCAATACCCGGCCTTCTCCTGATGCTTTAGGTAAAAGTAATTGTGAAACTACGCCCTGCAGGCAATCCGACAACTGGAGCCGTACCTGCTGCTGTTGATGAGGAGGGAAAACATCAATGATTCTCTGTATAGTCTGCGGCGCATCAGGCGTATGCAATGTCGCTAGAACCAAATGGCCTGTTTCTGCGGCCGTAAGAGCCGTAGATATGGTTTCCAAATCACGCATCTCTCCAACTATTATAACGTCCGGATCCTGCCTAAGCGCATGACGCAAGGCTTCGGCAAAAGACCGCGTATCGGAAAAAACTTCTCTCTGCTTAATAATGCTTTTCTTATTGGAATGGATAAATTCTATCGGATCTTCAATACAGACTATTATGCAAGACCTTTCGCTATTTATCAGGTTTACAATAGAAGCAAGGGTTGTTGTCTTTCCCACGCCTGTCGGCCCGGTTACCAAGACTAAACCATTGGATTTACGGGCCAGATCCAATACTATTTTCGGAAGCCCTAAATCCGCTATATCGGGAATTAATAAAGGTATTCGCCTAAAAGCGGCCTCAACAGAGCCCCGCTGAATATGCACATTCACGCGAAATCTATCCAGTCCGGGCAAGGCTAAAGAAAGATCAAGCTCTAAATCTTTTTCAAAGGCCTCTTTTTGTGATTCGGTAAGCATGCTATAAATTAATTTTTTAGTATCTTCTTTGTTAAGTTTAGGGTGGTCTATATTAACCAGATGGCCGTCGATACGTAATATCGGAGGCGCATCCACCGTAAGGTGCAGATCCGAAGCTTTTTTTTCAATAGTCAGCATCAATAATGATCTTAAATCCAGCATTTCAGCTCCTTAATGAGCATATCCGCCTATGGCGAGATATGCGCGAATTTTCGCCGTAGGCGAATCAGCCTTCGGCTGAAATCCCGAAACCTACCCACAAGGGTAGGCCATCCTGATACCTTTAAAGGATGGGCCCAAGCAGTAAATTTAGAATAAATTTACAAGTGTTTGGACAAGGGATACAGTTTTCAAATTGCTAAACACATCCGCCGTAGGCGGATAAGCGTGAATTAAACCGCTATTTTTCCAAATAGATACCAGGGTCAGTAATCTTGCCGTTAATAGCAGATGCGCAAACCGTAGCCGGAGATGCAAGATAAATCTCCGCATCAGGATTGCCCATTCTGCCTTTAAAATTCCTGTTGGCCGTTGATATAACCGTTTCATTATCTGACGGCACCCCCATATGCGTTCCCACGCAAGGCCCGCAACCGGGGCTAATCACCGCGGCATTCGCATTAATAAAAATTTTGATTAAGCCTAGTTTTAAAGCTTTCAGATAAATCTCTTTTGACGCTGGAGCCACTATAAACTTAACATCCGGGTTAATTTTATTGTCCTTTAATATTTTAGCACCAATTTTTAAATCTGCAAGCCTGCCGTTAGTACAAGTTCCTAAAAAAGCTTCGTCTATGTGCGTACCTGCGACATCAGCGACCGGAAAAACATTATCTACGGTATGCGGCTTAGCCACCTGCGGAGTCATGCCGGAAACATCATATCTTTTAACGAAAGAATACCGCGCGCCTGCGTCTGCTTTGTATATAACCGGATTACGCCCGCTGTTCTTTAATTTCAGCCAATCCAGCACTTTCTTATCCACGGGGAAGAAAGCGCATTTTGCGCCCATTTCTACAACCATATTGCTCATAGTAAAGCGCCCGTCAAGATCAAGGCTGTCAATCGCCTCTCCGTAAAATTCCACAGCTTTGTAAGTGGCGCCATTAGCAGTTAAATCGCCTATAATATAAAGTATAATATCTTTAGCAAAAACAGATTTAGGCAATTTGCCGCTTAGTTCTATTTTTATCGTCTCAGGCACGCGAAACCAATTTTTCCCGCTGGCTAAAGCTATGGCCAAATCAGTAGAACCCACTCCGGTAGAAGCAACTCCTATAGCACCATAGGTACACGTGTGCGAATCTGCTCCTAAAACCAAATCCCCTGGCAGTATCTTCCCGGAGAAAGGAATAACTTCATGGCAAACTCCGCAGCCGATATCATAAAGATTTAAGCCGAATTCATTAGCAAAATCGCGCATTTTTTTATGCACCTTGGAGACCCCCATATTCGGGCTTGGCGAACTATGGTCAATAACCATAGAAAATTTATCCTTATTTGCCAGCCGCTTCACCCCCAACTCCCTTATCCGGTCAATTATAATACTACTTGTGCCATCCTGGCCAAAGCAATAATCAACATTACATACGGCAAAATCGCCTGCTTTTAAATCCTGGCCGGAATGCGCGCTTAATATTTTTTCAATAATTGTTTTATTCATAATTTAAATCTCGTTACAGTTTTATCAGTTGCTTAACCAGGCTAAATCAACAGATCCAAAAATTCCCTAAGCCGTTTTATTCCTTTTTCAATCTGCTCTTTACTTGTGGCAAAACTAAAGCGCACATACCCATCGTCTCCAAAAGCACTGCCGGGAATAGAGGCGACATGCTTTTCTGTTAAGAACCTGCTGGAAAAATCAAATGAATTCAGGCCGGTTTTTGATATATCGCAAAATACATAGAATGCCCCCTGCGGCTTTATATATTCCATACCTGCCTCATCAAGCAAAACAAGCATATAATCACGCCTGGATTCAAATTCTTTACGCATCACATCAACAACAGAGCTGTCCAAAGAAAGAGCCGCAAGCGCTGCTTTCTGTGAAATAGAACAAGGGTTTGAAGTTGAATGGTCCTGAATTTTAGAGATTGCCTCCACCGCCGTTTTATCCCCTGCCATATATCCGATGCGCCAGCCGGTCATAGAATAAGCCTTAGATACGCCATTTACAACAAATGTTCTTTTATAAATATCGTCGTTTATGCTTGCGATAGATATATGCCTGCCATTTTCATAAATCAATTTTTCATATATCTCATCGCTTATAACAAATAGCTTATTCTTGATGCACACCTCCGCTATATCTTCCAATTCATTTCTGGCGTAAGTATAACCTACGGGATTAGACGGAGAATTTAAAATGAGGGCTTTTGTCTTTTTAGTAATGCTCTTTTTCAAAGAATCTCCGTCCAACTTAAAAGAACAGGACTTATTTGTCTTGACGATAGCCGGAACGCCGCCGCAGAATTTAACCATCTCCACGTAACTTACCCAATAGGGAGACGGGACGATAACTTCATCGCCCTCTGCGATCAAAGCCTGCATAAGATTAAAAAGAGAATGTTTTGCGCCGTTGGAAACTACTATTTGATCAATATCGTAATTTAGATTATTATCCAGGCGGAATTTTTTCTGGATTGCGCTCTTAAGCTCAAAAATCCCGGAAGAAGGGGTATATTTTGTAAAACCGCTTTTTATCGCATCTATAGCCGCCTGCTTGATTTGATCCGGGGTGTCAAAATCAGGCTCGCCGGCAGCAAAGCTTACCACATCGATATGTTCCTGACGCATTTTTTTTGCGCGGGCTGTAATAGAAAGAGTAGAGGAAGGATTTATTTGCTGACTTCTCTTGGAAAGATATGCCATATTATGCTGTGAGCAAAACAAGTATCAAGCAATAATGATATTCTATATATTATTCTCCCGAGTAAAAAGCGATAAAATGCATTTTTTACTTAGGAATAATTATTCTGACCAAGAATATTACTGCGAAGCCTTAGCGAAACGAAATAAAAATAAACAATTCTGCCTAAAGAGAATCTCTTTCTTTCTTGAAAAGCTTTCGTAACCCACCCAAGAATTTCTTTTGCGGTTTTTTATCCGCTTCCTTCTCTATGTGCTTTTTATTCTCCTCGGGCGCAGCATGCGGCTTCTCTTCAACCGGCGCCTTAGCTTTTTGCTCCGGAGCCTTCTTGGCTAACTCTTCTTTTTTCGGAACGGCTAAATCGGCTTTTATCTGCTGTTTCTTCTTTTTTGCCTCAAGCTTAACCAAGGGCTCTTTTTTAATTACGCCCATCTCTGTCAATTCCAGAAAACACATGCCGACACCATCGCCCCTGCGCCTTGAAGAAAGAACAATTCTCGTATATCCTCCTGCGCGATTATTAAAACGAGGGGCGATTTCATTAAAAAGTTTCGCCACGAGCGCATGATTCTGCAATGTGCGGTAAGCGTTCCTCCGGGAAGATAAACTACCTTCCTTGCCCAGAGAAATTAACTGTTCTACCAGGCCCCGCACATTTTTCGCGCGTTCTTTCGTAGTATTAATCTTTCCTTTTATTATTACTGATTTCGCTAAAGCTTTTATCAGTGCCTTGCGTTTGCTTATTGAGAGCGATAATCGTGACTTCTTTATTCTATGGCGCATCTCTAAATTCCTATCTCCTATTTTGAATCCTTTAACTTTTTCAAGTCTACATCCATGCCGAAGCTTAAACCCATCGACACCACCATTTCCTTGATTTCTGTCAAAGATTTTTTGCCAAAATTACGTAAACCCAAAAGATCAACCTCAGTCTTGTTGACCAACTCTCCTATCGTCTTTATATTTGCCTCTCTAAGACAATTGGAACTGCGCACGGAAAGCTCTACTTCCGAAATAGGCAGCCTTAGCTTGTCGTATAAAGCAGCATCCTCCGGAGCTAAAAGCTCTTCCTCTTCTTCCTCTTCGGGGAGCTGGCCAAAATTAACATAGACATCTAAATGCCGCTGAAGTATATTGGAAGCGTACAAGAGGGCATCTTTCGGGTTAATGGTTCCGTTGGTAGTTATTTCTATAATTAGCTTATCGTAATCCGTCCTCTGGCCAACGCGCGTGCTCTCTACCTGAAAATTAACATTCTTTACGGGGCTAAAAACGGAATCAACGGCGATCGCGCCTATTTCCTGGCCTTCTTTTTTATTGGCTTCCGCAGGAACATAACCGCGTCCGCGGGCAACAACCATTTCAACATTGAATTTAACATCCTGCGTGAGGGTCGCAATGTGCAGGTCCGGATTTAATATTTCGATGGTCTCGTCAGTTATTATATCGGAGGCCTTGATTTCCCCTTTCTTATTCGCCTTTATAAAGATGGATTTTGGAGTCTTGGCGTAAGAACGTATAATAATCTTTTTGATATTGACGATTATATCGGTTAAATCGTCCACAACTCCGCTAATTGTGGAAAATTCATGAGCGGCTCCCTCAATTTTTACAACTGCAACAGCGCTACCTTCAATAGAAGATAATAGTACCCGCCGCAACGAATTGCCCAGAGTAACTCCATAGCCACGCTCAAAAGGCTCGGCTATAAACTTACCATAGGTAGACGTATAACTTGATTCATCGCATTCTAATCTCTTTGGCATCTGGAAATCCCGCCACTTTATCCCCATTTAAACCTCCCTATATAAATTTAAAATTTAGAATGTATAATGTAAAATTAGATTTTGCACCCTACATTCCGCATTTTATTTAGAATACAACTCTACAATTAACTGCTCCTGGACAGGTAATTGTAAATCTTCTTTTTCCGGAAAACGCAATACTTTAAGTTTTAAATTCTGGTTATCGATATCGAGCCAACTAGGCTTAGGCCAATCCTTGGTTAATTCTATTGTTTCCCTTATGTTTTTTATTGGTTTCTCCTTGGCTCTTATCTCAATTAAGCCAGTGTTCTCTACCAGGTAAGAAGGTATATTTATCCGGCGGTTATTCACATAAACATGCCCATGACGCACTATCTGGCGCGCCTGAGCATGAGAAGCCGCAAAACCTGCACGCAGCAAAACATTATCTATTCTTCTTTCCAAAAGCTGAATAAGAACCTTTCCAGTTACACCTTTGGTTTTAGACGCCATAGTAAAATAACGCCTGAATTGCCTCTCCAGGATACCGTACATCCGTTTTACTTTTTGCTTTTCTCTAAGCTGTAAACCATAATTGGACAATTTACGGGAAAGTTTACCATGCTGCCCTGGAGCATAACCTCTTCTGGTAAAACCACATTTATCTCCTATGCAGCGGATGCCTTTTAAAAAAAGCTTCATGCCTTCTCTACGGCAAAGCCTACAAGAAGCATCTAAATTTCTAGCCATCAAACCTCCTTACACTCTTCTCTTTTTACTAGCCCGGCAGCCATTATGGGGGACAGGAGTAACATCTTTTATTAACTTAACTGTAAGCCCGGCTGCCTGTATAGCCCTAATCGCGGATTCACGCCCCGCGCCAGGCCCCTTGACATAAACGTCTATCTCTTTAATGCCTAAATCCTTTGCTTTTTTGGCCGCATCGGAAGCAGCGATCTGTGCGGCAAAAGGCGTAGATTTTTTCGATCCGCTAAAGCCCACTGCCCCGGGAGCAGACCAGGCAATAGTATTGCCATCTTTATCGGCAATCGTTACAATAGTATTGTTAAAAGATGCCTGTATGTGTGCGACTGCGCTTGTAATATTAAGATTTTTTTTCTTTTTCTTTGAAAGCTTGCGTGTCGGTTGCGCGCTCATTTATTTCACCCCTTAAGTTTGCTCTTGTGCTCGAATTGATTTATTTTTCTGCCTTGGCTTTTATAGCTCCCACATTACGCCTGGGACCCTTTCTGGTGCGGGAATTTGTGCGCGTACGCTGCCCATGCACAGGCAAGCTCCTTTTATGGCGCAGGCCGCGATAAGAGCCGATATCCATAAGCCGTTTTATATTCTGTGAAACTTCACGCCTAAGATCACCCTCTATTTTATATCCTCGCTGTATAACTGCGACAATCTTGGAAATTTCTTCGTCGGTGAGTGTTTTAGCGCGTCTATTCGGATCAATCTCTGCCGCTTTAAGGATTTTACTTGCGCTAACCTTCCCAATACCATAAAGATAAGGAAGCGCGGCTTCTATCTTTTTTTCTTTTGGAATATCTACACCTAAAATTCTTGGCACTTTAACCTCGCTTTGTTCTTTGTCTATAATAACGCCCGGGCTTTAGCCTGGCGCATTGTAGTTTTATAGTTTTTATGTTATAGACTATTGCCTATGGGCTATCAACTAAACTTATCCCTGTTTTTGCTTATGCTTAGGATTAGTGCAGATGACATAAACTATTCTCTTGCGTCTAATAATCTTGCAATTAGTACAAATTCTTCTTACCGATGATTTAACTTTCATGATTATTTACACCTATAGATTATCCTGCCGCGGCTTAAGTCGTAAGGCGAAAGCTCAAGCTTTACCCGGTCGCCGGGAAGAATCCTGATAAAATGCATTCTTATTTTACCTGATACGTGCGCCAAAACAACATGCTTATTATCAAGCTCTACCTTAAACATAGCGTTAGGCAACGATTCTAATATAGTCCCTTCAACTTCGATTAATTCTTCTTTCAAATGAGTCCGCCTTATTACTTATAAACAGGTTAATATCTCCGGGCCGCTATTTAAAACAACTACCGTATGTTCAAAATGCGCAGAAGGCAATTTATCTTTAGTACGTACCGTCCATCCGTCCGGCATAACTTCGACTTCCCAGCTGCCCATGTTAACCATGGGCTCTATCGCCAGGACCATGCCTTCTTTCAACTTTATCCCGCAATTGGGTTTTCCGAAATTCGGTATTTGCGGTTCTTCGTGTATGGCCCTACCGACTCCATGGCCGGCAAAATCGCGCACTACCGAAAAACCGTTAGTTTCAACATACCGCTGTATGTTATGCGATATATTCGACAAAAAATTTCCGGCGTAGGCCTGTTTTATTCCTTCCTGCAACGCTTTTCTTGCCACGCGTATAAGATTGCGTAAACGTGCCCCTATTTTACCTACCGGATAAGTAACGGCGCTATCGGCGATATAGCCATCAAAATCTACGCCTATATCTATACTAACGATATCCCCGTCTTCTAATATTCTATTTTCGGAAGGTATGCCGTGTACAACTTCTTCATTAACTGATATACAAGTTGCTGCTGGAAAAGAGCGATAACCTAAAAACGCGCATGAGCCTCCATTTTCAAGTATTATAGCTTTTATCAAACTATCTATACCGGCGGTGGTCATCCCGGGAGCCGCTATCTTCTGGGCGGCCCTAAACGCTTTCGCCGCTATTGCGCCCGCACGGCGAATACTCTCTATGGCCTCCGGGGTCTTTAATTCTATCATTTCTATAAAAGAACTTTTTTTAGCCCGTCAAATACAATAGGCGCGTCAAAATTGGCATCTACTTTTAAAAGCTTGCCCTGTTTTTTATAATAATCCACCAATCCTTTAGTATCTCTTAAATAAACAAGCAACCTGTTTTTTATCGCCTCTTCTCTATCATCCGGACGCTGATAAAGCAGGCCCGAGCATGTATCGCAAATACCGTCTTTCTGCGAAGGCATATTAGTAACATGATAATTCTGCTGGCAATTTTTACATACGCGCCTTCCGGAGAGCCGTTGAATGATAATGGGCTCATCGGCTTCAAGATATAATACATAATCTATAACAATGGCCTGCTTTTTCAGCATCGCATCTAGTATCCCTGCTTGCGCATCATTCCTTGGGAAACCATCTAAAATAAAACCTTTTTCAATGCCAGGCTGGGCAAGACGCTCCTTAAGCAGCTCAACCACCAAATTATCAGGCACCAAATCGCCCTTTTCAATAAATTCTTTGGCCTGGCTGCCTAATTTTGTGCCATCCGCTATTGATTTTCTTAATAGATCACCTGTCGAGATATGCCAAAGACCAAAATATTCTCTTAGTAATTTCGCCTGAGTGCCCTTACCTGCTCCGGGGGGGCCTAATAAAACTATATTCATTTAATGAGGCCGTAACTTACGGAGGCAAAGCCGACGTAAGTTATCTGGCCGAATTATCCCGAAGCCTATCGGGTAAATATCGCAGAGATTTACCCGATGTTTAGGCGAGGGACATTATTTTTAATCTAACGCCTGCCTTTTAAACGGCCTGTCTTCATAAACCCGTCATAATTATGCATAATTAAGTTTGATTCAATCTGTCGAAGAGTATCCAGCATCACGCCAACGATAATTAATATGCCCGTACCGCCAAAAAATGAAGCGACAAGATAGGGAATATTAAGCCAGGCCATTATTAAATCAGGGAATATCGCGATAAAAGCAATAAATAAAGCCCCCGCCAAAGTTAAGCGAGTCATTACAAAATCTAAAAACTCAGCAGTCGGTACCCCGGGTCTTATGCCCGGAATAAAACCGCCATATTTTTTCATATTTTCCGATATATCAATCGGGTTAAAAACTATTGCTGTGTAAAAATAACAGAAAAACACTATTAATAAAGCGAACAGTGCTGTGTATAACCCGCTGCCTCGTGTAAGGCTGGATGCAAAACGCTGAAATACCGGATTAGGGATAAAGGCTGCAATTGTTGCCGGAAAAAGTATGATGGACTGGGCGAAAATAATCGCTATAACGCCGGACTGGTCAACTTTTAAAGGTATATAGGTGCTCTGGCCGCCGTAAATTTTTCTCCCCACTACCCGCCTTGCATACTGAACCGGTATCTTACGCTGAGCCTGGGTTATTGCCGTTACCGCAAAAATAACCCCGATTAATAAAGCCGCCATGATCAAAACAGTGAACGGTGAAAGCGTACGTGCCTGAGGCGAAAAAGGCGAAATCAAAATCCACAACTGGTTTAATGCCGTCGGGATACGTGATACAATACCGGCGGTAATAATCAATGATATACCATTGCCGATACCGCGCTCTTGTATTTGTTCGCCAAGCCACATAATAAAAATAGTACCGCTTGTCAAAGTAATCATAGTAAGCAGGCGAAAAGCCCACCCGGGGCTTGTGACAATTCTGCCAAATTCAAAGAATTGGCCAGACCTGCCTACGTTTTCTATCCATATGGCAATAAAATAAGATTGCACCAATGACAGGAAAACGGTACCTAAACGCGTATATTGATTAATCTTCTGATGCCCGGCTCTTCCTTCTTTTGCTATTTTTTCAAGAGCAGGAATTACCGCAGTAAGTAACTGTAATATGATAGAAGCCGATATGTAAGGCATTATCCCTAAGGCAAATATGGTTAATTTTTCCATAGCGCCTCCGGAAAACATGTTTATTATGCCAAAGAGCGAACCACCCTGACTCTGTTGTAACTTATTAAAAAGGTTGGCCAAAGCTTGGCTATTTATGCCTGGAGTAGGTATAAAACAACCAAGCCGGTATATAACCAATAAACTTAAAGTAATGAATATCTTACGCTTTAAGTCCGGTATTTTAAAAGAATTGACTAATCCTTTAAGCATTCTGCTTTTCCGCCAGATTTCTCAATTGAAATTCTTGCGCCTTTGGAGAAAGCATGGGCCTTAATCATCAACGGCTTGGTTATCTCCCCTTTGCCCAGTATCTTAACAAGCTTATCCGCATCTTTTATAAGGCCCTTCGCCTTTAAGATTTCCGGCGTAACAGGCGTCTCAGAACTAAATTTTCTTAAATTATTAAGGTTTACTATTTGATATTCTATTTTACGCCTAGCATTAAAACCTCGTTTCGGTATCCGCCTTATTAAAGGATTTTGTCCCCCCTCAAAACCTAAGATGGTCCCCCTGCCTGAGCGCGCACGCTGTCCTTTATGGCCCCTGGTTGAAGTCTTGCCATGGCCGGAACTCTCGCCCCTGCCAATAATCTTGCGCCTTTTTTTACTCCCTCTCGGATGTTTTAATTCGTTAAGATTCACTTGATTAATTCTCCTTGAATTTATCTTATTTTTCTTATACGTAACTTAGTTAATCCATCCAGAGTAGCCTTGACGGTATTAACCGGGTTATTTGACTTAAGGCACTTAGTCAAAATATCACGTATGCCCGCGGATTCGCAAACTGCGCGCACGGAACCGGCAGCTATAACGCCAGTTCCTTCGGAAGCCGGCTTTAATAAAACTTTAGCGGCGCCAAATTGGCCAATAATTTCGTGCGGAATTGTTGTCCCGGTCAAATTAATCCTAACCATAGATTTCTTAGCTTTGCTTATTCCTTTGCGTATAGCGCTCGGGACTTCATTAGCTTTGCCTAGCGCGGCACCCACGTGTGATTTTCCGTCTCCTACAACTACCAATGCACTGAAGCAGATTTTTTTCCCGCCTTTGGTAACCTTAGATACCCTGCTGATATCAACAACTTTTTCCGATAATTCCTGCGGTTTTTCCGCCATGATAGAATCTGCCATGTTATAAATCCAAACCTGCCTTTCTTGCTTCCTCTGCCAAAGCCTTAACTCTGCCGTGATAGATATAACCTCCCCTATCAAAGACGACTTTTGTAATTCCTTTCTCTTTGGCGCGTTTTGCTAAAATTTGCCCCAGTAATCCCGCTGCTTTTATGTTTCCGCCGTATTTACAAGCTTTCTTTATGTCATCATCCTGCGTTGAAACCGATAGAAGTGTACGCATACCTACATCATCGATTATCTGAGCGTACAAATTTTTTAAACTGCGATAAACGTTTAAACGCGGGCGATCAGGCGTACCTGCAATACGTTTACGTATTCTTGAATGGCGAAAATATCTGCTTATTTTTTTACTATTCACCACGCTCTTCCTTCCTTTTCTTCTATTATTATTTACCGCTTATCCCGTTCTTCCTGAATTTACTGCTTTAGGAAGGGCGGGATTTATTATTTGGTCCCTGCCGCCTTGCCAAGCTTTCTTCTGATGTGTTCTGTTGTGTATTTTATGCCTGTGCCTTTATACGGTTCCGGCGGTTTTATGCGGCGGATTTCGGCAGCAACCTGTCCTACTATCGCTTTATCCAGTCCGCTTATTATAATTTTAGTTTGTTTGATTATTTCCAGCTTAACTTCTTTGGAAGGAGAATATATTACCGGGTGGCTAAAACCTAACTGCATGACTAAATTATCCCCCTCCATCTGGGCGCGATAGCCTACGCCTATAATATCCAGCTCCTTAGAATAGCCGTTAGTCACGCCCTTAATCATATTTGCGATTAAAGCGCGGCTAAGCCCATGTAATGATTTATTGATTTTTAAATCATCTTTGCGCGCGACTAAAACGCAGCCGTTATCTACGGAAACAGTAATAGCAGGATGGATTTTCTGCGTGAGCTTGCCCTTAGACCCTTCCACAGAAATAACGCCTGCCTTTATTTCAACTTTTACTTTTTCCGGTATCACTACCGGTATTTTTCCTATTCTAGACATTTTAATGAGCGCATAATTTACGGAGTTTGAAGAACGACGTAAATTATCTGCGCGAATTAACTCCGCGGCTTATGCAGCGGAGTATATTTTTTTACCAAACATAACAAACTACTTCTCCGCCCACCCTTGCTTCCCGCGCTTCTTTATCCGTTAACACTCCCTTAGAAGTAGAAATTACCGCGATGCCCTGCCCTCGAAGAACGCGGGGCAGCTGACGCCGGGAAGAATAGACTCTTAAAGACTGCTTAGAAATTCTTTTAAGCCCCTTAATCGCCGGTTCATCATTTTCATCAAACTTAAGATATACGCGCGCCATGCGAGAATTCAGCTCTTCTAAAAGTTTAAAATCCTCGATATACCCTTCTCTTTTCAAAATATCGAGCAAAGATCTTACTATGCCTGATGCTGGGACATCTACTTTTTCTTTGTGCGCCCTAATAGCATTACGGATCATAGTCAATACATTTGCGATTAAATCATTACTACTCATATTTCCTCACCTGGTATCCGTCTTATTAAGTTTACATTATTGACTTTTGCTTTACCAATGGCATTAAGGCAGTCAATATTTTGCTTTATTTTCCCGAAATTTTTACCATTCGCTGCACAAAGCTCAATAAGTAAAATTTAAAACGGTTCTTTGTTAAATATTTTTATTTTACCAGCTTGCCTTTTTAACGCCCGGTATATCGCCCCGCCAAGCCAATTCTCTAAAACAAATCCTACAGAGATTAAACCTGCGCAGATAAGCGCGCGACCTGCCGCAAAGCGGGCAGCGATTATATTTTCTGCTGCTAAACTTTGATGGTCTCTTGCATTTCGCTATTAAGGATTTTTTAGCCACTATCTCCTGCTCCTTAAATTATGATTATTTTTTATTCTTCGCCCTTAGCCTTAAAAGGCATACCCAGCAAACGAAGAAGTTCATGCGATTCATTACCTGTCTTTGCCGTAGTAATTATGGTAATATTCATTCCCTGAACACGCTGAGAGGCCTTATCATAATCTATTTCTGGGAAAATTGCCTGCTCCTTTAAACCCATGCTATAATTACCGTCTTGATCAAACGATGTTCCGGGAACACCCCTAAAATCCCTGATTCTCGGCAAGGCGATATTCATGAGCCGGTCAAGAAATTCATACATATACGCTGCGCGTAAAGTTACTTTACAACCGATCGCCTGGTCTTCTCGTATTTTAAAATTAGAAATCGCCTTTTTTGAACGGCAAACAACAGGCCGCTGCCCAGTTATCAGGGATAATTCATCCATTGCCTTATCTAAAATCTTGATATCGTCTTTTGCTGCGCCTACCCCCATACTAACCGTAACTTTGGATAATTTCGGTACCTGCATACGATTTTTATATGCGAACATCTTCATCATCTCTGGCACTACTTCATTTATATATTTTTCTTTAAGTCTTGGCGTATTCTTCGGTTTCATATTAAATTGCCTCTTTGCAACGCTTGCATATCCTTATTTTATTATTAGTTTTTTTAGCTGCCGAGGGAGCCTCAGGCGTCTTTATGCCTATCCTCGCCGGCTTAGAACAGTTCTTGCAGTAAATTTGTAAATTTGAGATGTGTATCGGCGATTCAAGTTCTACCACGCCCGCTTTCTGGTCTTCTCTGGTTCTGCGCATATGCTTCTTAACCTTGTTTATACCTTCAACAAGGGCTCTGCTCTGAATAGAAAAAACCTTCATTACCTTTCCTGTTTTTCCTTTATCTTTCCCAGCAATAACATATACTATGTCGCTTTTTCTTATCCTTAGCATGATATTATACCTATAGATTTTAATTTAAAGTTATTATCTAAACTACTTCTGGGGCCAGCGAAATAATCTTCATGAAATCTTTCTCTCTCAACTCCCTGGCGACCGGCCCGAAAACTCTTGTCCCCTTAGGATTACGCTGATTATCAATGATTACCGCAGCATTACGGTCAAAACGTACTGTAGACCCGTCCGGCCTGCGTATGGGCGCCTTTGTCCTAACTACCACCGCTTTGGCAACCTCTCCTTTTTTTACGCCTGCATCAGGAGCAGATTCTTTTACATTTACGACTATCACATCGCCAATTTCGGCGGTACGCCGGTTTTTTCTGCCGAGAACATTAATAAAGGAAACCTTCTTTGCTCCCGTATTATCCGCTACATCCAATATTGACCTTATTTGTATCATTTTCTACTCTTATCCTTTACTTATTGAGCTTTATACAACTAAAAGCAAAAATCAATAGTTACTGATTATTTCAAAACCTCTATCAATCTCCAGTACTTATCTTTAGAAAGAGGCCTCGTCTCCATTATTCTTACGCGATCACCGATTTTAGCGGTATTATTTTCATCATGTACTTTAAACTTATTATATTTTTTTATTATTTTTTTATAGGCGGGGTGACGGGCAGCCATCTCAACCCTTACCACGATAGTTTTCTGCATTTTATCGCTGGTAACATAACCTATGCGCTCTTTCCTTTTTGCTCTAACATTTGTCATTTTATATTCTTCCTTTTTTTGCACAAAATAGTTTCAATCCTGGCAATATCTTTTTTAAATTTAGAGAATAAGTGCGGCTTATCTACCCTACCGAATTTACGCTGATAATTCAATTTATGCAGCTCTTCTTTACAGGATGTTTTTTTCTGAATAAGTTCATCTGCGCTCAAATTAGTATAATCTTCTTTTTTCACTAAATCTTCCCTTCCTGTCGTTATATTTTTAACACCCGCCTCGTATTTACGGCAGGCGAGAGGCAGGCGGTAAAATTAATAGCTATGGCCGTGCTTAATTAATTTTGTTTTTACAGGCAGTTTAAAAGACGCCAGCCTAAAAGCCTCTTTAGCAAGGGCTTCAGGAACACCTCCCAGCTCAAAAAGAACCTGACCTCTTTTTACTACAGCTACCCAATGATCTAATTCACCCTTGCCTTTTCCCATGCGTGTTTCCGCGGGTTTTTTCGTCACGGACTTATGCGGAAAAATCCTTATCCAAAGCTTCCCGCCGCGGCGAAGCTGCCTGGCGATTATAACGCGCACCGCCTCAATGTGCATACTTTTAATCCAGCCGTTATCCAAGGCTTTTAATCCGAACTCGCCGAAGTTAACCTTATTTGAACGCAAAGAAATGCCTTTACGCCTTCCTCTTTGTAATTTTCTATACTTTACTCTTTTGGGCATCAAAGCCATAGCTTACCTACCTATTTATTTTACTGATTTTGCTTCTCTAAACTTAAAATTTTCCTGCTTGGTCTCTATATCCTCTCGAAGATTCATAGACCTACCTATAATGTCGCCTTTATAAATCCATACTTTTATGCCTATAAGGCCATATGTCGTGTAGGCCTCGCAAAAACCATAATCTATGTCTGCCCTCAGAGTTTGAAGCGGGATTTTTCCTTCCTTATATTTCTCGCGACGCGATATCTCTACCCCTCCCAACCTCCCGGCACAGGCAACTTTTATTCCTTTTGCCCCCGCGCTCATCGCCTGCTCTATTGCCCGCTTTACCGCTCTTCGATAAGCTACGCGCTTCTCTATCTGGAAAGCTATATTCTGCGCTACAATCTGGGCATCAATGGCGGGCCGCTTGACCTCCACTATATCAATAGCTAAATCTTTCTTGATTAGTTTATACAAATCCTGCTTTAATCTATCGATATCTGCTCCGTGCCTACCGATAATTACACCTGGACGCGCCGTATATATTCTAATACGCAGACTTCCGGTGCTAACCCTTTCGATTATTATTTTTGAAAGAGAAGCCTGGCGAAATTTAACGCGTATATAACTGCGTATCCTGGCATCTTCAACAATAAATCGGGCAAAGTCGCCTTTAGGAGCGAACCATCTACTGTTCCAGTCTTTAATAAAGCCTATTCTTGATATTAGAGGATGAACTTTGTGTCCCAAAATTGCCTCCTTGATTAATCCTGACAAGGCGTAACGAAAATTCCGTCTTGTGATATTCCTTACAATTTATGTAATTAACGCTTATTTATGTTTTAAATCCAATTCTATCTTAAGATGAACCGTGCGCTTCAAAATCGGCGCAGCCCTGCCAAACGCCGCTGCCCGGTATCGCTTCCATCTTGCGCCTTCATCAGCGCTGATACGGGATATATAGAGCTGTTGAGGTTCTATGCCTTTAACTTTAGCGTTAGCAATAGCAGAACGAAGCGTTTTAAGCACGTAATCCCGCGGACGCTTATTTAAATTAGGCAATAAGCCCAACGCATAAGAAACATCTTCGCCTCTAATTAAATCAATGACTTCGCGTGTTTTTCTTGGTGACAGCCTTAAAAATTTGTTTTCTGCTCTTGATATCATATTAATGAGCCCACAACTTACGGAGTGAAGCTAACGTAAGTTGTTTGGGCGAATTAATCCCGCAGCCTATCAGGGTAAATTTCTGCGAAATTTACCCTGATGTTTAGGCAAGGGATATTGATCCTTTAAATTATATTAAGTTTTATCGGCTGCTTTCTTTGCTTTTACGCCGCCGTGTTTTCTGAATATGCGCGTTGGCGCAAACTCACCTAATTTATGCCCGACCATATTTTCGGTAATAAATACAGGCACGTGTTTTCTTCCGTCATAAACGGCAAATGTAAAACCTACGAAATCAGGAGTAACCACCGAGCGCCTGGACCATGTTTTAATTGCCTGGCGGCTTCCGGTTTTTCGTGCCCTATCTACCTTTTTTAATAACTTTTCATCTATAAATGGTCCTTTTTTTATCGACCGCGCCATATCCCTCTCCGATGTTCAAAAATTTATTTTCTTCTGTTCACTATATATTTATCAGAATATTTAACCTTCTTCCGGGTTCGGAAGCCTTTTGTGGGTTTCCCCCAAGGCGTTACCGGATGAGGATTACCCTGCCCTGATTTACCCTCGCCTCCGCCGTGCGGATGATCGACAGGATTCATAACAACGCCTCTGACATGCGGCTTTCTCCCTTTCCAATTATTTCTACCCGCTTTACCGTCTTTCTCCGCTTCATGACTTACATTACCGACTTGCCCTATGGTTGCCGAACAATCCAAGCGCACCAACCTGACTTCTCCGGAAGGAAGCCGAACATGCGCAAAATCTCCTTCCTTAGCCATTATCTGGGCGGACGTTCCTGCGCCCCTGACTATCTTGCCCCCCTGGCCTTTAACCAGTTCAATATTATGCATTAATGTTCCTGAAGGAATATTACGCAGAGGCATACAATTACCTGATTTAATATCAATCTCCGCCGTATCTGAGCTTATAACAGCATCTCCCACATTTAAATCCACAGGAGCTAGAATATAACGCTTTTCTTTATCTTCATATTCCAAAAGAGCAATCCTGCTTGAACGATTAGGGTCATATTCAATAGCAATAACCCTCGCAGGTATATTTTTCTTATCGCGTTTGAAATCTATGACACGATACATCCGTTTATGTCCGCCGCCGCGAAACCGCACGGTAATACGCCCATAACAATTCCTGCCGCCGCTTTTCTTTAAAGGCCTAAGAAGAGATTTTTCAGGCGTATTTTTAGTAATCTCCTCAAAGGTGGGACGCTTCATAAATCTCATACCGGGTGTTGTTGGATTATATTTTCTTATAGCCATAGTTTAAGTTTTAATTTTGATTTTCTTTGATTTTTTATTTTTTATGTTGTGTCTATCTTATGACCTTCTTTTAAGCTGACTATCGCCTTTTTCCAGTCTGAAGTATATCCAGTCTGATAGCGTAATCTTTTTGCCTTCCCCTTAGAAATCAACGTATTTACACAGTCAACTTTAACCTTATAAATTGATTCAACCGCCTTTTTTATCTGTATTTTATTCGCTCTTTTATTAACCCAAAATACATACCTTCCAAAAGGCTCATCAAAGTTTGTGCTTTTTTCGGTGCGAATTATCGTCTTAACAACGTCGTAATTATCCATATTTTCTAAAGGCTGTTTTTTATTCTGCTGGTTATTTTTTTTAGCGCCTCTTTAGTCATCAATAATTTCTTATGGCACAACACATCATAAGCAGTTACGTCTTCCGGCCTGATTATATTTAAATTCGCGATATTCCCCATGGAACGCCGTACTCCGGCGCTGTTATCAAAAACGCCTAATGTCGCGCTACTAAGGCGTGTTCCGGAAATAATCCCCGGTAAATGCGATAATAATTTTATCGCGTCTTTTGTTTTCTCAAGCTTAGCCAAACTATCAAGCAGTATAACATCCTGATTGTTAAGGCGGCTGTTAATGCTGGATTTCAAAGCTGAGATTCTTATTTTCTGCGGTATGGTATAAGAAAAATCGCGCGGCCTGGGACCAAAAGTAACGCCTCCATGCTTAAAAAGCGGCGAACGGGAAGAACCTGCTCTCGCGCGCCCGGTACCTTTCTGCCTCCAAGGCTTTTTCCCGCCTCCGGACACTTCACCGCGGGTTTTCGTAGAAGCGGTACCCGTACGTAAATTCGCCTGATAACAAATCACTGCCTGATGCAGGATATCCTTGTTGACTCCACCGTCAAAAATATGCTTATCCAAAACCAAATCCTCCAGCTTCCTGCCGTCGCTGCCGTAAACAGACAACTTGAAATCTTGAGGATCTTTGGTTGCCAAATTATTTTTTTTGTTAGATTTAATATCGGTCATTTAGATTCCTATTTCTTTTTTATATTTTTCTTACCCTTTGGCTTACTTTGTTTTTTCTCTGCTTCTCTTGCGGCAGCTTCAGCTTTTAGGGCATTTATATCACCGCGTTTTTTTGCTTTTCGGATTATTACATAACTATTTTTATGGCCTGCTACAGAACCTTTAACGGATAGCATATTATTTTCACTGTCTACGCTGACCACTCTGAGATTTTGCACGGTAATGCGGCTATTTCCCATATGCCCGGGCATGTGCGTATTTTTAAATACGCGCGAAGGGTCGGAACTAGCACCTATAGAACCGACTCTGCGATGAGACATGGAACCATGGCTCTTCGGTCCGCCACTCCAATGCCAGCGTTTGACGCCGCCCTGAAACCCTTTACCTATAGAAACGCCTGTAACATCCACAAAATCGCCTTCTTTGAATATATCCACCTTTATCGCCTGGCCGATATTGTATTCTTGCGGTTTATCAACTTTTATTTCCTTAATAAAAGCCTGCGGCTCAACGGATATCTTTTTGAAAACACCGGACTGTGGACGCGCCAGCCGCCTATCAGCAATCTTACCGAAACCAACCTGTATACTATTGGCTTTTTTCTGAATTACAAAACACGGCCCTGCCTCAATAACCGTAACCGGAACAAAACGCCCGTCTTCATTAAATTTATGCGTCATCCCTAATTTTCTACCTAATAAACCGCTCATAGTGATTTTAAAATTTACAATCGGATTTTTCTATAGAGCAGGCAGAATTAATATTTTTAAACGCCGGCTTTTGAATCCAATTGTATAATTATTATTTTATTTCTACCGCTACTCCAGCAGGTAGGTTTAGCTTACGCAGGGCATCAACCGTCTTAGCCGTAGGATCAAGCAACTCTAAAAGACGACGATGCGTAAAAAGGCCAAATTGTTCCCGTGATTTTTTATCAATAACCGTAGCCCTTAACACTGTGTATATCTCTTTTTTAGTCGGCAGCGGAATCGGTCCTGAAACACGCGCACCAGTCCTTTTCGCTGTCTCTACGATTTCCTGTGTTGATTGATCAAGCAATCTGTGATCGTAAGCTTTTAATTTTATACGTATCTTCTGCATTTTAATGAGCACATAAGTTACGGAAGCGAAGCTGACGTAATTTATAAGTGCGAATTAATCCCGAAGCCTGTGCAGTAAATTTCGAAGAAATTTACAAACGTTTAGGCGAGGGATACATTTACAAACTGCTGAGCCCATCCGCCTGCGGCGAAATATGGGCGAATTAAGCGATTATCTCAGAAACCACGCCGGCTCCTACTGTATGGCCGCCTTCACGAATAGCAAAACGTGATTCTTTCTCCATGGCAATCGGAACAATCAATTCTACTTCTACTGTTACGTTATCGCCAGGCATAACCATCTCCGTTCCTTCGGGAAGTTTTACATTCCCCGTAACATCGGTTGTTCTGAAATAAAACTGAGGACGGTAGCCGGTAAAAAACGGCGTATGTCTTCCGCCTTCTTCTTTACTTAAAACATAAACCTGGGCTTTAAATTTGGTATGCGGAGTAATGGAACCGGTCGCAGCCAATACCATACCTCTCTCAAGAGTAGCTTTTTCTACGCCTCTTAAAAGCAGACCTACGTTATCTCCTGCCTGCCCTTCATCCAGCAACTTACGAAACATCTCAATACCCGTAACTACTGTCTTGCCTATTTCCGGTTTAAGCCCCACTATATCTATATTCTCATTAAGCTTTATTTTACCACGCTCAATCCTGCCGGTTCCTACTGTACCGCGGCCTTCTATTGAAAAAACGTCTTCTATGGCCATAAGAAATGGCTTATCTAAGTCCCTCTTAGGCAGGGGAATATAGTCATCAACGGCCTTCATAAGGTCTACAATCGGTTTACACTTAGGGCAATCGTCTTTAGCGCAACCACAACCCATTGCCTCAAGCGCGCTTCCTTTAATAACAGGGACCTTATCCCCTTCAAAGTTATATTTTGTAAGCAATTCCCTGGTTTCCATCTCCACCAAATCAATCAGCTCTTTATCGTCAACCATATCTACTTTATTCAAAAATACAACCAATGCCGGCACATTTACCTGACGGGCTAAAAGAATGTGCTCTCTTGTTTGAGGCATCGGGCCGTCCGCGGCTGAAACAACCAATATACCGCCGTCCATCTGCGCGGCACCGGTAATCATGTTTTTAATGTAGTCGGCGTGACCCGGGCAGTCAATATGCGCATAATGCCTGGCATCTGTCTGATACTCAACATGGGCGATGTTAATCGTTACTCCTCTTTCCTTTTCTTCAGGAGCATTATCAATAGAATCATAAGTTCTGGCTTCAGCATAACCTTTCTTACCTAAAACCATTGTTATAGCCGAAGTTAACGTGGTTTTTCCATGATCAACGTGCCCTACTGTTCCGATATTTACGTGTGGCTTATTTCTTACAAATTTTTCTTTAGCCATCATACCCTCCTTAGTAACCCCTGGATTGCTCGGGGATTGAATCTGCGTATTTTATTTTAATTCCTTAGTTTACTTATCTTGCTCCGGCTTTTACCGCAGCCCCCTGCATTACAATCTTTTGTGATATATGTGAAGGCACCTCTGCGTAATACGAGGGCTCCATCGTATAGGAAGCTCTACCCTGGGTGATAGACCTAAGGGTAGTAGCATAACCAAACATTTCCGCCAAAGGCACATTTCCTCTTAATACGCGCACGTTACCGCGCTTACCAACAGAAAGAATCTTTCCTCGTTTCGATGTTAAATCACCAATTACTGTTCCCATGAATTCATCGGGCACTACAATCTCAATATCCATTATCGGCTCAAGCAATACAGCTCCCCCCTTACGCAAGCCATCGGAAAGCGCGATACCGGCTGCCATCTGAAAGGCTAGTTCCGATGAATCAACATCGTGATAAGAACCGTCTACTAAAGTTACAACCGCATCTATGACAGGATATCCTGCCAATACTCCGTTTTTAGCCGCGGCCAGCACGCCCTTTTTTACCGCCGGGATAAATTCTCTTGGTATTGAACCACCCCTTATCTTGTCGATAAATTCTATTCCCTTGGTAGACTCCTCAGAAGGGGCCATTTCAAAAACAACATGCCCATATTGGCCTCTGCCGCCTGACTGCTGGACAAACTTACCTACGCTTGTAACTTTTTTTGTAAGTGTTTCTTTATAAGCAACCTGGGGACGCCCGATATTGGCATCAACTTTAAACTCGCGCGAAATCCTGTCTATTATAATATCCAAATGAAGCTGGCCCATTCCTGAAATAATATTTTCGCCTGTTTCAGAATCATATTTTACCTTAAAAGACGGATCTTCATCTTCAAGCTTTTTTAAAGCTAAGGCTAGTTTTTCCTGATCCGCTTTTGTCTTTGGCTCAATAGCCTGTGAAATAACCGGTTCCGGAAATTTCATCGGCTCAAGTATGATAAAATTATTCTCGTCACAGATAGTATCTCCCGTCTTGGTATCCTTTAAGCCAACCAAAGCGGCTATATCTCCGCAAGAAACATCCGAAACTATCTCCTGCTTATTGGCATGCATCTGGACAATTTTTGCTATCCTTTCCTTTTGGCGGCGAGTCGCATTATAAGCGTATGTTCCGGAAGAAAGTTTGCCCGAATAAACCCTGATATAACTTAATTTCCCAACATATGGGTCAGTGGCAACCTTAAAACATAACGCGCAGAAAGGAGCTTCTTCAGAAACGCTTATCTCTTCATATTCTTCCTTGGCATTCATGCCTTTAACGCTGGCTACATCTTTTGGAGAAGGAAGATAATCACATACCGCATCCAATAAAGGCTGCACGCCTTTATTCTTAAACGAAGACCCGCAAAAAACAGGTACAAAATGCCCTGTTACTACTGCCTGCCGGATAGAGTTGCGTATTTCAGAAACCGCTATCGGTTGATTGTGTAAAAATTTATCCATAATATAATCATTGGCATCTGATAATCTTTCCAGCATGGCTTCGCGGGCTTTTTCCGCTTTATCTTTATAATCAGCAGGAATATCAACAATTTCAAAAGTTTTACCCGCTTCATCACTGAACAAATAAAGTTTTTGGTCTATTAAATCTATCATCCCATTGAAATCATCTTCGGACCCGTAGGGAATCTGAACTGCTGCCGCATTAGCACCTAATCTCTCATGCATCTGCTTTAAAACTTCGTCAAAATCAGCGCCTACCCTGTCCATCTTATTCACGTAGGCAATGCGCGGAACCCCATACCTATCAGCCTGCCGCCATACGGTCTCAGATTGCGGCTCAACTCCGCCCACACCGCAAAATACCACTACCGCGCCGTCAAGAATTTTAAGAGAACGCTCTACCTCAACGGTAAAATCCACATGGCCGGGAGTATCTATTATGTTTATACGGCAATCGCGCCATGCACAAGTTGTTGCCGCTGCTGTTATGGTTATGCCTCTTTCCTGCTCTTGAGCCATCCAGTCCATCGTAGCCGTTCCCTCATGAACCTCGCCAAGCTTATGAGTCCTGCCGGTATAAAATAACACACGCTCGGTAGTGGTGGTTTTACCCGCATCGATGTGCGCGATTATTCCTATATTTCTAATTTTATCTAACGGTGTTTTCTTCATAATAAATTATAGTTTTTCGCAACCTATTAACTATAAACGTACTTTTACCATCTAAAATGCGCAAAGGCCTTATTGGCTTCGGCCATTTTATGCGTATCGTCGCGTTTTTTTATGCAGGCACCCTCGCCTTTATAGGCAGAAAAAATTTCATCGGCTAATTTTTCCAGCATTGGTTTGCCTTTTTTACCATCGGCAAAATCTCTTATCCAGCGAAGGGCGATAGAAACCCCGCGGTCATGCTTTACCTCTATCGGCACCTGATATGTAGCGCCACCCACACGCCTTGGCTTCACTTCCAGTCTCGGGCGCGCATTATCCAAAGCCTTATAGAAAACTTTTAAAGCATCAGGTTCATTAGTTTTGTCTTTTAGCTTTTCAAATGCACCGTAAACAATCTTTTCCGCCATGGACTTTTTGCCTTTTGACATAACCATGTTTATAAATTTTGCCACGACCTTGCTGTTAAACTTGGCGTCCGGTTTAAGCTCTCTTCTTTTTTTATTTCCTCGTCTCATGTTTTCTTTGCTCCGTGCTGCCTATAAGTAAAATTTAATGAATTTATAATTATATAGTAGAAATTAAAAAATTACAACCTTTATTTAAAAATTTATTTGCTTCTCTTTGTTCCGTATTTGGAACGGCTGCGCTTTCTATTGGCAACCCCCGCCGTATCTAATGTTCCCCTGACTATATGATAGCGGACGCCGGGCAAATCCTTAACTCTGCCGCCACGCACCAACACTATAGAATGCTCCTGAAGATTATGCCCCTCGCCTGGAATATAAGAAGTGACTTCCAGGCCGGTCGTAAGCCTGACACGAGCGATTTTTCTTAAAGCAGAATTAGGCTTTTTGGGAGTCATTGTCCTTACCTGAACACATACGCCTCGTCTCTGCGGGCATCTCTTCAAAGCCGGAGATTTTGATTTTTTATTCTTTCGTTCTCTTCCTTTTCTAATTAATTGCGATATAGTTGGCATATTATTTTGTCTCTTTGTTTGCACCTGGCTCTTCAATATTTTTTACGATATCGATATTTTGGTGGCTATGGAAACTTGTCCCCGCCGGTATTAAGTGCCCGACAATAACATTTTCCTTAAGGCCAAACAGCTCGTCGCTTTTACCAGCTGCCGCGGCTTCGGTAAGAATCTTGGTTGTCTCCTGGAAACTGGCCGCAGATATAAAACTTTCGGTGCTGAGCGAGGCCTTAGTGATTCCCAATAAGATCGGCGTAGCGGAAGCGGCTTTGCCTTTTTTCTTCATTACTCTCTCATTTTCGTCGCGAAATGCCCATTTATCAACCTGTTGATTGGTTAAAAATACGGTATCGCCCGGTTCATCAATTTTTACTTTTTTAAGCATCTGGCGTATAATTAACTCTATGTGCTTATCGTTAATTCGCACACCCTGCAGACGGTAGATTTCCTGCACCTCATTAACCAAATATTCTTGTAAAACTTTATCTCCGCAAACACGTAAGATATCCTGAAGGACCACAGGGCCATCAGTTAATTGCTGGCCGGCGTTAACTTTATCCCCTTTATATATATTTGGATGCTTACCGTGGGGAATGGCATATTCCCTTTTCATGCCCGTGGGGCTTTTTACAATGATCGCGCGCTGTCCTTTTTTCGATTCTCCAAATTCCACAAAACCGTCTAACTCGGAAATTAAAGCTGGGTCTTTCGGCCGCCTGGCTTCGAATAATTCAGCTACCCGTGGTAAACCGCCTGTTATATCGCGGGTCTTCCCAACCACGCGCGGAATCTTAGCCAAGAGATCGCCTGCTTCAACCTTATTTCCATCCTCAACCAATATATGCGCACCTATAGGAATAGAATAAATCCCGGCAACCTCGCCTTTATTATCTAAAATCAAAATATGAGGATGATACTCGGCTTTATGCTCAACAATAACCCTTTCCACTAATTTTGTGGCAGGATTGAGCTCTTTGCGCATAGTGATATTTTCTTTAATGTCTTCGAATTTTACAACACCGGCGACTTCCGTTAAGGTAGGAATATTATAAGGGTCCCAGCGAATAAAAACGGAATCTTTATTGACGGTTTTACCGTCAGGAATATATATAACAGCACCCTGCGGAACGGGATAGCGTTCGAATTCCCGCCCTTCTTCATCATTTATGCTTATGGCGCCGTTTCTATTTAAAACAATAAACTCTTTTGACTTGTCTACAACTTTTAGGTTATGATACTTAATAAAACCTTTATTTTTGGCCTTAAGATAAGATTGCTCAACAATACGGCTTGCCGTGCCTCCTATATGGAAAGTTCTCATAGTAAGCTGCGTTCCTGGTTCACCTATCGATTGTGCCGCGATAATCCCGACAGCTTCTCCTGCTTCGACTATTCTTCCTGTAGCTAAATTTCTACCATAACACTTGGCACAGACTCCTCTAGCTGTTTCGCAGGTCAAAACGCTTCTAATGCGTATTTTTTCGATACCCAGCATCTCTATCCTATCTGCCTTTTCTTCGGTAATCTCCTGCCCTGCTTCAACTATAATGTCATCGGTAATAATATCGACAATATTATCCAGGGCTATCCTGCCCACAATCCTATCTTTTAAGCTTACGACCACCTCATCGCCTTCGATAATTGCGCTCAAGGTGATGCCGTTTAAAGTACCGCAATCGTCATCGATGATTATAACTTCCTGTGCTACATCTACCAGCCTGCGCGTAAGATAACCGGCGTCCGCTGTTTTCAACGCGGTGTCAGCTAACCCTTTTCTAGCGCCATGCGTCGATATAAAATACTCCAGAACGGTCAATCCTTCTCTAAAATTTGCCGTTATCGGGCTTTCAATAATCTCACCCGAGGGCTTGGCCATTAAACCGCGCATTCCGGCGAGCTGGCGTATCTGTAACCTGGATCCGCGCGCGCCAGAGTCAGCCATCAGAAATATCGGGTTAAAACTATCCATTTCCGTGAAAACTAAATCTGAAATCTTGTCAGTCGTATGCGTCCAGATATCGATTATCTTATTATAACGTTCCCTGTTTGTAATTATACCCTTACGGTACTGATCATCAACCTTTGCCACTTCCTGTTTTGCTTCGGCCAAAACAGCCTTTTTCTGTTTTGGTATCTTTAAATCATCAATGGATATGGAAAGGCCGGCAATAGTCGCGTATTCGAATCCCAACTGTTTTAAATCATCAAGAAGTTTTATTGTTACATTATGGCCAAAACGCTTAAATGAAATAGAAACTACATCGCCTACGCTTTTCTTACCCATATTAAGGTTGACAAAGCCGAATCCTTTCGGCAGAGACAAATTAAATATTACGCGGCCCACGGTTGTATCAATAAATTTTCTTTCGTTTATAAGTTTATTTTCTCCCATGTCGAAGACTTCATCTATTCTTACTTTAATCTTAGACTGTAAATCAATAACATTATCGTTATAAGCCATTACCGCCTCTTCGCAATCAGCGAATATCTTGCCTTCACCTTTGGCCTGCGCTTTTTCCCGCGTCAAATAGGCAATTCCCAAAATTATATCTTGCGTAGGTGTTATGATCGGGCGGCCGTCAGCAGGAGAAAAAATATTATTTACGGACAGCATCAATATACGGCTCTCTATCTGTGACTCCAATGAAAGCGGCACATGTACCGCCATTTGGTCTCCGTCAAAATCGGCATTGAATGCAGTACATACCAAAGGATGGATTTTTATCGCCTTTCCTTCAATAAGAACAGGGAAGAACGCCTGTATGCTCAAGCGGTGCAATGTCGGCGCCCTGTTTAGAAGCACGGGGTGTTCACGTATAACTTCATCCAAAATATCCCATACCTCAACCTTGCCGCGCTCAACCATGCGCCGGGCGCCTTTAACCGTATGTACAAACCCTTTTTCGCGGAGCTTTTTTATTATAAACGGTTCAAATAATTCCAAGGCCATTCTTTTCGGAAGGCCGCACTGATGAAGCCTTAGCTCAGGACCGACCACAATAACAGAACGGCCTGAATAATCAACGCGCTTACCCAGTAAATTTTGCCTAAACCTTCCTTGTTTGCCCTTAAGCATGTCGGATAATGATTTCAGCGGACGGTTATTGGCTCCGGGGACAGGCCTGCCATGCCTTCCATTATCCAAAAGGGCATCTACTGCTTCCTGAAGCATGCGTTTTTCATTTCTGATAATTATATCCGGCGCATTAAGATCTATTAATTTCTTAAGGCGGTTATTCCGGTTGATAACTCTTCGGTATAAATCATTTAAATCACTGGTGGCGAATCTTCCGCCATCAAGAGGGACCAAAGGCCTTAAATCGGGAGGAATCACAGGAAGAATGTCAATAACCATATATTCCGGTTTATTATCGGAATTTTTAAAATCTTCGATTATTTTAAGAGTCTTGGTAATTTTTCGTGAATTAGCGCTATCCTTATCTTCGCCCAACCTCTTAAATAGTCTACGCGAGAGGCTACTTAAATCCACTTCTTTTAATAAATCCCTTACTGCCTCAGCTCCTATCTTTGCCTTAAATGTTGAACCGTATTTCTCCAGGCATTCGCGGTATTTTTCCTCATTCAACAGCTCATATTTTTTTAACGGGCTTTCTCCGGCATCAACGACAACATATTCTTCATAATAAATAACCTTTTCAATATCGCGCAGGCTCATATCCAAAAGAGCCGCTATCCTGCTGGGCACAACTTTAAAAAACCAGATATGCGTAACAGGGGCCGCTAATTCAATATGCCCCATACGTTCACGCCTCACCTGTGATTTAGTAACTTCAACGCCGCACCTATCGCACGTCGTACCTTTGTGTTTAATCCCTTTATATTTGCCGCAGTTACACTCCCAGTCTCTCACCGGACCAAATATTTTTTCGCAGAATAAACCGTCTTTTTCGGGCTTAAGAGTCCTGTAATTTATCGTCTCAGCCTTTTTAACCTCACCTTTCGACCAGGCCTTTATAGATTGCGGCGATGCTATTTTTATGGAAATGCTTTTAAATAAGGAACTATCGTCTATCATCTACTCTTTCCGTTTTAATATCAAGGCACAAACCCTGTAATTCTTTAACCAATACATTAAACGATTCCGGTATACCTGTATGCAGGCGTTGTTCGCCTTTGACTATTGCCTCGTATATGTTTGTTCTGCCTTTAACATCATCGCTCTTTACGGTAAGCATTTCCTGTAAAGTAAAGGCCGCGCCATATGCCTCCAGAGCCCAAACTTCCATCTCGCCAAAACGCTGTCCGCCAAATTGCGCCTTACCGCCCAAAGGCTGCTGAGTAACTAAAGAATAAGGGCCTATAGAACGGGCATGAATTTTCTCATCTACCAGATGAATCAACTTCATCATATAAATATATCCTACCGTGACTTTCTGATCAAAACCATCTCCGGTATAACCGTCCCTTAAAGTTATCTTGCCGTCTTCAGGGAGGCCGGCTTTTTTAAGCATCTCTCTTATTGTCGACTCTGCCGCGCCGTCAAAAACCGGGCTTGCCACCTTAAAACCTAAAATCTTAGCCGCCCATCCCAGATGAGTCTCTAAAATCTGTCCGACGTTCATACGTGAAGGCACCCCTAAAGGATTTAAAACTATTTCGATTGGCTTGCCGTCCGGTAAAAAAGGCATATCTTCCTCAGGCAAAATTCTGGCCACAACGCCCTTATTCCCATGGCGGCCTGCTAATTTATCACCCACAGCTAACTTTCGCTTTGTTGCCACGTAAACAACCACTTTCTTAAGAACACCGGGGGACAGCTCATCCCCCCTTTTGACTCTTTCAATCTCTTGATCCTGATCAAGCAGTAACTCTTTTATTTGCGCGTCATAAACCTGAGTTATTCTTTTGGCAGTATCATCGGAAGATAAATCCATTTTCATGATTTTCTTCTTATCTGCACCCAGAGCCTGCGCGATTTTATTTATTTTTTCATCTTCCAAATATTCTATTTCCTGAACATAAAATTTCTTTATCTCCTTTATCGCCTTGAGCTCCTTGGATTTCTCCTCTTTGGTTTTTCTTCCCCGCTCTTTCCTCTGAAACACGTGCACATCCACAACAACGCCTTCTATGCCGGGAGGCACAGTTAAAGATGTATCACGCACATCAGTAGCCTTCTCGCCAAATATTGCCCTTAACAACCTTTCTTCAGGAGAAAGCTCCGATTCGGTTTTAGGCGTAACCTTACCCACTAAAATATCTTCCGGCTCAACCTCAGCTCCTATGCGTATTATGCCGCCTTCATCCAAATTTGCCAATGCTTCTTCGCCCACGTTAGGAATATCCCTGGTTATCTCTTCATTCCCTAGGCGAGTTTCTCTTGCCTCAACGTCAAATTCCTCTATATGTATAGAAGTAAATATATCCTCTTTAACAATCTTTTCACTTAGTAATATCGCGTCTTCAAAATTGCACCCTCTCCAGGGCATAAAAGCGCATAATAAATTTCTGCCCAAGGACAATTCGCCATTATCGGTAGCCTGGCCATCAGCTATGACATCTCCTGCCTCTACCTTTTGCCCTAAAGAAACAATGGGTTTCTGGTTAATGCACGTATTAGCATTAGAACGCATGAATTTTCTTAACGTATATTTATCTTTTCCGATTGATATTGAATTTGCGTCTACCGCGCTTACTTTACCGGCTTTCCCGGCTACAACAGCAGTTCCTGAATCAACGGCGACTTTCGCTTCCATCGCGGTTCCCACCAAAGGCGACTCGGTAATCATCAGCGGTACAGCCTGCCTTTGCATGTTCGAACCCATAAGTGCGCGGTTTGCGTCATCATGCTCTAAAAACGGTATCATCGAAGCCGCGACAGATACAAGCTGCTTAGGAGAAACATCCATATATTCTATCTTAGAAGGGGGAAGCTTAGGAAAATCTCCTTTATGCCTACAGGATATTTCTTTATCTAAGAAATAACCATTACTGTCTAAAACCGCGTTTGCCTGGGCTATAACTTTATCCTGTTCAATATCCGCGGTTAAATAATCTATTTTACGCGTAACTTTTCCATTTTCAACTTTACGATAAGGGGTCTCAAGCAATCCCAGCTCATTGACACGGGCAAAACAACTTAAAGAAGCAATGAGCCCGATATTTGGGCCTTCGGGAGTTTCTATGGGGCAGATGCGGCCATAATGAGAAGGATGAATATCGCGTACTTTAAATCCTGCGCGCTCCCGGGAAAGCCCCCCCGGGCCTAATGCGCTCAATCTTCTTTTGTGCGTCATTTCAGCCAAGGGATTAACCTGGTCCATAAACTGCGATAATTGGCTCCTGGCAAAAAAATCCTTAATCTGGCTGGAAAGAAGCTTGGAATTGATAAGATGATGGACCATTAAATTTTCAAAATTGCCCAGGACGATTAGTCTTTCCTGTACAGATCTTTCAAGCCGGGCAAGCCCTATGCGCACTTGATTCTGGACAAGCTCTCCGACTGTCTTGATTCTCCTATTGCCTAAATGGTCAATATCATCGATATTGCCTATGCCTTTCTTTAAATTTATCAAATAACGTATCACTTCTATTACTGTTTTAACATCAAGGGTCCGCCTATCCAAAGCTACGTCAAGATTAAGCTTTCTATTTAAAACGAATCTTCCAACGCGCTCTAAATCATACCGTTTGGGATCAAAAAACAACCGGTAGAATAAATTCTCCGCTGATTCAATAGTTACCGGCTCTGTCGGGCGCATCTTGCGGTAAAAATCAACCAGGGCCTCTTCTTTATTCTTGGTATAATCTTTTTTGAATGTATTCAGAATTTCGGGATATGCCTGGCCCATTCCATCTAATATTTCTTCGTTTGTCGCATAACCCATTATGCGTAAAATCTGTGTCGCCGGAAAACTGCGCTTGCGGTCGATATAAACAAGTATGGTCTCCGATAAATCATGTTTACACTCAAACCATGTGCCGCGGTAAGGAATTATACGCCCATAAAATATTTTCTTGCCTGTAGGGTGCATCTCTTCTTCAAAACACACACCCGGAGAACGCTGCAACTGGCTTACGATTACCCGCTCATCGCCGTTGATAACAAACGTTCCTGTATTTGTCATTAAAGGCATCTCGCCAAAATACACCTCTTGCTCTTTTGTTTCGCTGGGAGTTATCAGGCGAAGCTTCACCCTCAATGCCGAAGAATAGGTCATGCCGCGCTTCTTGCATTCCAATAAATTGTATTTTGGCCTTCCCAGGTTATAACTTAAAAATTCAAGGCGTATTTTTTTATCATGGCTTTCTATAGGAAATGAATCCACAAAAGCTTCCTGTAACCCCTTGACCTGGCGCTTAGAAACATTAACGTCAGCCTGTAAAAAATCCACGTAAGAGACGGTTTGCAGGTCTAATAAATTAGGAAGATTATATACTTCTTTAATTGAGCCAAAATCTTTACGTTTCATAGTCATAATTAAAATTGATAAATTAAAAGTCTCGGGTTAAAATGCGGTTTTTTGCTCGCTTAACTAATCGCCGATCATTAAAATTACTTCAATTCAATTGTTGCGCCGGCAGCTTCCAGCTTCTTCTTTAACTCTTCAGCTTCCGCTTTCGGCAGATTTTCTTTTACCGGCTTTGGAGCTGAATCAACTAAATCCTTAGCTTCTTTTAAGCCAAGGTTAGTTGCCGCGCGCACTTCCTTGATTACGGAAATTTTATTGCCCCCCGCATTTGTTAAAATAACGCTGAAGGCGGTTTTTTCTTCTACGGCTGCGCCGGCAGTACCAGCTCCCGCACCGGCGGCTCCAGGAGCAGCTGCCATAATAGGCATTGCCGCTGAAACACCAAATTTATCCTCCAGCGCTTTTACCAAATCAGAAAGTTCCAGCACCGTCAAATCTTCAACTGACTTAATAATCTGTTCTAACTTTTGATCCAGCTTTACTTCTGTTTTTGCGTCTGTCATTTCTTCCTCCTCAATGAGCCCTGACCATGTCAGGGTGAATTGATCACTATCAGCTTTTGCTCTTTTTATCCTTTATGGCATTTATGGCGTATATCGGCTTCCTTAATACACCATTTAATATATAAACCATGTTATTCAGCGGCGCTTTAATACAGTAAACAAACTTTGCCCGTAATTGATCCTTGCTGGGTAAATTCACCAGATTACCCAAATCCTGGCCTTTTACAAGGCGCTTCTCCAGGATACCGCCCTGAAATTCTAACGCCGCATGCGCCTTAGCAAAGTCAGAAATCGCTTTGCATATTAAAATAGGATCATCATAGCCAAAGATAAACGCCGTTTGACCCTGGAGTATGTCAACCAGTTCTTTTAAATCGCTATCCTTTAGAATACGGCTGGAAAGAGAATTTTTTACTACAAAAAACCTGCTCTTGGTTTGAGAAAGATTATTCCTTAATTCCGTCAACTCGCTTGCCTTTAGGCCGGAAAATTTTACCACAAACACGCTACTAATGTCATTGAGCCTTTTTTTAAACTCGCTTTCAACCGTTTTTTTATAAATTGTGCCGATTTTTTGCATGATTTTAACCAACGCTTAAGCTATGCTTCTATTTTTATCCCGATTCCCATAGTCGTGGAAATAGAAACGCTCTTTACAAATTTACCTTTTACCGAAGCCGGCTTAGCCGCTAAAACAGTATCTATAAATTTAGACGCATTATCATAAAGCTTATTTTCATCAAAAGAAATTTTACCCACTGAACAATGGATGCCGGATTGTTTATCCACCTTAAACTCCACTTTCCCTGCTTTTATTTCTTTTATCGCTTGGGCAATATTATTTGTGACCGTACCCGTCTTAGGAGAAGGCATAAGCCCTCGCGGCCCCAAAACCTTCCCCAGCCGGCTTACATCTTTCATGATATCGGGAGTAGCAACAGCTACATCAAAATCCATCCATCCTCCAAGAACCTTGTCTATCAACTCTTGAGAGCCGAAAAAATCCGCTCCCGCTTGGCGCGCTTCCTTTTCTGCCTCACCCTTGCAAAATACGGCAATACGCACTTTTTTACCTACGCCATGAGGCAATATCACGGTACCGCGAACCATCTGGTCGGATTTCTTTGGATCAATATTTAAATTAAACGCCACATCAACCGACTCATTAAATTTCGCAGGCGGCACTTTCTTTAAAATGCCGACAGCCTCTTTAAGGGTGTAATATTTGTCTAAATCGGTTAATTTTAATGCTTCTTTAAATCTTTTGCTATGTTTATTCATGATCCGCTTAATCAATTACCTCTATGCCCATACTTTTAGCTGTTCCTTCTATGGTCTTAACCGCTTCATCTAAATTTAACGTACTTAAATCGCTCATCTTTTGTTTGGCTATTTCTTCAACCTGAGCCCGCTTTATTTGAGCAATTTTCTCCTTGCCCGCCTGGCCCGAAGCTTTTGCCAGATTGCACGCGCGCTTCAAAAGAATCGACGAAGGCGGGGTCTTGATAATGAAATCAAAGCTCCTGTCTTCATATACGCTAATTACTACCGGAAGTATTAAGCCCTCCCTGCCTTTTGTTTTTTCATTAAAGTCCTTGCAGAACTGCATAATATTCACTCCATGCTGGCCAAGGGCCGGGCCCACAGGAGGAGCAGGATTAGCCTGCCCTGCTGGTACATGTAACTTTATCTGTGCTTTGATGTTTTTCTTAGCCATAGTTCAGATGTCAGATATTAGATGGCAGTTTATCCACCATCTGTTATCAAACTTTTTCTACTTGCCAAAACTCAAGCTCTACCGGGGTAGATCTGCCGAATATCGAAACAGAAACCTTGATCTTTCCTTTCTCCGGATAAACTTCTTCAATCGCTCCGTTAAAATTTACAAAAGGCCCGTCTGTTACGCGAACTTGCTCGCCCTTCTCAAACATAACTTTCGGACTAGGCTTAACCTGCGTTTCTTCCGCGCGCTTTAAAATATCTTCTACTTCATGTGCCGGAAGCGGAAGCGGCTTCTTACCTACGCCGATAAAACCCGTAACCCCCGGAGTCCCTTTGATCAAAAGATATGCCTGTTCGCTTAAATCCATCTCCACTAAAAGATACCCCGGGAAAAATTTACGTTCTGAAATACGTTTTTTACCACCTCTAATTTCTGAAATCTGCTCGGTGGGTATCAGAAGACGCGTTATAGCCTCTCCCATGCCGGCTGAAGTAATCCGGCCCTCCAGGCTTGTTTTTACTTTATCCTCTGATCCGGTTTGCGTATGTACGATATACCATTTCTTCATAACTAATCTACTTGACCATTACTATCAACCAGCGCAAAATCCTCGAAAATGAAAAATCAATCAAACCTATAAAAACAGAAAGCAGGCCGGTGATAGTTATAACCAAAAATGTCGCCGATAACAATTCTTGCCTGCTGGACCAGGAAACCTTAGTTAGCTCGGTTCTTACTTCAGCCACAAATTTTTTAATTTTAGCGACCATTATTTTATGATTGGCAGTATTTAATTTTTCCGTGACTATTGGCCTACTTATCTCTACTAACATTACAGGAGCGGCAGGAGTCGAACCTGCAGTCACGGTTTTGGAGACCGTTGGTTTGCCCTTAACCGACGCTCCTTCAAAGAAGATTTGACGTCGGGGGACATATCCGCGCTTAAAATCTATTTTATCTCTTTATGCGCGGTATGCTTGCGGCAGAATCTGCAATACTTTTTTAACTCAATTCTCTCCGGATGCTTCTTTTTGTCTTTTGTGCTCGTATAATTACGGCTTTTACAATCCAAACATTCTAGTGTGATAATTTCCCGCATAGCAAAATTTATCCGTTAAAAGGCCAGCATCAAAAACTGAAGCAAGCCAAGATTAAACTTGCAACGTTTGAGGTAGAATTAAAATTATAGCTTGCTCAGTTAGCTTTTTCCGTAATTTTCCGTCGGAGAAAAGCCCCCGATCGGAATTGAACCGATGGCCCCGTCCTTACCAAGGACGTGCTCTGCCGACTGAGCTACGAGGGCAGCTTACGTAAAGCATTTATTATAAATGCTTTTTAAGCTTTGTCAAGTATTTTTTTTATTTTTTTGAAAAGGCAGTGCGGTTTTATGCAACAGTACGCGGGGAGAGCAGTTTATTAAAAATATGGCCGACTTTGCTAGAACCGCCGCCATCTTTTAACATTCCTTTCTCTGCCAACACCTCAACAAAAACATCTACCAGATCAGGATCAAACTGCTTATTTTTATTTTTAATCAATTCAGCTACCGCATCCTCTATAGAAAAAGGAGCCTTTCTATAAGGCCTGGAATGGGTCATGGCGTCGAATGAATCAACAATTGTGGCAATGCGTGCTCCCAGGGGAATCTTATATCCTTTTAGGCCTTCCGGATAACCGGAGCCGTCAAATTTTTCTTGATGGTAACGTATAATAGCCGCAACCTCTTCTAACCCGTCTATTTGTTCAAAAATTTCCGCTCCGTCTACGGGATGTTTTTTTAATATTGCCCATTCCCCTTGCGTCAAAGGGCCTTCCTTATATAAAATCTCTTTTGGCGTATACTGCTTGCCGATATCATGTAAAAATATAGACGAAATAAATAATTCTTTGGGAATATCAGGAAACACCACTCCCCGCCTCTCTAATTTCACCACCATGCTGGCGGCCATATCAAACATTCTATCCATGTGAGGACGGGTAAAATCCGGATCGAACTTTTCTATACTCAACGACATAGCCTTTATTATTCCATAAAAGATTTTCTGGATATTTTTATACAGCTGGGCATTACGTATCGCCATAACAGCCGTACGCGCCAGCGCCATAAAAAAATCAAGCTCTTCCTGCTGGAACCTGCTTCCATTGCTTTTCTTGCCTAAGAACAAAATTCCCAAAAGGTTTTTTGTCTGAAAGTATCCCGGAACCAAGGCATCAACATCATAATCTTCCATTTCCGCGCGTAACTGGCCAATACAATCCCGCAAAGAATTATTTACTGTTCCTTTCTTCAGGTATTTCAGTAAATCCTCTTTACGTATAGCCCCGCTTCTATTAATCAGATAATTTGTACGCTCAGCAAAGAATTTAATGATGACATCATCATTTTCCATGCGGATATATTCTTTAGGGATTACCGATCCTTTTTTCCCTTTAGAGCTTGTTAAAACATATGATTTTTTGGCGTCATTATAGAGAAGAATGCCCACATGGGTAAGCCTCACCTTTTTCACTATCATGTATACGATAAGACGGACTAAGCGTTCAATATCAAGGATTTCGACCATCCCGGCTGTCGCCAGCTCCAATGAACGTTTATATCCGCCAAATGGAAGGTTATTTTTTTTACTACGGACATTTTGTGAAGATTTTCTGGAAGGCATCATAAACCCTAATAATTATATTTTACTATTTATTTCATCGGCAAATTTAACCACCAAATTATCAAGGTCTTTTAATAAAATCGGCTTGGTAAGATAACTCGAAACTCCCAGTGTTTTTAAATATTCAATTTGTTCATTATTATCCAGGGCACTGACGATTATTACCTTTGGGTTAGGGCATATTTTCTTTATCCTTTTAAAGGTTTCGATGCCATTGATGCCCTGCATCATTATATCTAAAATAACTATATCGGGCCTTTCTTTTTCAAAAATAACCAGCGCCTCTTCTCCAGAAAGGGCAAAAAGCACATCAAAGCCCTTCTTTTTAAATCTCTGCTCGACATAATTACATATTAACTCTTCGTCATCAACAACCAATAGCTTTATCTTCTCAGGCACTAACAGCCCCTTTCTTATATGTAACTATTATTTCTTCAGGCCCTTATGTAGCTTCAGCACCGTATCTATTATATTAAGCAAAGAATCAAAATTGTCTTCTTTGGCAAAAAATCCTGAAATACCCAACTTCTGGCACGTCTCCAGCCTTTCCTGCGTGCCATAAGCAGTAATCATAATCACCGGTATGTTTTTATTTATTTCTCTTATCGCGCGTAAAGTCTCTATGCCATCCATAAGAGGCATACTTATATCTAAAAATACCATATCCGGAGGCGACTTTTTAATAATAGTAAGCGCATCAGCACCATTACTTTTTGATATTACATTGTAATCTTTTGCTTTAAGCCAATAGCTCATCATATAATTAAAATCTACTTCGTCATCAACCACCATAATGGCCGTTTTACTCATTTAACACCCCCTTAAAATAACCTGTAAAATCCATAAATTATCAAAATATTTTATGCCTACGTGCTTATTATATAAGGTATATAAATAAAATCAAGTCAAAAATTTGCCCTGAGCCCGTACGGCACCAATCGCTCAATACTTTCAGAAATTTCTGCCATTTGTTTTAGAGAAAGCTCTTCGGCCCTGACATCGTGTTTCAGGCCCAAATCACGGATTATTGAACTTATCAGCTCTTTATCAAGTATGAAACTCAGCGCGTTTATGATTGTTTTGCGTCGTTTGGCAAAAGAATTCCTTATTATCGTAAATAAAAGTTTTTCATTTCTTACTTTTAAAGGCGGCTCTTTATAAGGCGAGAGCCTCAATAACACACTTTCTACCTTAGGCGCGGGCCAAAATGACCCCGGCTTAATTTTAAATAAAATCTCCGGTTTAAAATAATACTGCACAAAACAGCTCAAAGACCCGTATGACTCGCTGGCGGCAGGCGCAATAATGCGCTGTGCCAATTCTTTTTGAACAGTGATAAAAATATCTTCGATATTTTTTCGAAGATCAATCAGGTGTTCTATAATAGGAGTAGTTATATAATAAGGTATATTACCTACAACTTTGATTTTTTTCCCGGAATATTTGCCTGGAATAGAATATTTAAGAAAATCACAATTTACTATTCTCACATTGGAGCTATCTCTGAATTTATCTTTCAATAGGCTGACCGCGCGCCTGTCTACTTCTACCGCAATGACTTCTTCCGCCTCTTTTGCCAAAAAATCAGTAAGCGTACCCAGGCCCGGGCCGATTTCCAAGACAGTATCATTTCCTTTTAGCTTTATCGATGCCGCTATTTTGCCCAATATGTTTCTATCAAAGAGAAAATTCTGCCCCAGATGTTTTTTAGGCTTAAAGTCAGGCTTCATTTATAAAAAGGTTTGCGGCATGGCCAATCGCGCTAATCATACTTGAAGCATCCGCCTTATTCCTACCGGCGATATCCATCGCTGTCCCGTGCAAAGGAGAGGTACGTGTAAACGGCAGCCCCATGGTGATATTGGCCGCTCCCTTAGGATCAGTCAACTTTAACGGTATTAACGCCTGATCGTGGTACATTGCAACAATAACATCAAATTTTGATTTTTGCGCCAGCGAAAACAATGTATCCGCCGGATACGGCCCCCGGCATCTTATCCGTTTGCCAATATTTTTTAAGGCTGGAATTATAATTTTCTGCTCTTCTGTTCCAAAAAGCCCGTGATCGGAGGCGTGAGGATTAAGGGCGCATACGCCAATATTAGGCTTATTGATAGAATAAAATTTTCTAAAAAATTTATCGCATGTTCGAATTACCGCCCTGATATTTTCTTTGTTGATTTTTCTTGCTACCGATTCTAAAGAGGCATGCCTGGTTACCAGGGCTATTTTAAATTTATTATTCACCAGCAACATCGCAAAATTTCTAACGCGAGTACGCATGGCCAGATATTCCGTATGGCCATAAAATTCTTTACTTACTAAAGATACCGACTCCTTGTTCACGGGTGCCGTCACTAAGGCGCCGATATTATTACGTACTTTTATCAAATCCAGCGCGGTATCAATATACTCTAAAGATGCCTTGCCGTATTCAGGCTTAATCTTACCAAACGAAAATTTTTTTCTCTCTACATTGCTTAAATCTATAAATTCAACAGGGTTCCGGTAAAAAACATAGCCGGGAAAAACTTTATCAAAAACAAACTTATCCCCTACCACAATAAATTCAACATGCCTGTTAAATTTAGGGTGCCTAAGTGCTTTGGCGACTACCTCCGGCCCTATGCCAGAAGGATCACCCATTGTTATTATTATCTTGCATTTACGCATTTCAAAAAGTTTGCGCTTATTTAATAATAATATAGGCTTTTTCTTTAAGCCCGTTTACCCATTGGCTGAATTTTTCTTTCTTTTTTTCCTTTACAAGACGATCTTTGATCTCCGCCTCTATATCAGCCAGGGAAAGTTGCTCTTGGGGCTTCTTGCTCAATAGTTTAAAAATATAAAAACCGCCGTCGGTTTTAATTACGCCGGAGACCTGGCCTTCTTCAAGAGCAAAAATAGCCTCTTCTATATCACTAAGCAATTCGCCGCGGCCTACCACTCCCAAAGAAGCGCCAGAAGAAAATCTTCCTTTTACTTCTTCAAAATTTTCGCCATTACTCAACAAATTAAATGCCTCATCTATCCGGGCTTCGGAATCAGCATATATGGAATCTACTTCGGCTGTTTCAGGCTTCTTATACTCATCGCGGTGCGCCTGATAATATGCGGTTATTTCTGTGGGGCTTACGGTTATCGCTTTATTCACGTTTACATCAACTATAGAGGCCATCATCATCTGCTCTTTTATTCTCTTGCGTAAATCTGCCGGCGTTAGCCCCTGCGCTATCAATGAATCCTGAAAATCATTATCGCTTGCAAACCTTTCCTTGAGCTCCTTATATCTTTCATCAACAGCCCTCTCTGATATTTCCAACCCTTTGTGTTTTGCTTCTTCTAATATTAATTTATCTTCAATGAGACGTTTTAAAGCATCCGGCTGTTTTTTAATTATTTCTTCCTCTTTGCGTTCTTCTGAATAATTTTCAGGCAACTGCATATAAAAAACAGCCAGTAATTCATCGATATCGCTCTGGGTAATAATCTCATTATTTACGATAGCCACTATCCTATCTTGTGCCAGCTGCGTCCCTGGATGATCCTGGGCGCAGGCAGAAGGGATAATTACAAATAAAAACATAAAACTTAAAAAATAAAAGTATTTCATTATTATTTTTCTCCCGGTTTAATTTTGAAATCAGAAATCACTTCCCTTAAAAGCCTGCAGTAAAGATCGAAACCTATTGTATTTATATATCCATGCTGTTCTATGCCTAAAAGATTTCCCGCTCCCCTTATCATCAAATCCTCAAAAGCGATTTTAAATCCGGCGCCTAATCCACTATGGGTAGTTATGGCTTTAAGCCTTGCTTTTGCGTCACTGTTTAAAATATCCGGATTTGGCACAAGAAAAAAAGCATAAGCCTTGCGGTCAAATCTACCCACTCTACCCCGCAGCTGGTGTAAATCAGAGAGCCCAAAATTATCCGCATCATTTACGATCAGCGTGTTGGCGTTGGGGACATCTATGCCCGATTCTATAATCATAGTACAGACCAATACATCTATTTCTCCTTTTAGAAAACCAAGCATTACCTTCTCAAGCATCTTTGGAGGCATCTGTCCGTGAGCAACGCCTATCATAGAATTTTCCGGAGACAATCTGCGTATTTTATCCGAAACTTCTTCGATATCCATAACACGATTATGAACAAAATACACCTGCCCTTTTCTCCTCAATTCATTGGATATCGCCTGCTTTATCAATGCCTCATCAAACCGCATAACCCTTGTTTCAACAGGGATCCTGTTTAAGGGGGGCGTGTTTATGGTCGACATATCTTTAACCTGCATTACACTCATATATAAAGTCCTAGGTATGGGCGTCGCCGTTAAAGTCAGGACGTCCAGGGTAAGACGCAAGGCCTTTAATTTTTCCTTCGCTTTTACTCCAAAACGCTGTTCTTCATCTATTATCAGCAAACCTAAATCTTTAAAAACAACATCGCTGGAGAGAAGACGGTGAGTCCCTATAACTATATCCACTCTGCCCTCAGATATGCCTTTAATAATCTCATCCTGTTCATGCTTAGTCCTGAAGCGGGACAACATGGCTAAGTTTACGGGAAAATCCTTCAGGCGGCTATTTAAATTATGGAAATGCTGCTCTGCCAAAATAGTCGTCGGTACCAGAAAAGCCACCTGCCGGTTATCCATAACCGCCTTAAAAGCAGCCCGCATCGCCACCTCTGTTTTCCCATATCCGACGTCTCCGCACAGAAGCCTATCCATGGGCCGTTCGCTCTCCATGTCCTTTTTTAGTTCCTGCATAGCCTGAATCTGGCCCGGGGTTTCTTTATATTTAAAAGTTGATTCGAAATCCTTCTGCCACTGGCAATCCCTGGAAAACTTGAATCCGGAAAAAGAACTTCTGGCTGCCTGAATACGTAAAAGCTCAAAAGCCATTTTTTGTATGCCTTTCTTGGTTTGAGACTTTACCCTCTGCCATTCTTTACTGCCTAGTTTATAGATTCTCGGAGAGCGCTTTTCTAAACCGATATACTTCTGCACTAAATGCATAAAGCTATCCGGAACATATAACTTATCGCCTTCGGCATATTCTATTACCATATGATCACGCTTTAAGCCGTTAGACTCTATTTTTCTGATACCTAAAAATTTACCTATGCCGTATTGATTATGAACCACATAATCGCCGATGTGCAAATTTATGAAGTTTTCCAGCGGGTCATCTTCGCTAAAATGGCGGAATCCGGCACTCTTGGGCTTGACATTTGGCAATACCATCACCAGCGTATGCTCAAAGATTAACTTACCGGAGAGAAAATCAAAACTATTAATGGAGGAAATTTTGTTTTCGTTTAATTCTATGCGTACGGGATAATCAAAAGTAGCAGGAAATATATCCAGAATCCCGCCCCTTAAAGCAAATTCCGCCTCATCTCCTACTTTATCCTGCCGGGCATAACCAAACTCAGACAAAGATTTGATAAGTTTGTCTAAATCAATTTCTTCGTTCTTGTATAGTTTAATAGAACGGAACTTCATCTTTAATTTATTCGCATAATTCCTATCGTCGCCTTCTCTGCAAAACCAAAATTAAAGGAGAGGCAATAAAAATCGTAGAATATATGCCGGAGATAAATCCGACCAGCAGGCTAAAGGCGAAATCATTCAATATTTCGCCTCCGAAAATAAACAGCGATATTACCACAAAAAGCGTAAGTACCGTAGTAAGCACTGTCCTGGTAAGTGTCTGGTTTACAGCCAGGTTTATCGCATCGCGCAATTTAACCTTACGGTTAAAGCGCATCAACTCTCTTATGCGGTCATAGATTACAATCGTATCGTTTATAGAATAACCCGCTATGGTCAAAAGAGCGCTAACAATAAGTAAATCTACCGTGCGCGAGGTTAAAGCAAGAAAGCCTATAGTTACGAGCACGTCGTGGAAAAGCGCTACTATACCGGCAAATGCAAAATCAAAGTGCTTAAACCTGAAACCAATATATAAAAGAATCCCCGCCAAAGAATACAATAAAGCCAGAAGCGCCTTATCTTTAAGCTGTTTTCCCACCAACGGCCCTACATGCTCTATGCGTAATGCGTCTATTTTACTGGCAGGAAAACTATTCTTTAGGTTCTTCTCTACGGAAGCCGCCGCGTCTTCGTGAGTCCGTATAATAACCAGCTTTTGCGCTTTATCCTGCATGTTTTCTTTGGCACGCTGTATTATGGAACCTGAAAGGCCCGCCTCTTTCAAGCTATTACGTATATCTTCAACTGCCGGTACAGGATCCATCCGGTATTCCTGGATTTGGCCTCCCGCAAAATCTATGCCGTACATCTCCTGGCCTTTTGAAAAGAATATAAACAGGCCTAAAACAACCGTAAAAATTGAAAGAGTAAAAAATATTTTTCGCTTAGCGATAAAATCTATTTTAGTGTCCTTTATTAGCCCAAACATTGGGAGCTTCTTTATTGCCTTATTTAAAAGCAAGAGTTCAAAAATTACCCGCGTCACAACCACCGCAGTAAACATGCTGGCAAGAAGGCCTATGGACAACGTCACGGCAAATCCTCTGATCGGGCCTGTACCAAACTGAAAAAGCAAAAACGCGGCAATAAGCGTCGTAATATTAGAATCGAATATCGCATTAAAAGCCTTACCGTATCCATTAGTTATTGCCATACGCAAAGGCCTGCCGAGCCTTAATTCTTCCTTTATGCGTTCATTTATCAGAACATTAGCGTCTACAGCCATACCTAAAGTAAGCACTATACCGGCAATACCCGGCAGGGTTAAAGTAGCGCCAAATATACCCAAGCCTGCCAAAATAAGTAAAAGGTTAAGCACCAGAGCTATATTGGCTATGATTCCGGGAAGTAAATAATAAACAGCCATAAACAAAAATACACAAACGGCGCCAAATATAGTAGCTGATATGCCCTTATTTACGGAATCCCGTCCCAAAAGCGGCCCGATTGTACGCTCTTCCTCAATTATAATCGGAGCTGGCAAGGCCCCAGTCTTAAGCTTTATGGCAAGGCCCTTTGCTTCATCAGGGCTGAATCTTCCGGATATAACGCCCTTGCCTGAAGGTATGGGCTCGTTTATCCTAGGCGCCGAAAGAACTTTATCATCGAGGACTATGGCAAGCCTGCCACCTACATTATTAGTTGTTATATCCGCGAATTTTTTAGCGCCTTCTGAATTAAATTCAATATTAACATACGGCTCACCGAAACTGCTCTGATCAAACCCGACATTAGCTCCGACTAAAGTACTACCGGTTAAAACTGCTTCTTTTTCCAGGAGTACATTTTCCTGCGTCTTATCAACTCGTCTTAACTCATAGCCTTCAGGTATATTACCTTTCAAAGCCTCGCTAAATTCCTGCATATTGGTATTGACAAGCTTAAATTCCAAAAGGGCGGTTTCACCTATAAGCTTCAGCGCCGCCTCCCTGTCTGTAAGCCCGGGCAGCTGGACCACTATCTGGTTTTCTCCCTGAAGATGTATCGAAGGCTCGCTGACGCCAAATAAATCTATACGGTTACGTATTTTTTCTAATGCTCTTTCGGGAGCTTCTTTCTTCTGCTCTTTTGTAAGATTAGACATATCCACCCGCAAGACCAAATGCATGCCGCCCTTTAAATCAAGGCCTAATTTTATGCGCTTACCCAAAGGAAAAGCATACCAACAGCTGGCCCCAATAACAGCCAGTATTAAAACCGCTTTTAAAAATATGTTTTTCTGCATACTCTCTATCCCCTTTGTCTCAAAAACCAAATTGTTTCATTTTAACGCCTATTATTAATACCTGCTACTCTAATTTTAGCAATCTGCCCACGGCATTTTTATCTATTTCTATCTTCACATTATCATCTATCCTAATGACTAATGTTTTCTCTTTAACATTAATAACCGTTGCATGAATGCCGCCCACAGTTACTATTTGATCATTTTTCTTTAAATTCGTTAGTGTTTTTTCATGTTCCTTTGATTTCGCTTTTTGCGGTTTGATAATCAAAAAATAGAAAATGAAGCATATGATAATAACCGGGACTATCTGCAGCAACGGATGCGGCATGGCCTGTGGCATAACTACCTCCTCGTATAATATAAGCAATACATTGTTAAATCCCAAATTACAAATAACAAATCACAAACAATATACAATATCAAAATTTCAATTACCAAAACTTATAGTCAAGGCAGAGTTTTTGGATATTTGGTCATTGGCATTTATAATTTGTGATTTTTCATGTTATTACGCAAGAATAGCTTTATTTATATTTTTTAACTAAGCTTTTAACTGTCGGGCTCAACTTTGCCCCTTTAGATACCCAGTATTCTATTCTGTCTTTTTTTAAAGATACTACCTTCGGGTTCTTCATGGGGTCATAAATTCCTACCTGCTCTATTACGCGCGAATCTCTCGATTTCGCAGAATCAATCACATGCACCCTGAAAAATAATCTTTTTTTTGCCGATTTTCCCGGCCTTGCCAATCTTATTACCACTGCCATTAAATTACCTCCTCTTATAACGCGGCGAATAACGAGTACCGAGATTTTTCTCTCTACTCGCTACCAGCCACTCTCTGTTTTTAAGTTAATGTTTCCATCTGTGCTTTTGCCTTATTTACGGTCTCCAGGTATTCCTTCTCCGGTTCGGAATCAGCTACAATCCCGGCACCCGCCTGAATATAAGCGGTCTTGCCCTTCATCACCACTGTCCGTATAGTTATACAGGTGTCTAAATTACCTGAAAGGCTAAAATAACCTACACACCCGGCATAGGGTCCGCGCGAGACATTTTCTAATTCGTCAATTATCTCCATGGCTCTGACTTTCGGCGCGCCGGAGACTGTGCCCGCCGGAAAAGTAGCCGGCACTATGTCAAAAACACTCCTGCCTGAATTAAGGCGGCCTTTCACATTACTGACGATATGCATTACATGCGAGTATCTCTCTACTGTCATAAACTCGTCTACTTCTACACTGCCAAATTTACAAACCCTGCCTAAATCATTCCTGCCCAAATCTACGAGCATAAGGTGTTCGGCTCTTTCCTTTTTATCAGCCAATAAATCCTGCGAAAGCTTTAAATCCTCGCTTTTATTCCTACCGCGCGGCCTTGTGCCGGCGATCGGACGCATCTGCACAACGCTATTTTCACATCTTACAAACATCTCCGGCGATGAACCTGCCAAAGCAATATCATCAAAATTTAGATAAAACATATACGGAGAAGGATTTATTGAACGCAGCCTCCTGTATATATCAAAATGGCTTCCCGATAAAGAAGCAGAAAACCTCTGGGATAAAACAACTTGAATAATTTCTCCTGCCTTAATATATTCTTTTGCCTTATAAACCATTTTTTTAAAAACAGCCCTGCCCAAATTGGATTTAAATTTTAGATGCCTGTTTGTTTGCTTGGGCATACTTTTCAAGGGTATATCCATTCTTAGGCTGCGCTCTAATTCATCTATTCTTTCGCATGTGAGCCGATAAATATTTTTTAGATTTTTAACCGAAGGCTTCGTATGCGGCTTTATATAAGCGTTAACCATTATTTTAAGCCTATGACGGGCATGATCGAATATTATAATATTCTTAGCCAAAATAAAATACATATCCGCCATTTTTAAATCGTCTTTAGGCATGTTTTTAGATAATTTTGGCTCAAAAAATCGTACCGTATCATAACCGATATAACCGACAAATCCTCCCGGAAACCTCGGCAGGCCTTTAACCTCATGCGACTTAAAATTCATCATCAGCTTCTTTAGTTCGGCCAATGGGCTTAAGTCAGCGGCAAAAATACGTTTTTTTAGCGATCCGCCAGCCTCATATTCGGTAATATAAACCTTCTTTTTTTTACTTTTAAATACAACCAAAGGATCGTTACCCAAAAATGAAAAACGCGCAATCTTCTCTGCTCCCTCAACTGATTCAAGCAGATAAGAAAACTTCCCGTTATCTAATTTCAGATACGCGGAAATAGGCGTCTCAATATCAGCCATAATTTCCTTGTAAACAGCTATTATGTTACTGCTCCCTGCCAGCTTTATAAACTCTTTTTCACTTGGGTAAAACATATTAAAATCTTGTTATGTATTAATCGGTTGCGTAGGTGGAAACGGTTTTCGTTATGCGCCTATCGGTAAAAAAATAATACAACCTTATTTTTTAAATGCCAACTCCCTGTAAAAACAAGACCTGTTGCCTGTATGGCAGGCTACTCCAGCCTGCCGCACCTTTATCAATAACGCGTCATTATCGCAATCATAACTAATCGATTTAACAAATTGAAAATGTCCGGATGTTTCGCCTTTTACCCAAAATTTCTTTCGCGAGCGTGACCAAAAACAAGTTTTCCCTAAACGGATTGTCCTTTTAATAGATGCCTTATTCATATAAGCAACCATAAGCACGTCTTTATTTTTATAATCCTGCACTATTACGGGAATCAATCCTTTTTCATCAAATTTAAACTTTGGCAACTTAGCAGTGTTTTTTCTTTTGCCCTCTGCCTTTTCTTTTTTGTCTTTTATCTTTTGTCTTTTCATATCCTTATGCTGGCTCCTCGTTTTATTAAATAGTCCTTGACTTCTTTTACGGAAAACTCGCGATAATGGAATAAAGAAGCGGCCAGCGCCGCGTCTGCGCCGGCATCCGCCAATACTTCATAAAAATGCTCTAATCTTCCAGCCCCTCCTGAAGCAATGACAGCTATATTGACCGCCCTGGAAACTGCCCGGGTTAATTCTGTATCGTAACCGTCCTTTGTACCGTCGCAATCCATGCTGGTTAATAAAACTTCGCCGGCACCAAGGCCTTCGGCCTTCTTTACCCAATCTATAACATCTATGCCAGTAGACGTCCTCCCGCCATTTACATAAACTTCCCAATGTTTTGTATTATGTATTGGGTATTGCGTATTGGGTATTAATTTAGCGTCGATTGCCACCACGATACACTGGCTTCCAAAACGCTGAGATGTCTCTTTTATCAATCCGGGGTTTTTTACTGCCGCCGTATTTATTGAAACTTTATCGGCCCCGGCATTAAGGAGCGCCCTTATATCATCAATATTGCGAACCCCTCCGCCGACGGTAAAAGGCATGAATATGCTTTCGGCTACTCTTTTGACTACATCCAAAATAATATCGCGTTTATCAGAACTTGCCGTAATGTCTAAAAAAACAAGCTCATCTGCTCCGGCCTTGTCATAATACACTGCATTTTCAACGGGGTCTCCGGCATCTTTCAAATCTTCAAATTTTACGCCTTTTACTACACGGCCGTCTTTAACATCTAAACAAGGTATTATTCTTTTGGTCAACATGCCTCAACCCGCCGCTTCCATGGCATCCTTAAGGCTGAATTTATTTTCATAAAGAGCCTTACCGATAATAATGCCGGCTAATTCTTTGCCCTTTAAGCTTGAAAGCTCTTTTATATCATCTAAAGAAGAAATCCCGCCTGAGGCAATTAAATCAATATTTATCCTGTTTAGTATTTCCGCGATTGCGGCTACATTAGGGCCTTGCAACGTTCCATCACGCGAAATATCCGTGTATATCAGCGTATTAAGACCCAACTGCTCCAATTCCAGAGCAAAAGACAAGGCATCAACTCCGGATATATCCGTCCATCCGCTTCCGGCAACCATACCGCCTCTTGCCGCGCCGTCATCGCCTATAACCCTTGCATCAATAGAAACTGCTACGGCATCCTTGAATTCTGAAATAACCGACTTAATAAACTCTCTGTTTTCTAGCGCCTTAGTGCCCAAGACAACCCTCATCGCCCCCAAATCCAGCAGCCGCCCGATAGTTTCTTTATCGCGCACACCACCGCCAACCTCAAAAGGGATATTTATATTTTCGGCAATCTGCCTGATACATTCAAAATTCGCCAGTTTCCCGGAGAATGCACCGTCTAAATCAACAACGTGCAGGAATTCCGCACCTTCTTCCTGCCATCTTAAAGCGGCATCATGAGGCTTATCGGAATATTCCGTAACTTTATTGAAATCACCCTGCCAAAGCCTGACAGCTTTACCATCTTTTATATCAACCGCGGGAATTATCAGCATAGGCAACGACTACAATTTAATAAAATTCTCCAATATTTTTAATCCTGCAGCCTGGCTCTTTTCCGGATGGAACTGTATGCCGAAAATATTATCTTTTGCGATAATAGAGGCGAACTTAAGTCCATAATCGGTTATAGCAACTACCACATCCTCATCGTCAGGCTTAACATAATACGAATGGCAAAAATATACATAAGAACCATCCGCTACATCTTTTAATATTTTTGCATTTTGCGTTTTACTTTTCGCATTTATATCATTCCATCCTATATGCGGAACTTTTATTTTGGCTGATTTAAATTTCAGCACTTCGCCTTTAATTAATCCCAGGCCTTTGGCGCCCGGGCTTTCCTGACTCCGCTCGAGCAATAAATGCATCCCTAAACAGATACCTAAAAAAGGGGCCCCTTCCTGAATTTTAGCTTTTAAGGTTTCAAGTAATTTTCTCGCTTTTAATTCGGCTGCCGCCTCGCCGAAAGAGCCAACCCCCGGTAAAATAATCTTATCTGCATACTTTAGCTGTTCTGCTTCAGAAACAATTACGGCCTGGCTGCTGCCGCCAGCAAAACGGGCACAGGCATTCATAACGCTGCCTATGTTACCCATCCCATAATCAATAATAGCTATTCGCACTTTACCCCGTTAGAGATAGGCCGCCGAAGGCGGCCGTCTCTCCAAGCTAATTATACCGATAAACTTGTGCTTCCTTAATTATCAAATCCCCATTAATTTAGTGAATCGCTATCTCTAACGGTGTTAATCGATTATGCCTTTAGTCGAAGGAACGCCTCTCCTGCGCGCTTCAATAGAGCTGGCTTGATCCAAGGCTAAACCCAAGGCCTTAAACACAGCCTCAAAAAGATGATGCGTGTCGACTTCCCCTTCTTTACTCAAATATTCAACGTATAAATTCATGCCGATATTTTTTGCCAAATTATCTAAAAACTCTTTTTTTAATTCATCAGAAGCCAAATCCAGATTTTCATTAATCTTTTTTACTTCAGCGGGCTCATCCCAAACAAAAGAATACCTGCCTCCTAGATCAACAGAAACTCTTGCCAGTATCTCATCCATGGGTACCGAGGCATAACCGTAGCGTTTTATGCCGGAAGAATCACCTAAGGCCTTTCTAAAAGCCTTCCCTAAAACAATGGAAAGGTCTTCTACTATATGGTGCTGCAAATCTCCTTTTGCTGCCAACTCCAGGTCAAAAAAACCATGGAAAGAAAATAGAGTCAATAAATGGTCTAAAGACTCAAAACCTGTGTTTATTTTACTCTTTCCTTTGCCGTCTAAAGCCAGGCTTCCTTTTATATTTACCTCATTTGTTATACGCTCTATTAAAGCTTCCCGTTTCATTTTTTATCCCCTTCACAATTAATGAACACTTGCGTAATTGCCCACAATGGCACAGCGGCGCGATTTCCCAGCAAGGAAACACTGGCGCAATACAATTAAGCGCTAGGTGTTAAGTAAGCGCTGGCTGCCTTATAAACGCAAAGTGTCAATGAGCACATCCGCCGTAGGCGAAAAAGCGCGAATTGACTTACTTCTCCGTAAATCTCACCTTTACTGAATCGGCATGCTTAGTAAGCCCTTCTATCAGTGCCAGTTTTTCCAAAGAGACCCTCATCTTATCCAATGCTTTTTTAGAATATGATATTAAATGGCTTGATTTTATAAAATCCGAAAGGGATAATCCGGAGAAAAACCTTGCCGTGCCTGTAGTCGGAAGCACATGGCTGGGCCCCGCAACATAATCACCCACCGCAACAGGGGTAAAATCCCCCAAAAAGATAGCGCCGGCGTTTGTTATTTTAAGTAAAAATTTCTTTGGGTTATTAAGCATTATCTGCAAATGCTCCGGGGCTATCCTATTTGTAATATCCGCCGCCTCATTAAGGTTCTTAGCCAGGATAATGTAACCTTTATCCACTTTATTTTTTATTTCACGGGCCAATTGTTTACTCGTAGTAATCAATATCGCAAGCCCGTCCAGATGCTCTGCCTGAGCCAATAGATCAGCGCTAATATATGAAATATTCCCGCTCTTATTTGCCACAACTACCAACTCGGTAGGCCCTGCTATCATATCTATATCTACAAATCCAAAGACCTGCCTTTTCGCCTCTGCCACATAAATATTCCCCGGCCCTACTATTTTATCCACTTTAGGTATTATCTTTGTGCCAAATGCTAAAGCGGCAATCGCCTGCGCGCCGCCAACCTTATATATCTCATTAACCTTCAATAAATCGGCGACCACCAATATATGGGGGTTAATATTACCATGTTTATCAGGCGGGCTTACCAAAACAATCCGCTTTACTCCCGCAAGCTTTGCCGGTAAAACACTCATGTATACAGACGATACCAAAGGAGCCGTGCCCGCAGGAATATAAACACCCACTTTTTCAATAGGCGTAATCTTTTCTCCTAAAATAACGCCGTCCTCATCTTTAATTTTCCATGATTTTTTTATCTGCTTTTTATAGAATTTATTCACATTCTCTATAACCAATTTTAATGTAGATACGAAGTCCGGGCTGATATTCTGATACGCGCCGCTGATCTCTGCCTGTGTTATGCGTAATTGCCTGGAAGAAAGCCTTGCCTTATCAAATTTACGGGCATACTTTATAACTGCTTCATCGCCAAGCAAACGGACATGTTCTACTATATTACGCACAGTTTCTTCTACGCGCTTTTTACGCAGTAAATAGCGTGAACATATCTTGTCAATTTCTTTTATATTGGCAGAGCGGATTATTTTCACTTAAATAAACCTCCTTAATTATTTTCCGATTGCAATAATTTTCCTATCGCCTTCAGCGCGCCGGCGGGACTGCTTAATATTTCTTCCCAGAGCGCACCTTCTTGCTTTGTAGCTTTATTTTTCATGCCGCCCTGAACTAAATCAGGCCTGCCTCCTCCGGCCAACCCAAGTTTATTGACAATTTTCCTGGCGTCATATCCTTTTTCTGCTAAATCTTCAGAAAGAGCCATAATAAATGTGCCGCCTCCGCCAACAAGGCTAAAGAGAAAAATAGCAAACGGCGCGCTAACTTTATTCCTTAATATATCCAAGGCGCTACGCGCGTAGTGCATATCATTAACCTTCAAATCGGCAACAATAAGCTTAACTCCGCCTACATCCGTACTGTTTTTTAAAAGTTCCGGCGCATCCTGTTTTAGTAATTTCAGCTTAGCGGAAAATAGATCTTTTTCCAATTTTTTTATATATTTTAACTTTTTTTCTATTTCCCCCTTTAACCTGTCTTTTGGCACCTTAAACTCTTCGACAAGCTCATCAATAACTCTTTCTTCTTCCTGTAATTTTTTATATGCATGCTTTCCCGTCAGGGCTTCTATACGGCGTATCCCTGAGGATATGGAACTCTCAGAGACAATCTTAAACAACCCAATCTGGCCGGTATTATCCAGATGTATTCCTCCGCAAAGCTCTTTGGAATAATCACCGCAAGAAACCACTCTTACCTTGTCTGCGTATTTTTCTGCAAAGAAAGCGAGAGCGCCGGCCTCCCGAGCCTTGAGAAAAGTCATTTCTTCTTTGGAAACAAGATCATTATCGCGTATATATTGATTTACCATTTCTTCCACGCGAAAAAATTCTTCTTTGTTTAGGGCCTTAAAATGAGTAAAATCAAACCTTAGGTATTCCTCGCATACAAAAGAACCTTGCTGGCGGACATGCCCACCCAATACCTTACGCAAAGATGCCTGAAGCAGATGCGTTGCCGTATGATTCCTGGCAGTATCTAACCGCCTGCTGCTATCTACTATTGCTTCTGCTTCCTCACCAGCATGAAAATCCCCTTTTTTTATCTTTACATAATGCAGTATTGCCTGATTTATCTTTTTGGTATCGTAAACTTCCGCCAAAGAAGAAGTTGTTTTAATTATGCCTTTATCGCCGCACTGTCCTCCGGATTCCGGGTAAAAACAACTCTTTTCTAATATAAGGCAGATTTCATCATTCTGTTTATTAACAGACAGGATTTTCGCCTTTACTGAATCTTTTTCATAGCCCACAAATTCAGTATTAAATCCGGCGCCGCAGGAAGAAATACCTCCAAAAACCTCCCCAGTAAGACTACTAGCATTTTTTGATCTTGAACGTTGCTCTTCCAATAAACGATTAACCGCCTCCTGATCAAACTTTACTCCTCGTTCTTTTAAAAAATCCAAAGGATAACCATACGTGTCGTAAAGCTTAAACGCTTCCTCTGCGGTCAATCTTTTCTTATTAGCAATGCCCTTCATCTCCCCGAGCATTCTATCGCCTTCACTAAGAGTACGGCAAAATCTCTCTTCTTCGCTTTTCACTACCAAAGAAATTCTCTCCCTCTCGGATTCTAGTTCAGGATACGCCACTTTCATTATATCGGCAACTTTCGGTACTATCCGATAAAGAAAAGGATCTTTATTCCCATATTGCCTCGCATTCAAGAATGCGCGGCGGATAAGTTTACGCACAACATATCCCCTATCTTCATTAGAAGGTATAACGCCGTCGCAAATCGCGAATACGACAGCACGCAGATGATCAGCTATGGCATATATTTCTTGCATATTCGGCGAACTAAACACAGCGATATTCATTATCTCTTTTACTATCGGCCCAAAAATATCAATCTCGAAATTAGTTCTTTTGCCCTGCATGACTGCCGCAATTCTTTCCAAGCCCATACCTGTATCAATATTTTTCTGAGGCAACGCCTCCAAATTATTCCTGCCTACGCGGTTAAATTGCGTAAATACTAAATTCCATATTTCCACAAATCTTCCGCAACTACACCTGAGAGAACAATCAGATTTTTTGCATCCCTCATTTTCTCCCCAGTCATAAAAAATCTCAGAACACGGCCCGCAAGGGCCATCCGGGCCTTGCAGTATAGCATTTGCCGGCCAAAAGTTGTCTTTGTCTCCGAATTTCATAATCCTCTCTCGAGGAATTTTAACCAGGCCTTGCCATATTTTATAAGCCTCATCGTCGTTATCATAAACCGAGACCCATAATTTATCACAAGAAATACCCAGTCTTTCGGTTACGAATTCCCATGCCCAGGTTATCGCCTCTTTTTTAAAATAGTCCCCGAAAGAAAAGTTGCCTAGCATCTCAAAGAACGTATGGTGGCCGCTGGTTTTTCCTACGTTCTCAAGGTCTCCGGTTCTTAAGCATTTCTGACAGCTGGCCGCCCGCCTAAAATCGGTTGCCTGCCCAAGAAACTGCCTCTTGAATTGGTTCATTCCCGCTGAAGTAAAAAGAACAGTCGGGTCATCCGCCGGAACCAAAGAATCAGAGACGAATATTTTATGGCCCTTTTCTTTAAAAAAATCCAAAAACTTATGGCGCAAGGCATCGGTTTTCATAGCTTATTTAAAACTTCTGAGATTGCCTCCGGACTAAATCCGCGGCGTAGTAGAAATCCAAAAATCCTATTTCTGGCCTTACTATTAAATTTTCCTTCAGTTTTATTAACTGTATTGTCAAATTTGCTGCTGATTATATTCTTGATCGCCTCATGCTCAGAGTAGGCGTTTTTTATCCGAGAGACGACTTCTTCGATTATCGGTTCCTTAATATTTTTCTGCTTTAACTCAAAAACAATCCGCTTAAAACCTAAAGGCTTGTTTATTTTCTCTTTTGCCCAGGCAAAAGCAAAACGCAAATCATCAACAAAACCAGCATCTTTTAAATTGGCGATTAAAAAATTTATCGTATCGGGAGTAAAACGCTTCTGTCTAAGGCGAAACCGCAACTCCTCTTCGGATCTCTGACGTATTTTAAGAAGCCTTAAGGCATAGCTCCTTGCCTTGTTTAATTCTTTATCTCTTGGCATTAATTATAGCGCATTATTTATCTTTCATTACGATATATCCTCTTCTGGTCCGGATAAGAACATCGCCTTTAAGATCCTTGCTGATACGCTTAAAATCATCCACATTGCTTATTTTAGCTTTATTAATCTCATCAATTATGTCTCCGGCTAACATAACCGCTTCATCCGCAGAGCTATCCGGCTCTATATCTATAACTACTACGCCTTCTTCGGAGGCGGCTAAATTAAAACGCCTCCTTGTTTCCTGATCAATATCTTTGACTTTTATGCCCCGCCAATATTCATCTGTTTGCCCGGGTTTCGATAAAGTTAGGCCTGTATCCAGATCTTCCGGGCGCTCACCTATCTCAATCGTAATTGCCTTGGCTTTCTTATCGCGCCAGATATCCATCTTTACTTTTTTACCCACTTCGCTGCCTGCTACAATGCTTAATAATTCACGCAGGCTGCTTATATTTTTACCCTCAAAGGACAAAATTATATCCCCGCTTTTAAGGCCGCCTTTTTCCGCAGGGCCGTCTTTTATTACATCATTTACAAGAACACCTTTTGTGCCGGCGGCCAAGCCAAAATACTCAGCAAGCTTATCATCTAACTCCTGCACCGTAACGCCCAGCCAGCCATATAATATTTTTTTACCGGCGATAAGCTTATCTAAAATCCTTTTCGCCGAATTAATTGGTATGGCGAAACCTACGCCTTGGTATCCTCCAGTCGTAGAAAATATGGCAACGTTGATTCCAATAACTTCTCCGTTAAGGCTGACTAAAGGCCCTCCTGAATTCCCGGGATTTATCGCTGCATCGGTTTGTATTAAATCTGTAAAGTCTTTATCACGGCTTAAAGCCCTGCCCAAAGAACGGTGCAGGGCACTAACGACTCCCGCGGTAACGGTAGGCTCCGGGCTATGCAAAACAAAACCGAAAGGATTACCTATCGCTATTACCCACTGGCCTATTTTCACATTATCTGAATTGCCTAATCTTGCTACCGGAAGATCCCGGGCGTTTATCTTTATAACCGCCAAATCTGCTCTGGCATCTTTACCCTTGATTTCTCCTTCAAATTCCCTGCCATCCGGCAACGTCACGGTTATTTTATCGGCATCAGCAACCACATGTTCATTGGTAAGGATATACCCTTCCCCGTCAATAATAACTCCCGAACCCAACCCCTGTTGTTTAAATTCACGCTCGGGAACATCGCCAAAAAAATCATCAAAAAATCTACGGAAAAATTCATCACCAAACTGCTCATTCCCTCCAAAAGGAGTGCCGAAATAAAACCTGCGAACTCCTCCCGGGACTCTTTCCGTATGTTCCGTGCTAATAGAAACAACTGCCTGGCCCACCTTCTCTGCGACATTAATTACAGCATTTTCCAGACCCTCGCTGATATTATCAGAATAGGAAGCAAAATCATCTTTCTGGGTAGATATAACGGCGCCGACTCTTGGCATAATATCTAATTTTGCCGTAAAAAATATACCTGCCAACACCCCCATGATAAAAACCATACCCCACAGAAGCTTATGTTTTATTTTCCGCATCTAGCACCTCCTTAAACTTAACATCTGCCATCCAGCATTAAGTGCGGCTTCCGCACCTTTTAACTTTTACTTTACCAATGGCATTAAGGTAGTTAATATTTCGCTTATGTTTCCGGAATCTTTACCATTAGTTGTACAAAGCTCAATAAGCCGCCCGGCATTTTAATCAGGTTTTATTTCTTTCTCGGCAAAGCTTTTTCTTACTTCCTTATCAATCTCTGTAAGCAATTTTACATTTTCTTTTAAATATTTACGCGCAGCGTCTCTGCCCTGGGATATTTTTTCAGTTTTATATGAAAACCACGCGCCTGATTTCTCAATGATATTTTTACTTACCGCCATATCCAATACGTCTGCGGCGCGGGAAATCCCTTCATCATACAATATCTCAAATTCCGCTTCTTTAAAAGGCGGCGCGACTTTATTCTTTACAACGCGTACCCGTACTTTACTGCCGATTACCGCATCCGCCTCTTTAATCGCGCCTATACGCCTCACATCAAGACGAACCGAAGAATAAAACTTAAGCGCGTTACCGCCTGTTGTTGTTTCCGGATTACCAAACATGACTCCGATTTTCATGCGTATCTGGTTAATAAAAACAACGCATGTTTTAGATTTACTGATTGCCGCGGTAAGTTTACGTAATGCCTGAGACATAAGGCGCGCTTGTAAGCCCATGTGCGAATCACCCATCTCTCCCTCAATCTCTGCGCGCGGCGTAAGAGCGGCCACCGAATCAATAACGATTAAATCTATCGCATTCGACCTTACAAGGGTCTCGGTAATCTCCAAGGCCTGTTCTCCCGTATCCGGCTGTGAAATTAAAAGTTCTTCCAGCTTTACGCCTATCTTTTTGGCATAAGTAGAATCAAAGGCGTGTTCTGCATCTATGAAGGCCGCGGTTCCCGATTGTTTCTGCACCTGACTGATAGCGCTTAAAGTAAGCGTTGTTTTACCGGAAGCCTCAGGGCCAAAAATTTCAATTACCCGCCCGCGCGGGAGGCCCCCTACCCCTAAAGCAACATCCAAAGATAAAGCCCCTGTAGAAATGGCAGGAACATCTACTTTTGCCTTTTCATCAAGCTTCATAATCGAACCCTTACCGAACTGTTTCTCTATTTGAGACAACGCCAGCTCAAGCGCTTTCTGACGGTTTGAATCTGTTTTCACTGCTTCATCCTTTTTTTTGTCTTTAATCATTACTACCTCCCTTGATAAGCCCGTCAGAGGAACAAATTACCCCAAAAGCTTAATCTAAAATTGCCTTATAAAATTTTAGACTGGTTTTAATGGGCGGGCATTAATTTGAATTTGCATTAGATAGCACGCTATGCTATAAATTTGCAGTTTAGAAACTTTATTATATTACATAACCCTATAACTGTCAAACAGTTTAGAAGAAAAATCAAAACCTTAGGCCGTAGCGCTGCACAGCAAGACCGCGCTTGACAATATATCCGGATTATGCTATTTTTATGCCATAACTAAACACCCGCAGAAACATAATTAGAGATAAATATACTTCGATAAATGACTGAACAAGAAAAAATATTCCAACTTAAGGATGAGCTTGATAAAGTACGCGCTGAGCTTAATGTGCTATATGAAATTTCTAATGCCATGCGCACAAGCTTAAAATTGGATGACGTCCTCTATATAATACTTACAGGTGTCACCGCGCATGTAGGCCTGGGCTTTAACCGGGCAATGCTCTTTCTGGTAAATGAACATAAAGCCATGATCGAAGGTTCGATGGGCATAGGCCCGCATACCGCCGAAGAAGCAAACCAAATATGGAAACAAATCGATAAAGAAAAAAGTAACCTCGACAACTTAATTTCAAATTATAAAGCCTCCAGCACAGCCAAGGATTCAAAGTTTAATAGCCTGGTTACTAGCATGAACTTTCCTCTCAATGAGGCTGAAGGCGGTATTATCGCCCAATCCATATTAAAAGATGCCTCAATTAACGTATCCAGCGAAACAATAAGCCGGTATGAAAATGATCCATTGCTTTCTAAAATACATATGGAAGAATTTGCCGTCGTACCACTTAAAACCAAAGAAAAGACCATCGGGGCTATTGTCGTCGACAACCTTTTCAATAAAGAACCGGTTACCCATGATGATTTAAGAATACTGGTAATGTTCGCAAACCAGGCGGGCCTTGCCATTGAAAACTCGCGGCTCTACGAAGAAACAGTACTCCGGTCACAAATAAATTTTCTGACAAAACTCTGGAACCACGGTTACTTCCAAAATAAGCTGGAAGAAGAATTCAAAAATGCCCAAGAAAATGAATACTATCTTAGCCTGATTATGATGGATTTGGATAATTTTAAAGAGCTAAATGATTCCCTGGGCCATCAAGTGGGAGATACCGTTCTCAACAAAACATCAAAAATCATCAAAGAATACTGCCGTAAATCCGATTATCCCTGCCGCTACGGCGGAGAAGAATTCGCGATTATACTTCCATACACTAATAAAAAAGAAGCTTATATGATTGCTGAACGAATAAGAAAAACGGTGGAAGAATCAACCTACCTCCATAAACAGGCTCCTATCAATAAAAAAATCAGCATAAGCGCGGGAATATCCTGCTTCCCTGAAGACAAAACCTCAGACAAAGCCACTCTGCTGGACATGGCGGATAAAGCGCTATATCAGGCAAAACATAACGGAAAAAATAAAACCTGTTTTTTTAGTGATTGTTAAAGAAAAGATTATTTTGCTTCAGCGGGAGCCTCGGCTTCTGGAGCTTCTTCTTCAGGCTGGGTAATCACTTCTTCTTTTGAGCTATTTCTTTCTTTTAGTTTTGCGGAAATAATTTTCGAAACCCCCCGTTCCTGCATGGTAATACCGTACATAACATCTGCTGCGGTTATAGTTTTTTTATTATGCGTAATAACAAGAAACTGGGAAGTTTCTATGAATTCCTGCAATAATCTATTGAAGCGGTCAACATTGGACTCATCGAGAGCGGCATCAATTTCATCAAGCACGCAAAAAGGAGATGGCTTTATTTTAAAAACCGCGAATATCAAAGCTATGGCCGAAAGCGACTTTTCTCCCCCGGAAAGAAGCATGACGTTCTGTAGTTTCTTCCCGGGCGGCCGGGCGATTATCTCAATACCCGATTCTAAAACATCATTCTCATCTATCAGCATAAGCTGCGCTTCTCCGCCGCCGAAAAGCAGCCTGAAATAAATTTTAAATTGTTCGCCTACCTTAGCAAAAGTTTCCAGAAATAACTGTTTAGTTGTCTTATTTATTTTATTTATCGCCTCTTTTAACGATTCTTTAGCCGATATTAAGTCATTCTGCTGGCTGGTCAGAAATTCAAACCTTTGCTTTAATTCATCGTATTCTTCGATAGCAACCAGATTGACCGTGCCCATTTTTTCGATTTTTGCCCTTAGTTCCCCTATCTCTTCAGAAACTTTCTGTCTATCAAAATCTTCATCTACGAGAGGAAGTTCATCTAAATTAATTCTATAAGATTGGGATAGCCTTTCTTTTATGGTAGATTTTTTGAATTCTATATCTTTATCCTGCATGCTTAATTGATGAATTCCATTTTTTATCCGGTCCAGTTCATTTCTAACCAAAGATAAAGCCTGGTCCTTTTGCATTTCTTCTTCAGCCGCTTCTTCAAACCTTTTCCTCAAAATATCCAATTCTTCGGCCACGCCCTGCTTATCCAGGCCAGCCTTAACTACCTGATTGTTTAAATTTTGGCTTTCTTTCGCCAGCTCCCCGCTTCTGATAAAAGATGTTTGGATCTCTTGGCTAATACGTTCAAGCGAAGATTGATCATTGCTTAGCGCCCCCTGCATTAGTTTAAGTGAATTGAACAAGGCTGTTTTTCTATCATCCAAAGAATTAATTTCAGCGCCACAACGCGCTATAGCTACAGTCATCTCTTCTTTAACTTCATTATTTTTAGCTATTTTTTCTTGTAATCCGGTAATCAACGACTCGCTCTCATTGCGTTTATTCTCCAGGTTTACACCTTCCATCTTTAACTCGCTGTATTTCAGGTTAGAGCTATCTAAATCCGCGTTTGACTCATCGTATTCTAAAGCTATCACTCCGGCCTCCTGGCATATTTTTTCCAATTGTTGTTCCAGGGCCTGTAAATTTGTTTTTTTGGCATTTAGGGATATTTCTTCCTGATGTATATTATCGCCTATATTAATTAAACCTGATTTAATTGCCGATAAAGATTGTTTTTCCACGCCTATTTTAGATCTAAAGCTGGAAAGTTCTTCGCCGATTTTGTTTATTTTTTCTTTTATTTTTTGCGTATCCAGCGGAATAGGCTTTAACTCGCAAGTAATCTGATACTTACCAGAATCGATTTGTCTTATCTCTTTAACTTTACTTAAAATACCGCTTAATTCACCCTGAGGCAGTTTATCCACAATCAAAATACCATCAAAAACTTCTGAGATATCCTCGTATTTTAATTTTAACTGTTCTAAAAACTCAAGCTGGGATTCAAGGCTCACCCTTTGATTTTCAAGATTCTGAGCGGTTTCTTCCAGCAATCTAATGCTTTCTTCGGTATTATCAAGACTTTCTTTATGCCGGGCTTCATCCTGTCGCAGGATGGATATCTTGGTATTTAACTCATCAAACTCCGCCTTTAAAACCAAAACCTGTTCATCGAGCGAAGATTTTTCCTGGTCAATTTTTTCCTTTTCAATAATAAGGCGTTTTTTACGGCTTGTGATATTTGAAATGCGCATGCCGATATCCGATAAATCATTATTTAAAAGCGCCTGCTTCTGGGCAATACTCAAAATATCCAATTTCGACTGCGAAATATTATTATGGGCATTTTTAATCTCGGCTATTAACGCCTCGAGGTTCTTTTCTTTTTCCTTTAAATCTAAATCTTTATCCTGAAAATTTTTGGACAAGCCTGATAATTCTTCGCTTAACATATCAACCTTTTCCTGGTTCTCCTTTAACCTTGCCTGCAGGCCTATCTCCTGCTCCTTTAAGCTGTCCGTCCGGGAGTTTAACTCTAATATGCGTTCCTGATTCATTTTTATAAATTCTGTGTTTTTATCCACTAAACTAATAAGCGCGTACTCTTCAGTCTTTACCCTGTTTATTTCTGCCTCTATTTCCTGCGTGCGTTTACGCAATTGGTGGATCTGCGAATCCAAATCCGAAAGCTTGGTATTATTATCTATCTCTTCTTTTTTCAAGCTTTCTATTTTAACAAGGTAATCGCTTATTTCATTATCCAGCTCTAAAATTTGGCGCTTTGAAAATTTTATGTCCAAATCCTTTAATTTATCAAACTCTTCCTTATAACGCCTGGCCTTGTTGGCTTGACGGTCTAATGAAGAAATCTGCCTTTTTACTTCGGCAATTATGTCACTAACGCGTAATAAGTTATTTTCCGTATCTTCTAATCTACGCAGGGCCTCTTTCTTCTTGGATTTATACTTAGTAACTCCAGCCGCTTCATCAAAGACGAGGCGGCGATCTTCCGGCCGGGAACTTAAAACCAGGTCTATTTTACCTTGTTCAACCAAAGAATAAGATTCCGCGCCTATTCCCGTGCCCGCGATAAGATCAATTATATCCTTAAGGCGCACTACTGTTTTATTTAAAAGATATTCGCTTTCTCCGGAACGGAATATTCTGCGCGTAATCGTTACCTCATCATAATCGGTAGGCAGAAATTTTGATTCGTTGGAAAATGTGAGGGATACTTCCGCGAGGTTTAACGGCGGCTTGTTTTCCGTGCCGTTAAAAATAACGTCTTCCATCTTCGAGCCGCGCAAAGATTTTATTGACTGCTCTCCTAAAACCCAACGGATACTGTCAAAGATATTACTTTTTCCGCACCCATTCGGCCCGACGATGGCGGTAATGCCCGGTTCAAAAATAAGCGTGGTTTTATCGGCGAAAGATTTAAAACCTATTATTTCCAGTTTTTTAAAGTACATTAATGAGCGCATAACTTGCGGAGGCGAAGCCGACGTAAGTTATAGGCGCGAATTAATCCCGAAGCCTACGCAATAAATTTCGAAGAAATTTACGAGTGTTTAGGCGAGGGATAACGGTTATATATAATTAACAATCAATAAGCTGCCTACCTATTTAAAACCTCTTTAAATTTTTTCGTTAATAAAGGCACTGCTTCAAATACATCCGCGACAATACCATAAGTTGCCACGCTGAATATGGGTGCCTGCGGATCACTGTTTATAGCTATTATTATATCAGAAGATTGCATTCCTACCAAGTGTTGAATTTGCCCGGAAATTCCACAAGCTATATAAACTTTAGGGCAAACTGTTTTCCCGGTCTGCCCAACCTGATGAGAATAAGGCATCCAACCAGAATCAACCGCGGCACGCGAGGCACCAACGGCAGCCCCTAAAACCCTGGCTAATTCTTCAAGTAAGGCGAAATTTTTTGCCTCCTTTAGACCGCGGCCCCCGGACACTACAATATCAGCCTCCGTCAAGTTAACCGTAGCCGATACCTCTTCTGCTATGTCCAGTATTTTTGTGCGCGAACTAAATTCCTCGGCTTCAAATGCTTCCTTGATGATTTTTCCCTTCCTTGTTTTATCTGTGCGCGCTTCCTTCATTACCTTATGCCTTACAGTCGCCATCTGGGGACGGAAATTCGGTGAAATTATTGTTGCCATAATATTGCCACCGAAAGCAGGCCGCGTCTGAAGCAGTATTTTCTTTTTTGCGTCAATATCCAAACCGGTACAATCAGCTGTCAGGCCGGTATAAAGCTTGACAGCGACCCTGGAAATAAGCGAACGCCCTATGGAGGTAGCCCCGCATAGCACTATCTCCGGCTTATACTTTTCAATTAACTTAATAAGGATGTGGGAAAACGGCTCATCCAAATAATTGGCCAGATTCTCATCATCCACCAAATAAATATTATCAGCCCCCCTGTATATCAATTCATCGCTACACTTTAATACATCATGCCCCAATAAAACACAGGATAAATCTACCCCCAGCTTATCGGCCAGCTCTCTGCCCTTACCTAACAATTCATAAACTACACTTTGCACAACAGCCTTTTTCTGTTCGGCAAACACCCAAACTCCCTTGTATTCCCCTAAATCCTTTGTTTCTTCTATCACTTGCGGCCTTGCTATCTCTATGGCATCAAATTTGCACACAGTTTTACAAGCGCCGCATAGATTACACTGATTAAAATCTACTATGGCAAGCTTATTTTCTACGCGCATTGCCCCGAAAGGACACGCGTTTACGCAAAGCGTGCACCCCTTACAGTTATCTTTCAATATTTTTATGCTCATTTAATTTAACTCCCAATCTTATTGACTCTTGCTTTACCACTGGCATCAAGGTAGTCAATATTCCGTTTATGTTTTGCGGAATTTTTACCATTAGTTGTACAAAGCTCAATAAGATTTCAGTTTTTATATTATGCCTTTTAGGCCTTTGATGATCTGATCAGCAGCCTCATTAATGTCGCCGTCAAATATTTTACCGTTTTTCCTTTTCTCCGGACTAAAAATCTTAACTACCTGCGTAGGAGACCCGTTTAAACCCAACAAACTGCCGCTAGCTGAAACATCCGCGGCCGTCCATTTAATAATAGAGGCCTGTTTTGCGCGCATCTTCCCCTTTAGCGAAGGCAGGCGCGGCTCATTTATCTCTTTAACCACCGTTAATAAAATTGGCAATTTCCCTTCTAATATTTCAAATCCCTCTTCGGTCATTCTCTCAACCTTAATTATTTTGTCTCCTATTTCTTCGATTTTCTTGACATAGGTTACCTGCGGCAAATCCAGGTGTGCCGCTATTCCCGGCCCAACTTGAGCCGTATCTCCGTCTGAAGCCTGTTTGCCGCATAAGATAATATCAAAATCTTTAATTTTCTCTATCGCCCTTGATAAAGCATAGCTGGTAGCCCAGGTATCAGAGCCGGCAAACGCCCTATCCGATAAAAGTATCGCTTCATCAGCTCCTAAGGAAATTGCCTCTCTTAGAGCGGCCTCAGCCTGAGGCGGGCCCATGGTCAAAACAGTCACTTTGGCGCCAAACTTCTCTTTGATACGCAATCCTTCCTCAATAGCATACATATCAAACGGATTTATGATTGATTCAACGCCCTCTCTTACCAATGTATTGGTTTCGGGGTTTATCCGCACATTGGTCGTATCCGGAACTTGTTTAATACAAACTATAACATTCATGTTTTATTACCTTTCTGTTTAATTACGGCCATAATAATAAACGGGATAAAAGCCATGCTAAGAACAATTAGCCCTGAAGCTAAAAAATATACGTTGCTGGATTTCAAAAGCGGCATTGCGCCCAAAAAAGCATCTATTACGAAATGCGCTATAATTACTGTTTCCAGGCCGTATTTCAAAAATACGATCCCAAATATGAAACCGAATATCGTAAGCTCTACCGCCCTGACATAAGCGGGAAATACAGAATAGGTCGAATGGCCCAAGGCCCAAATCAAAGAAGAAATCAATATCGCCGCCCAGGCGAATCTTACATATTTTTTTAAAAAAGAAATAGCAAATAACCTAAACATAAACTCTTCGCTGAAAGCGGCAGTCAAGGCTACGGTCAAAGGAAATAAAAACGGCATAGCCGTACCTAAAATATTTGAATATTCCGAATGCGGCGGCATCCAAATATTAAAAAATCTGGTTCCAATAAGGTAAAATATCGTAACATAACCTAAAAATATAAAACCCAGTGAATAACCGGCTATAACTTTCGGTAAAGCCAGAGATAACGTAAAATTTTTATCCCGCAGCGCATCAAGTAAAGGCGTTTTTGTCCGCCACATCGAACGCGCCAAACTATCCCCTACAGAACCATAAACAAAAACAGCCATGCCTAAAACCAAAGCATTTATGAAAGCGCTAAAAAAAGATATGATAATGAAGACGCCTTTGCTCATCGTATCGGGATACATACTCCACAGCAAGGGCAGGCAATTAATAAAATAAACTATATTAAATAAAATAACTATACATCCGGCTACGAGGCCAAACCTCCAGTTAAGTTTATCATTTTTATATTCCGTAATCAACGTAAATATTGTGGCTATTACCAATAAAAACGTAAAGATTACGCTTAGCAATGAAAGGGCCTCCCCTAATGCTATCTCTCGCTTTAATTCTCTTTTAAAAGCTTCGGGGATTTTAAGCTGCCTGGAATAATAACCTAATTTATCACCGTAAACATAAACAAAAACCCTGATGACCGCGTCTTTTAGTTTATAATGTTTTTTCTCCCAACTAAAGCGGTAATCAGTCCTATTTTTCTGTTTTTGCGTGCTGTTTTCCTTTAACTCATAATCCGACAGGTTTATGCCCTGCGAAGCGATAACCGAGCTTGCCAGCAATATGGCTTGGGCTTCTTCGAGGTCCGCCCCTTCGGCATCATCGAGAATAAGATGATGAAAGCTCAATACTTCGCCGGTACTAGGATCAATACGGACCTTAAACCCTTCCTTTTCCAGCTCCTTAAACCACCTTACTCTCCAGAACCAGATAGGGACTTCGCTGCCGGCTAATTGGTTAAACTTTTTTATGCCAAAATTCTTCTGTAAATAAGCGGCTCCTTCATCATCCGCATCAAATATCACGGCCTTATCGAAGCCGCTCAGGTCAAAATCCTGCCGGGACAAAAAAGCTTTTGCCCTGTTTAATGCCTCTTCTTTGGTTAATTTTATATCTACAGAAGCAATAGGAAAGGCATGGTTGAATAATAGAAGAAACGCGGATAACCCTGCGACAGCCAAAATCAACCATGCGACCGATGAGACTATTTTGGGTCTTGCCATAAACTATGCCGACTACTTCGCCATTTCTTTGATTACCTGCAAGCCGATAATATTTCTTTGTATCTGGTTTGTTCCTTCGTAGATTTGAGTAATCTTGGCATCGCGCATAAATTTCTCTACCGGATAATCACGCATATAACCGTATCCGCCAAATATCTGCACGGCATCGGTCGCAACGCGCATCGCTGTATCAGAAGCGAATAATTTTGCCATCGCCGATTCCTTGCCAACGTTTGTTTTTCCGGCATCTACCATGCGGGCTACCGAATAAACCAAAGCGCGTGCCGCCTCGGTCTGTGTCGCCATATCGGCAAGCATCCATTGCAAGCCCTGAAAACTTGAAATGGTTTTTCCGAACTGTATTCTTTCTTTGGAATATTTAACTGCCAAATCAAGAGCGCCTTGAGCAATGCCTACTGCCTGTGCCGCTACTCCGGGCCTGGACATATCAAATGTTTTCATCGTAACAATAAAACCCATGCCTTCTTTAGCTATCAGGTTTTCTTTAGGGATCTTGCAATCGCTAAAAATCAACTCGCGCGTAGAAGAAGCACGGATACCCATTTTTTCTTCTTTTTTGCCAAAAGTAAAACCCGGCGTACCCTTTTCAACTATAAAAGCAGAAGCGCCCCTGGCACCTTTATTTTTATCCGTCATGGCAATAACCGTATAAGTTTCCGCATCGCCTCCGTTTGTTATAAAATGTTTTACGCCGTTTAAGATATAATGCTCACCTTCTTTTTTCGCTGTCGTCTGAAGATTGGAAGCATCAGATCCGGCAGAAGGCTCAGTAAGGCCGAAGGCGGCGATTTTCTTGCCGCTGGCCAAATCAGGAAGGTATTTTTTCTTTTGGGCATCGTTTCCATAAAGTATTATCGGAAACGTACCCAGGGCGCTTGCGGCATAACTTACGGCAATGCCGCCGCATACGCGTGAAAATTCTTCGGTCGCAATACACAAATTAAGGACCCCAACACCTATTCCGCCGTATTCTTCAGGTATAAATATACCAAACAAATCAGATTTTGCCATATCGGCTATTATCTCTTTGGGGAATTTTTCGCTTTTATCCAATTCCGCGGCCCGGGGCTCTATTTTTTCCTTTGCTATCTGGCGGCATAAATCTCTAATCATAATTTGTTCTTCAGTCAATAAATAGTCCAATTGTACCCTCCTCAATGAGCACATCCGCCCAAGGCGAGATAGTGCGAATTAATTCCTCATACTTCCTTTATCAAGGCAATTTCTTCACAATCCGGAAACTTTGGGCAATTGCAACATTCCGCCCAAATCTTCTGCGGTAGTTCATTCTTATCCAGCTCATTAAACCCTATAGTTTTAAAATATTCTGGTTTATATGTCAAGACAAAAATTTTCTTAACCGAAAAATCTTTGGCTTCATCCAGCGCCTTGGATATCAATTTACGCCCTATGCCTTTATTCTGCTTCTGTTCTGAAACAGCGAAAGATTTAAGCTCCGCAAGGCCCTGCCAGCCTAAAATATGCAAAGCGCAACAGCCATAGATATTACCCGCTTCTTCAAATATCCAAAAATCACGGATATTCTCATATATCTCGTTCAATGAGCGGGCAAGCATCAAATCCTGCTTAGCAAAATTATTTATCAGCTTCTGAATACTTTCCGCGTCTTCTAATCTAGCTTTTCGAATCATTTAATGAGCCCACAACTTACGGAGCAAAGCGAACGTAAGTTGTATGGGCGAATTATTATTTATTATTCTGACTTTGTTCGCCGCCTATCTTGGTCCTTTTAGCAACCACCACTATGCCGGATTCAGAAACAAAGAACTTTTTCCTGTCTTCTTCTACATCATAACCGATAACAGCCCCTTGCGGGATATTAACATCTTTATCTATAATCGCGCGCTTAATCTTGGCATACCTTGAAACATTTACCCCTTCCATTAAAATAGAATCATAAACCTCAGAAAAACTGTTTATTCTTACATTTGGAGAAAGTATAGAGCGCTCTACCCTACCGCCTGAAACAATACAGCCGTCGGAAATCAAAGAATCTAAAACCTCACCCTTTCGAGAGGCGTCTTCTGCTCCCGAAAAAACTGTCTTTACCGGAGGAAACTGTTCATGATAAGTTCTGATAGGCCAGCTCCTGTCATATAAATTGAAAACAGGTGAGACCTGTACTAAATCCATATTGGCCTCATAATAGGCATCAATTGAGCCGATATCCCGCCAGTATTGCGGTTGATTAACATCATTTTTAAGATTATAAGCGCAGATTTTTCTCTTTTTATCAATCATCTGGGGAATAATATTCCTGCCAAAATCATGATGCGTATCTTTTGCGGCATCTTCTCCTAATTCCTGCTCCAGCACATCGGTATTAAACAGATAAATCCCCATTGAAGCATAGACTTTATCGGATTTATTTTGGTTATTTTTATAATCAGCGGGCTTTTCCTTAAAACCGCGGATATTTTCATTTTTATCTATATCCACAACGCCGAATTGCACGGCGGCATTCCTGTCTATTTCAACAACACCAACGGTCAAATCCGCGTTATGCTCCCTATGAAAATCTATCATCTTGCAATAATTCATCTTATAGATGTGGTCTCCGGCTAAAATTAATACCTCGTCAGGATTCTCCTGTTCTATAGAGTAAATATTCTGATATATAGCGTCTGCGGTGCCCTTATACCAATCGCTTCCTACTCTCTGCTGTGCGGGGATAACATCTATATACTCTCCTATTTCCGACTCGAAAATACTCCAGCCCATTCTAAGATGCCTGTGCAATGATATTGATTTGTACTGCGTCAGGACATGTATCTTGCGCATGCCGGAATTAATGCAATTAGACAGCGTAAAATCAATAACCCTGTATACGCCGCCAAAGGGAACTGCCGGTTTTGCCCTATCGCGTGTTAGAGGATAAAGACGCTCACCTTTACCACCGGCCAAAATAAAAACAATTACATCTCGCATAGTATTATCCTCTTTCTAACCTGACTGCTTGCATATAGTTAAATAATAAATTCAGAATAATTGCCTATCTCTAACGGGCTTCATTATACTCAAACTCAACGAAAATGGCAAGCAATAAAATGTCCGTTTTTCTTTAACTCTAAAGCGGGCTCGCGCTTACGGCAAACATCTTTACGGTAAGGGCACCTGGTATGAAAACGGCATCCGCTTGGTATATTCAATAAAGATTCCGGTTCGCCCTTAAGAGATACTTTACGGCGCACGCCGGATAAAATAAGCGCCTCGGTATATGGATGAACATTTTTAAGGTTATCTTCGCTAAATATGCGCAAAGCCGGCGCCACCTCAGCCATCTTACCCAGATACATAACCGCGATCCTATCGCTAAAATTTTTTAGCACGTTTAGATTATGCGATATAAACAGGCAACTTATCTGCAATTCATCTTTTAACTTAAGCAATAAATCCAGAATCTGCTTTTGGATGAGTACATCCAAAGATGAAACCGCCTCATCCAGAATCAACATCTTCGGGTTGGTAGATATGGCACGGGCAATAGCTATCCTTTGGCGTTCTCCGCCTGAGAATTCATAAGGAAACCTGTCTATTGCGTCCCGGCCTAAACCCACCTGATCAAGTAAACCAACTGCCCTGTCTTCAAATTCAGAGGTTTCGTATTTTTCCAGCGCATACAGCGCTTCCTTTAAAATCTCCCTTACCCTGAATTTAGGGTCAAGACTGTTGAAAGGGTCCTGAAAAACAACCTGCAGGCCTTTTCGTATCTGCCGTAATTCCTTCTTGTTAGCCGCGCACAAATTCCTACCGTTAAAATATATGCTTCCGCTGTCTTCCTTAATCAGCCTTAAAATTATACGGCTTAGGGTCGTCTTGCCGCAGCCGGACTCCCCAACCAAGCCAAGCGTCTGACGCTGGCCAATGGATAAATCTACACCATCAACAGCTTTGACATTAGCCACTGTTTTATAAAACAGGCCTTTTTTAATGGGAAAATATTTTTTAACCTCTTTTAATTGCAATAAATTTTCTGACATATCAATCATTGGTAATCTGCCGCTTTTATAAGGAGCTTGGTATAATCTTCCTTAGGGCGGCGCAAGATAATCTGCGTAATGTTTTCTTCTATAACGCGGCCTTTATGCATTACGTTTATCTTGGTCGCGATATCTTCGACTGCCCGTAAATCATGAGTTATTAATAAAATAGATACCCCCAGCTCTTCTTTTAACTTTTTAAATAAGTCTATGATTTGTACCTGAAGCGTAACATCCAAATTACTAGTCGGCTCATCGGCAATGATAAGCTTTGGATTAAGGGCAATGCTCATGGCAATAACGATTCTCTGGCGCATTCCTCCGCTTAGCTGATGCGGGTAATATTTAATAACCTCTTTGGCGCCCGCTATACCCACAAGCTTTAATAGCTCAACCATCTTTCCATAAATTTTCTCTTTGCCCAGGTCAGAGTGATACCTGAAAACCTCATACATCTGGTAGCCGATGGTAAATACGGGATTAAGCGCGCTCAGCGGCTCCTGAAAAATTATGGAAATTTCCTCTCCTCTTATTTTCGCCATATATTCCGGCCGCGCCTTCACCAAATCCCTGCCTTTATATAAAACTTCTCCTTTTTCAATTCGCGCATTTGAGCCCAAAAGCATTAATATTGACAGGGCCGCGCTTGATTTACCACAACCTGAGGCGCCGACCAATGCCACAACTTCATCTTCTAAAAGTGTCAAATTAAACCCTTCCAATATGGTATTTTTACCATTTTCGGAATAATAGCTTAGTTTTAAATCTTTAATCTCTAACAATGTCTCTTTTGTTTTTCTCATCTAATGAGCCCACAACTTACGGAGGCAAAGCCGACGTAAGTTGTATGGGCGAATTATTCCGATGGCTGCAAGTAGATTTCGCAGAAATCTACGCAGTGTTTAGCCATCGGGAAATGAGCGCATCCGCCTACGGCGAAATCTGCGCGAATTATCCCGAAGCCTATCGGGGAAATCTCGAAGAGATTTACCCGATGCTTAGGCGAGGGGAATGAGCCATTATTTTTTAAATAAAGGATCAAGGGCGTCCCTTAAACCATCGGCCAAAAGGTTAAACGCCATAACTACGGCAAAAATAAACAAACCCGGCAAAAGCACCCAGGGATAAAACCTGATTTGCACGATATTCATCGCCTCAGATAACATATTACCCCAGCTGGGCATAGGATCCTGTATGCCCAGCCCTAAAAGGCTTAAAGCCGTCTCACCTAAAATATAAGCCGGAATAGCCAATGCGGCATTTATTATCGCATAAGAGGAGCAATGGGGAAGAATATGACGCAGAATTATCTTTATATCAGAAACACCTAAAGTTTTTGCCGCAAGCACATATTCCCTCTCTCTCAATGAAAGGCTCATGCCGCGTATAACGCGCGCCAGGCCCGGCCAACCCACAAAAGAAAGAATAAAAACAACCATCAAATACACGTGAGCAGAGCTTAGGCCGGGAGGAAATGCCGCTCGCAAAGAAAGCATAAGATAAAAAGTAGGAATCATCATGACCATCTCGGTAAGGCGCATTAAAAAATTATCCAAGCCTCCGCCGTAAAAACCGGATATTCCGCCGATAATCAAACCGATAAGAAAAGAAATAGATACACCAATCAAGCCTATGGTCAGTGAAATCCGCGAGCCGTAAATAAGGCGCGAAAAAATATCCCTGCCCCTGGAGTCCGCGCCCCAAAGATAAATTCTTGCCGGTTTATCTACTCCGAGCAAACACCTGTCGAATCCAAACAAAAATAAAAATTTGTATTTTTCACGTTTGGCAAAAAACTTCAACGGGTATATTTTTTCCTTATCCTCCCTATAAACTCTCCTCCTGTATTCATCAAGCTCTATTGTCTTTGCGTATATAAACGGTGGCCGCAATTTTCCCGCATCGTCAAAGAAATGTACGCGCGACGGAGGGGCATAAGAAAAAAGCCTTTCTTCATCATCATAGGCGTAAGGGACAATGAAATCCGTAAAAATTGCCGCCGCATATAAAACCAATAAAATAAACAGGCTTATCATGCTGGCACGGCTTCTCTTTAAATGTGATAAGGCAAGCCGGAATTGGCTCCTGGATTTACGCATGCCGGATCCTTGGGTCTACTTTTGCCAGAATTATATCGGCTAATAAATTCCCGAATAATAAGAGCGCGCTCGACATAAGAAAACTTCCCATAACCAGATAATTATCTCCGCTTCTTACGGCGGTAAACATTACAGAGCCTAATCCGGGCCAAGCGCAGATAATTTCAATAAGGGCCGCTCCGCTAAGCAGGCCGGAAAAGTTATAGCCGAATATCGTGACCAGAGGGTTTACGGCATTGCGCAAAGCATGATGATAAACAACCCTGCCTTCCGGAAGCCCCTTGGCCCGGGCAAAGGTAATGTACTGCTGGCGCAGGACATCCAGCAGGTTAGCGCGGGTAATACGCTGCAGGCCCGCGATGCCGCCTACAGAAATAACAACCGTGGGGATTATTAAATGCCGCGCGATATCCCATGTTTTTCGCATAAAATTTAAAGAATCGAAATTCGCCGAACGCATCCCCCCTAACGGCAGAAAGTTGCCAAGGCTTGCCAAATTCAATAACAACAACGCCAGAAAAAAACTGGGAATGGAAATACCTATAAATGAAACAAAGGAAACAGCCCTGTCTTTTAAGCTTCCATAATGAACAGCGCTATATATACCCAAAGGAATCGCGATAAGCCAGCTAAAGATAAGGCTGCTTAAGGAAAGAATAAAAGTATTAAACAACCTTCTCATGATTATGGTGCGAACCGGGGCATTATAAAAAAATGAATAACCGAAATCGAACCTAAGCAGATTCTTAAGCCAATACAAATACTGCATGAATACGGGCTTATCCAGCCCGTAAAGCGCCTCATATTTGGCTATTGTCGCCGCCGACACCTGCGGGTCCATTTTCATCGTATCAAAATAATTACCGGAAGCCATATTTATAATAAAAAAGGTAACCAGCGACATGCCGATAATCAACGGCACGGCTATCAATATTCTTCGAATTATATAAGTAAACATAATTGGCAATGTAAAATTAAAAATACAGAATTTAAAATCATAATTAAAAATTTAAAAATGAATTAAAACTTTTAATTTACAATTATAATTTTTCAATTTTCATTTTTAACTTTTAATTTTTAATGTATATTTCTTCCAAATTATGAAAAGCCCCTCCGAAACTTGAGAGTTTTAAATTACCGAATTTATTGCGCACGGCAAACATGGAGTCTGACAATACGGTATAAATTAAAGGCAGTTCTTTTGAGACAATCACCTGCCATTCATCATAGAGCGATTTTCGGTTCTTTTCATCCAATTCCTGAACCGCTAAATCGAAGATTTCATCAATGCGCCTCTCCCATGATGTTTGAGGGCTAAGCTGCTCAGGATTCCACATATGAAGGCGGCCGCTGGATGCCCAAACATTCCTGCCGAAATGCGGCTCAATGCCTCCAGTTAAGCCGATAATCATGGCATCCCAGTCAAAGGTAGAAGTAAGCCGCTGGACAAGATTATTGAATTCCAAAGGTAAAAAATTAACCTTTATGCCGATACGGGATAAATCATTGCTGATAATAGCGGCCATCTGTATTCTCTGATTATCCTGCGCGCTGGTATAAAGGCTAAATTCTATATCCTTGCCATTTTCATCTTCCAGCAAACCATCGCCGTCAATATCCTTATATCCTGATTCATCCAAAATATCACGCGCCTTATCTAAATCATAATCATAGGCCTCAACATCGGGATTATAGAAAAATCCTGCCGATGGGCTCATAGCTGAATCCTGCGCGATACCAAATCCATTCATCAGGATTTGAATAATCATTTCCTTGTCTATGGAATGGGCTATTGCTTTTCTAAAATTTACATCTTTAAACCATCCCAATTTATTGGCGTTAATATAGGGTTTGTTGGACCGCGGATTTAGGCCGCTGTTTTGATTAAATACTATAAAATTACTGCCAAACGCGGGGCCGGTATTGTAAATAGTAAAATCCCTTTCCTTCTCTTTCGGCTTGAGCAGTGGGTAATCCGTCCCCCTCAACGAATAATAATCAATTTCTCCATCTAGAAATTTCAACAAGGCCGTGTCCTGATTACCCAATATAATAAAAATTATTTTTTCCATATAGGGAAGGTTATTTCCGTTTTTGTCCCGCCTATAATAATCCGGGTTCCTCCTTAAAACTATCCGCTCGCCGGGGATATATTGCGAAAGCATGAAAGGGCCTGTCCCGATAATCTCTGAAGGTTTGGAATCCGCCCCCCAGGTAAAATTAAATTTTCCGTTTTCAACAGACGATTCTAAAATATGTTTGGGCAGGATTTCTGTAGACATCGCCCTTAAAAAAGGCGCGAATTTCTTAGGCAGTATAAATCGCACATGAAATTCATCTATCTTTTGAACCTTGACAGGCTGGCCTTCTATGCTGAAGATATCCCTGGCAGAATTTGGTATATCATCATTATAGATAAGTTTATTAAAGGTAAAAATTACGTCATCGGCGCTGAATCTTTCGCCGTCAAACCATACAACATCCCTGCGTAATTTAAAATCCCAGACAAGGCCGCTCTTATCTACGCTCCAGCTTAATGCTAAAGCCGGCTCAACGGCAAGGGTCAAACCATTGGTCCTGGTCAGGCCTTCAAATATAATCTGTGTGATGGATGTAGTGGATGTTTCTTTGGCAAGGATAGGATTAAAAGACCGGGGATCGGATGTCGCAGCCAGAATAAGTTCTCCGCCATATTTTGTATCAGCTGAAAATCCGGGCCTAAAACCGCAAAAAAAAGCCAAGAAAAAAATAAGTGCCGGGAATAAACGGGATAAATTGCTGTCTTTATTATTTTGCCGCAGGCTGAACCTCAACATTAATCTCTTCGCCTTCTTTTGCTGATGGCACAACGCCTAATTCTTTATTAGCCTCCTGTGAAACAGAACTATCAACAGTATTCTTGGGCTGACTTTCAGCCATGCCTTCCTGTAACTGCTTTATCGCGGCAGGAACCTGGTCCATTAAAGATCGGCCGCGTTTTGCGGATATAAAATAAAGCGATAAACAGGTGGCAAAAAAGATAATCGCTAAAGACGTGGTTGTCTTGGCAAGGAAAGCGTTGCTTTTTGTCCCAAATATGGATTCAGCTGAAGAAAAAGATTCTAGAAAACCGCCGCCCCTGCCTGATTGAATTAATACAATAGATATGAGCAAAATACATACTATCACATGGACAGTTATCAAAAAAGCGTACATTTTATTTTCCTTTCAATGAGCACATCCGCCTACGGCGAGATAAGTGCGAATTGATCTCCTTGCTTAAACAAGGGGTAAATTCTCTTCGAGAATTTCCCCCTTAAGCTTCGGAGTAGGTTAGAACTTATTAAGCTTAAACCTACCCGCAGCCTATCGGGGAAATTTCGAAGAAATTTACCCGATGCTTAGGCAAGGGATAATTATTCTATTGATTTTTTTATTATTTCAGAAAATGATTCTAGTTTTAAACTGGCCCCTCCTACCAGGGCGCCATCTATATCCTCTTGCTCCATTAGCTCTCTTATATTATCAGGCTTAACCGATCCTCCGTACTGTATACGCGCCTTATCAGACAATTCTCTATCATAAAGTTCTGCCAATTTCTGCCTAATAAAATAATGGACTTCCTGAGCCTGCTGCGGCGTTGCGGTCTTTCCTGTGCCAATAGCCCACACCGGCTCATACGCAATAACCATTTTTTCTACATCCTCTTTTTCCAAACCCAAAAGGCCAAGTTTTATATGCTCTTCCACAACATTAAACGTTTTGGCCGATTCCCGTTCTGATAAATTTTCCCCCACGCACATAATCGGTATCAAGCCCTCTTTCAATACGGCTTTTACTCTTTTATTAACAGTTTCATTGGTTTCTCCGAAAAACTGCCTTCTTTCGGAATGCCCTATTATAACATATTTTACGCCTAATTCTTTTAGCTGCAGGAGAGAAACTTCTCCGGTAAAAGCCCCCTCCAATTCCCAGTGGGCATTTTGGGCGCCTAAAGCAATATCGCAATCCGAAATAGCATCAGCTACTTCATCTAAAAGCGTAAAACTCGGGACTATCACAATGTCCGCCGCTTTAAAGCCGTAAAACTCACGCTTTAGACCGTTAGCAAGCTCAAGCGCCTGCGCTATTGTCTTATACATTTTCCAATTTCCCGCGATAATAGGTTTTCTCATGTTAATGAGCGCGTAACTTACGGAGTTCGAAGAACGACGTAAGTTATCTGCGCGAATTAATCTCCTTGCTTAAACAAGGGGTAAATTCTCTTCGAGAATTTCCCCCTTAAGCTTCGGAGTAGGTTAGAACTTATTAAGCTTAAACCTACCCACAGCCTGCCCACAAGGGCGGGCCATCCTAATACCTTTAAAGGATGGGCCCTATCGGGTAAATATCGTAGAGATTTACCCGATGTTTAGGCGAGGGATAATGGCCATATTTTATTTATCACTCAAAGCCGCAATCCCCGGCAATACCTTTCCTTCCATATATTCAAGTGAAGCGCCTCCGCCTGTTGAAATATGCGTCATTTTATCCTCCAGGCCGAATTTCGCTATCATTGCCGCGGTATCGCCTCCGCCGATTATCTTTATGGCGGATAAATTACCAAGAAAAGATGCTACCTTTCGCGAGCCGTTACTAAAGGCATCCACCTCAAAAATACCCAAAGGCCCGTTCCAGGCGATAGTCGCGGCATTCCTTAACGCCTCACAAAATTTATCCACTGTCTTTGGCCCTATATCCACGCCGATTAAACCATCGGCTATGTTCTCACCTACGGCATCAACCTTGCCCGTACCATCAATCTTATCGCTGACTACATTATCTACCGGCAGTAAAATCTTAATATTTTTTTCTTTCGCCTTATCCAGTAAACTCTTTGCCAAATCCAGCCTTTCCGGCTCAAGCTTTGAATTGCCTATCGCTTTACCCTGCGCCTTCAAAAACGTATAACACATTCCTCCGCCTATAATTATCTCATCGGCTTTATTCAGCATGTTTTCAATCAGAAGGATTTTATCGGAAACCTTAGCCCCTCCCAGAATTAAGACAAACGGCTTCTTGGGATTATTTAACGCCCCGCCTAAATATTCTATCTCCTTTGTCAGTAAAAATCCTGCGGCAGATTTCAAATAATTGGTAACACCTTCGGTAGATGCGTGCGCGCGGTGGGCAGTACCAAAGGCATCATTTATGAATAACTCTCCTAACGATGCCAGTTTTTTCGCAAATTCGGCATCATTCTTTTCTTCTTCTTTATAGAATCTTAAATTTTCCAATAAAACTACTCTTTCTGATGCTTCCTCTATATCTTTCTTAACGAGCTCACCTATGCAGTCGTCTAATTTCTTAACCGGCTCACCTAACAAAACCGCCAATTTTAAAGCAACCGGCGTGAGCCGGTACTCATCAACAACTTTTCCTTTAGGCCTTCCCAAATGACTCATCAAGATTACCTTTGAAGCGCCTTTATCTAAACAGTATTTTATTGTGGGCAAAGCCGCTTTAATCCTTACGTCATCGGTAATTTTAAAATCTTTATCCTGAGGCACGTTAAAATCAACCCTAATTAAAACCTTCTTATTTTTTACATCAATATCTTTAATCGTAAGCTTATTCATAATTTTAATCCTTCTAGGTCAAATATTCGCTTTTTCTACAAAGAGTGTCTGCGTAGGATAAGCAAACTCTATGCTTTCTTTTTCAAACGCTTCTTTTATAGCAAAATTGATTTCCTGCTGTATATCCATATATTTATTATAATCACTGCTCAAAACAAAATAGACTATTTCTATAACAAGGTTAAAATCGCCGTATTCCTTAAAGTGGGCCCGGTCAAAAACCGTATCCTTGACGTTGGCAACAATATCCTTGATGATACCCGGTATTTTTTTAAGCTGCTGCAGGCTTGTCTGGTAAGTAACCCCTAGAAGAAAGAGAACCCTGCGCTTTTCCATTCTTTTATAATTACGTATCCGGCTTGAGGCAAGGTCAGAATTTGAAAAAACCAGCTGCTCGCCTCCCAGGCTTCTTACGCGCGTGGTCTTTATACCGATATTCTCTATGACCCCCATAAATTCACCGGTGATAATAAAATCCCCCTCCTCAAAAGGTTTATCAAAAAAAATGACAAAATAATTAAAAAGATCCCCTAGTATCGTCTGGGCCGCCAATGCCACGGCAACACCGCCTATGCCAAGGCCGGCGATTACGGCGGCAATATTAAAACCCAGATTGTCCAGTATGAAAACAAGGGCCGCCCCCCAAAAAACCAGCCTAACGATATTAAAAAGCGTTACTGATTTTCCTGCTCCGGAAGCCGTTGCAAACTGATCTTTAAGCCATGTATTTTTTAAGAAAAATATTACGATGGCGGAGGCAAGGCGGGCAATAACAGAGGCCATTACTATAATAAATAGCGAAGATAAAAAATGCTTAAGGGCATCAGCCATAGAAAGCTGACTGATGGAAAAATAAAACGCGCCAAAATATAAAAGCGGCATTATTATTTTTTCGCATAAGCCTAAAATAAAATCATCCAGGCTATTTTTAGTCTTTTCGGTAATTTTTTTGATTTTGGCAATTACGATATTTTTTATAATATGCAAAACGATTACCGAAACAATAAAAGTAGCCAGGAATATTAAATAGGCCAATACGCTGTTGCCTAAAAACTGGTAATCCAATATTGATTTTAAAGCCGAAATATCCATTTCCTTAATTCCGCCTTGCCGCAATCTTCTATTTCTCCGGCGACAGGCCCCTTAAATATTTATAGTAATCACTATTAGTAGTCAGAATAACAGTACTCTTATCGTCTATCGTATCTTCGTAAGTCTTCAGCGTTTTTGTAAAAGAGTATAATTCCGGGTCCTTGCTGTAGGCATCGGCATAGATTTTTATTACCTGCGCGTCTGCTTCGCCGCGCAGTACCTCGGCCTTACGATATGCCTCGGAGGTAATCTGCTTTAACTCTTTTCCTAACTGGCCTTCTATTTCAGCCGATTTCCCATTGCCTTCTGAACGGTATTGTTCAGCCGCGCGCTTGCGCTCTGCAATCATGCGCTCATAAACTTTACGGCGCACATCATCAACATAATTTACACGTTTAATACGCACGTCCACCAACTCTATCCCGTATTGCGGAGCCAGCTGCCTGGCTTTTTCCAGGATAAATTTTTCCAACTCCTCCCTGCCTACATCTATGCGTTCCAGAGCTTCATCTGCCACAGAAAGATCTTTCTCTAGCTGCTCCAATTCCAAGACACGGTTTGTATTCCTTACCGCATCCACCAATAAATGCGCGGTTATGGTATCGCGTGTTGCCGAATTGATAATGTCATCAAGCCGGGCGTGAGCGCCTATTTCATTACCCACAGACTGTAGGAACTTCAAAGGGTCTGATATATTCCAGCGCGCGTATGTATCAACCCAAATATATTTTTTATCCCGGGTAGGTATCTGGTTAGGGTCGCCGTCCCATTCAAGAAGCCTTTTTTCAAAATAATTCGCCTGTTGAATAAAAGGAATTTTGAAATAAAGGCCGGCATTAGATATGGGGCTGCCTACCGGCTCGCCAAACTGCGTGATTACAACCTGTTTCGTCTCATCCACAACATAAACAACTCCGCTAAATAGAACAAGCAGGATAAAAACCAGTGACACAAGTAATACTGCTGAAAAAAACTTCATGCTACCCCCTAATCTGTTTTGGAATCTAATTTTAATAAAGGCAATATGGAAGATTGGCTAGGATCAATTATATATTTATTCTTTGCCTTAGGCAAAACCTCCATCATGGTTTCCAAATAAAGGCGATTTTTTGTCACCTCAGGCGCTTTTTTATATTCGGCAAGCATCGCCAAAAATCTATCCGCTTCGCCTTTTGCCCTATTTACCTTATCCAAAGCGTATCCCTCCGCCTCTCTTATAGTTTTTTCCGCCTCACCCTTTGCCTTTGGTATTATTTTATTATAGTTTTCCCACGCCTGGTTAATCATACGCTCTTTTTCCTGCTTGGCCTCATTTACTTCATTAAAAGCCGGTTGCACGGGTTCAGGAGGATTCACGTCTAAAAGTTTAACAGTCACAACCCTTATGCCTGTTTCATATTTATTAAGTATCTTCTGCATCTCTACCTGGGCCAGGTCGCTGATTTCCTCTCTTGAGGTGGTTAGGGCCTCATCTACAAGATAATTACCCACCAGCCTGCGCATTATGACTTCGGAAACATCACGCACATTATCTATAGGATCCCTGGTGTTAAAAAGAACTTTTACCGGATCATTTACCCGAAACTGCACGATCCAACGTACGTCAAGAGTATTTAAATCGCCGGTAAGCATCAGTGATTCATCCAAATATTTCTGAGAAGAATATTCGGTTTGTATTCCCGGCCTAAGCGTACGAAAACCAAATTCTTCCTTAAATACGCGCTCTTTTTTAACCGGCGTTACTTTATCTATGCCTAAAGGCAATTTAAAATGTAATCCGGGATTGGTTGTAGTAATATACTTACCAAAACGCTGCGCAACTCCAACCTCTTCGGTCTTTATTGAATATATCGAACCGGAGATAAGAATGATAACGAAAAGTATAAGAATAATCCAAGGGGCATAATTTGAATAACGCTTAAATTCATTCTTACCCACATTGATAATGTCTTCCGGAGAAAAATCCTGCATAACCACCCCCTTAAATTACCTGTTTTTCTGATTCGGCTCGTATTCTTTATGATATGGCTCTTTGCGTATATGACGCACCGGTTTTACGCCTCTATACCTGTTCTCTATTGAAATTAGTTCCAGCTCTTCTTCCTCGTCCTCTCTTGCCTCAATTATTACCTGGACCGTATTATTCCTATCCTGCAAGAATTCAATAATTTTCTTATTGCTGTCATCGCTGAATCTGTATAATTCTCCTTCAGCGGTATATATAGAATAACCGGCCTCAACGCTCAAAGGAATTACCGCCTGAGCCTTAGGATACCTTGGCGCAAAAGTACTTAATTCATCCAAATATTTTTCCGCGCTTTTGTTGTCAATGATCGTACCGGCAAACTCAAGCGCTTCTTCTTTGGGGGCCTCTTTCGCATCCTGCGCGCAGGCAAAAACAGAGAATAAAAAGAGTAAGACCAAAATAATGCTGCTTAACGATATTTTTTTTATCATAATAATATCTAAACCTATTGATTTTCTAAGGCAGAATTAGACTATTGCGGATAACCAAGACGTTAATAGTGTGTATATTAACACAAAGAAATTACAAAGTCAAATCATTGTGCGGGCTAAATTGCCTTGACGAATAGTAGGCGCAAGTATAAAATGTAAGCGGAATTTGCTGCAAGGACAAAAGGAGGAAAAATGAACTGCCCAAGATGCGCTAAAGATACTGCAAGCCAACGCTGTAGCTGCGGATGGGACTTCGGGACAAATTCATGGCAAGAAACATACATAGGCGAAAAAGACAGGGAATCGCTGGCAAAAATGGCGATTACGCGCATTAACGATACTGCCCAATGCACAGGCTGTAAAAAGAATATACCTTTTTTCTTTTCGCAATGCCCTTTCTGCAATGCTCAGCTGCCGGACAAAAACACACAGATAAATAAACTTATCGGCGATATAGTCCAATATAGATATATACAAGGGATGGAACCTAATAATGTTATGAAAATCATGACTAAAAGCGGCTGTGAAAAACAAACGGCGAAAGAGCTCTACGAAAAAGTTGAGCACGCGATGTCGCAGGTGCAAAGCGCGGTTATCAGGACCCCCGAAGGAAGAGCCGAGGCCCGCCGGGATGCCCTAAAAGAAATCCGTAAATCTCTCATCTGGATAGCGGCGGGCGCTATCATAACCGTTATAACACTAAGCAAAAATTCGCCTGTTTCAGTTATATGGTACGGCCCGATACTCTATGGAATCGGAAAATTAATAAAAAATATGTTTATTCTGATACACCTTAAAAAAATAAGCGTAGATACATAACAAAATAAATCTTGAGATGCCCAATGCCGTCCGTGAAATATTCAAGGAAATCCCGCGTACTTACGAACTAATCAACCATATACTCACTTTCGGCATGGATATTTTCTGGCGCAGGAGGACAGCTAAAGCCGCGGCCGTGGTTTCAGGAAAAAACAAAATAGATTTATGTAGCGGGACGGGTGAAACGGCCTCCTATCTCAAAAATTATTCCAAAAACGGCTCCCAAATCTATGCCGTGGACTTTTGCCTGCCAATGCTTAAAGAAGCCGCTAAAAAACCACAATGCCGGAATATTAAGTTTACCGCCGGCGAGATCAAAAAACTCCCCTTCGCCGATAACTCTTTTGATGCCGCCACTATTTCTTTTGCCACGCGCAATATCAATACCAGCCGCGCTTCATTAATAGCCGGTTTTAAGGAAATCCACCGTATTCTAAAACCGGGCGGGCATTTCTTCAATCTTGAGACCAGCCAGCCTTCATCTCTTATTTTGAGAAAATTATTTCATTTTTACATAAAACTTTTAGTCGCGTCCGTGGGCGGAGCAATCTCAGGCTCAGCGCGCGCCTACAAATACCTGTCAACAACAATACCGCTATTTTATTCTGCCGGGGAATTAGCCGATATCCTACGCGAGGCAGAATTTAAAGAAGTGAGATTTAAAAAGATATTCTTCGGCATTGCCGCGATACATCATTGCCTAAAATAAAACGGATTGGATTAAGGATTAGGCGTTGAAAGATAAATATTCCTGGATGGGTTTTACTTCAAAATCGCTCTTTTGGATGGATTCAATGCCGTTGACCGCCGCCTGCGCACCCTGAAGGGTCGTAATGCAGGGTATGCCGTGCATAACCGCAAGGCTGCGTATAGGTTTCATATCAGACTGCCCCTTCTTCCCTGAAGGGGTATTGATAATAAGCTTTATCTTTCCTTTTTTAATAAGCTCCAAAACTTTCGTATCGCCTTCGGCAATCTTACCAACCATTTCCGCCTGTATTCCATTTGATTTAAACGCCTTATGCGTACCGCCCGTGGCGAGTATTTTAAAGCCCATATCAGAAAGCCGCTTGGCGATAAAAACTATATGGCGCTTATCGTCATTTTTAACGCTTATAAATATTGTGCCTTTTTTAGGAAGCCCGCCTCCGGCTGAAAGCTGAGATTTATAAAATGCCTTTCCAAAAGTATCGTCTATGCCCATAACCTCTCCGGTAGATTTCATTTCAGGGCCCAGGAGTATATCTACTCCGGAAAACCGGGAAAAAGGAAACACTGATTCTTTAACTGCCACATGATTTATCTGCTTTTCTTTGGTCACGCCAAGCTCTTTTAAAGATTTGCCAACCATAACCTTTGCCGCTATCTTAGCCAGAGGCACGCCTGTCGCCTTGCTAACAAAAGGCACTGTGCGTGAGGCGCGCGGGTTAACCTCCAAAACATAAACCATATCCTCTTTTATGGCAAATTGGATATTCATCAGGCCTCTAACGTTTAATTCACCGGATAAAGAAATCGCGCATTCTCTTATTTTATCGATTATCTCATCGCTTAACGTGTGCGGCGGCAATACGCAGGCGGAATCTCCTGAATGAACTCCCGCCTCTTCCACGTGCTCCATTATCCCGCCTATGACGGCAACCCGGCCGTCCGCAAGGACATCAACATCCACCTCTACCGCGTCTTCCAAAAATTTATCTATCAATACGGGATGCTCTTCGGATACATCCTTGGCCTCTTTCATGAATTCCATAAGCGATGTTTTATCATAGACAATGCGCATCGCCCTGCCGCCTAATACAAATGAAGGCCTGACCAGCACAGGATAGCCAATATGAGAAGCAACATCAGCCGCTTCTTCCTTGGAATTGACACACCCGCCCGGAGCCTGATTAACTCCAAGCTTATTAATTAATTTATTAAACTCTTCCCTGTTTTCCGCGCGCGCGATGGACTCAATGCTCGTGCCGATTATGGGCGCGCCTAAATCATTGAGTTTTTTCGCCAGGTTCAACGGCGTCTGGCCTCCGAATTGAACTATGACCCCATCCGGTTTCTCCTTATCGATAATGTTCATAACGTCTTCTAAAGTCAAAGGCTCAAAATACAACTTATCAGATGTATCATAATCCGTGGATACGGTTTCAGGATTTGAATTCACCATTATTGTTTCATAACCTAATTCTTTCAAAGCAAAAGAGGCATGACAACAGCAATAATCAAACTCAATCCCCTGGCCTATGCGGTTTGGGCCTCCGCCTAATATCATTATTTTCTTTTTACTGGATACGCGCGCCTCGCATTCTGATTCATAGGTAGAATAATAATACGGAGTATAGGCCTCGAATTCGGCGGCACAGGTATCTACCAGTTTAAAAACAGCTTCTAGATTAAGCTTTTTCCTGTAATTACGCACCTCTATTTCATTGGAATTTGTTAAATCGGCAATTTGCCGGTCGGAAAAACCGTATTGTTTTATTCTTAATAAAGCATCTCTGTTTAATTCGTTTAATTTTAAGCCGGCAAATTCTTTTTCCAGCCGCACAATCTGGCTGATATTTTCTATAAACCAGGGATCTATGGCCGTAAGATTTACTATGTCGGAAACAGAATACCCTTTTTGTAAGGCGTACTTAATATAAAAGACGCGCGAGGCATTTGGCTCTTTAAGCCGGTGCTTTATTTTTTCATCAGATATCTCCCTAAAATCGGATTTATTATCCAGCCCGAAATGACCGATTTCCAAGCCGCGCAGGCCTTTTTGCAACGCCTCCTTAAACGTGCGGCCTATTGCCATCGTCTCGCCAACCGATTTCATGGAAACACCGAGAATATCTTCGGCTTCGGGGAATTTTTCAAAGGTAAAACGGGGAATTTTTACCACGCAATAATCAATAGATGGCTCAAATGAAGCGGGTGTTTCGCGGGTTATATCATTTCTTATTTCATCAAGAGTATAACCGACAGCCAGTTTTGCGGCAAATTTGGCAATGGGAAAACCGGTGGCCTTGGACGCCAGAGCGGAACTGCGCGATACCCGGGGATTCATCTCAATAACCACCATCCTGCCTGTCTTGGGGTCAACGGCAAACTGTATATTGGAACCTCCGGTTTCAACACCGATTTCTCTTATTATGGCAATGGATGCATCACGCATCTTTTGATACTCAGCGTCGCTCAAGGTCTGCTGGGGGGCAACGGTAATAGAATCTCCGGTATGTATGCCCATAGGGTCGAAGTTTTCAATAGAGCAGACAATAACTACATTATCTTTTTTATCGCGCATTACCTCAAGCTCATATTCCTTCCAGCCCATTACAGATTCTTCAATCAATATTTCTGAAATCATGCTGCTTTTCAGGCCTAAATCGGCAATACGCTCAAATTCTTCCTTTGTATTGGCGATTCCGCCGCCTGTACCGCCCAATGTAAAACTGGGGCGTATGATTAAGGGAAGGCCGAGTTTTTTAAGAGCATCCTTTGCCTCTTTCATATTGTAGGCAAGGGCGCTCTTTGGCACATCCAGGCCGATTTTTAGCATTGCCTTTTTAAAATGCTCCCTGTCTTCGGCTTTTTTTATCGTATTGTAATCCGCGCCGATCATTTGCACGCCATATTTTTTAAATATGCCTGCCTCTATTGCTTTCATGGCGGTATTCAAACCGGTCTGTCCGCCGAGAGTAGGCAAAACAGCATCAGGGCGTTCTTTTATAATAATCTTTTCCAAGACTTCCGGAGTTATCGGCTCAATATAGGTGGCATCAGCTATCTCAGGATCGGTCATAATAGTCGCGGGATTGGAATTGACAAGGATAACTTTAAAGCCTTCCTCCTTGAGCGCCTTACAGGCCTGGGTGCCCGAATAATCAAATTCACAGGCCTGGCCGATGATAATCGGGCCTGAGCCGATGATTAGGATTTTATGTATATCCGTGCGTTTAGGCATTTTAATAATTAAAAGTTAAAAAATGAAAAATTTATTTTTTTAGCGATTACTGCCCCCGCAGGCTTTTCTTTAGCCGCCTGCCCATATCAACTAAAAGTCTTATATCAGCCTCTGTTTCCATAGTAAAAGCAGGTATAAAATAAATAATTGCGGCATCCTCATAAATAAGACACTGCAGAAGATGAGGAAGGCTGGCGTTTATTAACTGCGGTAAAATACTTAAAATTTTATCTTCTTGGGGAATTCCTGAACGGTAGCGGACTTTGATCCCTCCATCCTTTTCTATGTGAAATAACATTTTCACATCAGGCAACCCTTCAAATATCACTGCCGAACGTTGAGTTGTTGTTGCGGCACGGCTACTATAGGAAGTTTTTGCTGTTTCAACGACATTGCAAAGAATAACTTCTCCATCGGTAAAAATATTCCTATATCCGCCAAAAGATAATCTTCCCGGCCCAGCCGGAATAAAATTAATATCTTTGAGTAACTTCTCTAGATTTACCCTTCCGGAAACCCCCGGGCTTAATCCATATGTCTGCGCGACGGACAAAACCGACAACTCCATCTTTTTATTGCCGCGTACAATTGCGATAAAAATAGCTGCGATCAGCGCAAACAACAAGCCAGAAAAAACAAGAAACGGCACCATTGGAAATTTTTCCATTATATTGTTCCTATCGCTTATAATTTTTCACCAAATCTATAAACTCATCGAAAAGGTACTGCGCGTCATGCGGGCCGGGGCCGTATTCCGGATGAAACTGCACCGAGAATAGAGGATATTTCTTATGGCGTATACCTTCCAAAGTATTATCATTCAAATTTATATGGGTTATTTCAATATCATTTTTTTTAAGCGTATCTATATCAACGCAAAAGCCGTGATTCTGGACGGTAATTGATATCCTGCCTGTCCTTAAATCCTTTACCGGATGATTCCCCCCGTGGTGGCCGAATTTCAACTTATAGGTTTTGCCTCCGAGGGCAAGGCCAAGCATCTGATTGCCCAGGCATATGCCGAATATGGGGATTTTTCCGATAAGTTTTTTCAAGCTGCTTACCACATAGGTAACGGCGGCGGGATCTCCCGGCCCGTTTGATAAAAGCAGGCCGTGCGGCTTAAGCTTTAATATTTCATCTGCCGAAGCATCAGCCGGCAAAACTACCACCTTGCAATTTCTCTCTTCCAATCTTCGCAATATATTAAATTTTACCCCACAGTCTAAAACCGCGACCTTATATCTGCCCTTCGCGTTCCACTCAAATGGCTTATCATATATGACTTCCTTAACCAAATCTACTCCATCAAGGCCGCGCGATGCTTTAGCCTTTTTAACCAAGCTTTTTATATCCAAATCTTCGGTTGAAATAACCGCCTTCATCGCGCCCTTAAGCCTTATATGTTTGGTGAGCGCCCTCGTATCAATTCCCTCAATTCCCAAAATATTGTTTTCGCCTAAATAATCACTAAGTGTTTTTTGAGAACGCCAGTTGCTGGCAATGGGGCTATTTTCTTTAACGATAAATCCGGATAAGAATATCTTTCGCGATTCCACATCATCAATATTTATACCGTAATTACCTATCAAGGGATAAGTCATGCAAACAATCTGGCCGCAATATGAAGGATCAGTCAAAATCTCCTGGTATCCTGATAGGGAAGTATTAAAAACAACCTCGCCAAAAGACTCACCATCAGCCCCAAAAGAAAAGCCCTCAAAGACACGGCCGTCCTCAAGGGCTAATATTGCTTTTTTATGATTAATATTCGGCATTTTCACTTAGAAAAAAGGCGTTCCCCTTGTTTTTCTGGCAGAACGCCATGCTTAAGAACCAAAAATTATCCTGCACACACCGCATAAATTGACATTAATTATCCAACATTTTCACCGAATAGTCAAGGATTATATTTGCTTAATGTTACAATGTCCAGAGGTTGCGGTCAAGGCAGCGGTAGCTGATTGCCTCAGATATGTGCTCGCTTTTGATTGTTTCTGAGGCGGATAAATCAGCGATAGTGCGCGAAATTTTAAGAATCTTATGATATGCGCGCGCGCTCAAACCCAGGTTTAAAATAGCCATTTTTAATAGTTCCTTGGCGTCTTCCGTTAATATGCATACTTTTTCGGTCGTAGGCGCGTTCATGTGCGCGTTATAGCAATATCCAAATTCTTTTAGTTTTTTCTCCTGAATCTGCCGGGCTTTATTTACTCTTTCTCTTATTTCCAAGGACGTTTCCGCCTTGTTTTTTAAGGCCATCTGTTCATACTTTAGGCGGGGAACCTCTAAGTGAATATCAATTCTATCCAACAGCGGCCCGGAAATCTTAGAAAGATACCGCTGTATCTGATGAGGGCTGCAATGGCATTGCCGGGAATCGTCTAAAAAAAACCCGCAGGGACAGGGATTACAGGCAGAAATAAGAATAAAACGCGCCGGAAAACTTACCGTGGAGGCAATCCTGGAAACCGTAATATAACCTGCCTCTAACGGCTGTCTTAGCGCCTCAAGCACATTGCGCCTGAATTCAGGCAATTCATCTAAAAAAAGCACGCCGTTATGGCTTAGACTGATCTCACCAGGTTTAGGATGAGTACCGCCGCCGATTAAGGCCACATCGCTGATAGAATGATGCGGCGCGCGAAAAGGCCTGTCTGAAATAACAGTCCGGCCGTTTGAAATAAGACCGGCCACGCTATGGATTTTAGTTGTTTCTAAAGCTTCCTGGATAGTCGCCTGCGGCAGGATACCGGGCATGCACTTAGCCAGCATAGTTTTCCCCGCTCCGGGAGAACCGATAAGCAAAAGATTATGCCCGCCCGCGGCTGCTACCTCTAACCCTCTTTTGATATGCTGCTGCCCCTTAACATCAGCAAAATCAAACTCGTAACTTCCCTTGCCCTGCCAGAGGTTTTCCGTATCTACTTTTGTATTCTTAATTTCAAGATCATTATTAAGATAAGCTGCGGCTTGACCAAGATTTTCTAACGCCAGGACTTCTATATCACCGACCACGGCTGCCTCTTTAGCATTTTCGGACGGGAGTAGTAATTGCCTGTAATATGAGTTTCGCAAAGCCATAGCCCTTGGCAAAACGCCGGTAATCGGTTTTAAGCTTCCATCAAGAGAAAGCTCGCCACAAAATACTTTACCGTTTAACGCCTCTTTATTTATCTGTCCGGTAGCAGCCAATACGCCTAAAGCAACCGGCAGGTCAAAACAAGGGCCTTCTTTTTTGATATCGGCAGGAGCTAAATTTACCGTAATCTTCCTCCGGGGGAAGCTGAAACCACAGTTCTTAATCGCAGCCTTAACCCTATTAATGCTTTCGCGCACTACCGCATCAGGCAGTCCTACGATAGAAAAACCGGGCAGCCCGCCTGACACATCCACCTCTACGGCAACCTTTATCGCCTCTATTCCTAAAACAGTGCTTGAAATGACTTTGGCCAACATAACACCCCTCCACGAAAAGAAAATGTAGAATTTAAAATGCAAAATGCATAATTATAACTTCGAATTTTTGATAATCCTGATCAATATGCTTATAATTTGCTGACACTCTCCGCTTAAATAAGCAAAACGCTCCGCCTCCCCCTTCATTAATGCGGCATCGCGTATTAAATTTATCCACAGTTTCGTCTCTCGAGCCTCCTTAAGAGATATATTCATTTTATAAATAAAATCTTGTTTGCTAAAGGCGCTCTGGGCCTCTTCAATATTAGCAGCTATTGATGTGGCTGACCTCAAAAATTGTTTGCCGAGTTCAAAACCAGCAGTCTCCTTGGGTAAACTCCTCACAATTCTTACAACTTCAAGGGCAAAGTTATAAGTTCTATTATCAATATCAACTTTGCATTTTTTATCTTGCATTTTGTATCCTCCCTTCAATTCTACATTCTACATTATGCATTTTACATTCTTAAAACGCGTCTTTAATCAGGGTAATCTGCGGCTTCTCTCCAAATATAATAGATACTACATCAAACCTAAAGATTTCTTCCGAATGCGCGTTCCGCTTGATATAAAATTGGGCCGCGCGAAATAAATGTTTAATTTTTTCCCGGCTGATTGCCTCTTCCGGCCAGCCAAAATCAGGCGAACTCCTGGCCTTTACTTCAATAAACACCATCTCCCTTCCCTGGCGGGCGATAATATCTATTTCGCCCACCGGAGAAGAAAAATTCCTGGCAATAATCTTGTATCCTTTTCGGCGTAAAAACCGCAAGGCAAGCTCCTCGCCTTTTGCGCCCAAGATTTGTTTGTATTTATTCATAATTTAGTTACTAGTTACGAGTTACGAATCACTGCTCTTGATATGCCTCCAGAACCGCTTCGTTAAGCTGGCTCTTGACTTCATCACTTAAAGGAAATATAGTTGGATACCATTGACCGTTCTTCCCTTGTTCAGACGGCATGCTCACAAACAATCCGTTTTTGCCTTCCACGACACGCAGGCCCTTCACTAAAAATAAATCAGCGATGGCCACATCGGCAAAAGCTTTAAGCTTGCCGTCGCCTTCTAACTTGTGCAGGCGTTTTACCGCAATAGCTGAACCCGACATCTTCTTCACCTCCTCAATGGACACATCCGCCGCAGGCGGATAAGTGCGCGTTAATCCCGCTGAGCGTTTAGCATGCGGGATAAATTTTACCTCTACCTCTCATAAGGTAGACACACTTGCGACAAAAATTCTTGCAGAAATTTTGGAAATTTTTAAGGAAAGAAATTTTAGAAGCTTTAAGATTTAATTCTGGGGGGGTAGCGGCTATCTTCTTTGCTCTATTTTATCGCGCAGGCCGCGGATTATTCGCTGGACATCGCCTTGGCCTTTTCCGCGCCAGGCTTCATAAATCATAATCAAGGTGCGCGTACTGCCGCTATCCAGAATCCATTTTAAGCTGAATACAGCGGCTAAAACCAGAAACTGCAAAAAATAGCGGCTAAGCAGAAAAGATAAAACAAAAGATATAAAAGCGAGAATTTGCCATCGGTAATTAAAAACCGTATTTTTCGGCTTCTTTTTATAGATATCTTTGGCTTTAGCGAGCATTTGCTGGTTCGGGGCTTCTTTGGTTTCAGCCTGCAGCGCCTCATGCGCCAAGGCCAGCGAAGAAAGGCAGCGCCGGCAGCGCGAAACATGCGCGAGCAGAACTTCTTGCTTATCCGGGCTTAAACGATTGCCTAAATAATCACTTAATTCCAGCTCTGAAGGGCAATTTTCTAAAGGCAATCTTTCCAGGCGCGAGCCCTTATCTTCCAAACTTTCCTTGATTAGACGGTCAAGGCGGCCTTCTTTATCATCCATCTTTAGCTATCCTCTACCTCTATAAGTTATGTCTTCGCCAATGTTATCCAGTATCCCTTGCGTAAACGCTTGGAAATTTCGGAGAAATTTCCTGCGCACGCTGCGGGATAAATTCGGACAGATAACTT
>PCWA01000056.1:0-220 GCA_002796125.1 Candidatus Ghiorseimicrobium undicola
TGACGGACAACTGCGTTTTATATTTTCCAAACTAATGCCATGCTTGGCTTGAGTGATTAAAACTTTACAGTCACTATGTTTAATAAACCCAATGACCTCAATTTCTGTAAGCATAAAATCTAAAGGCACTAAAATACCGCCTAAGCTTAAAATACCCAGCTGCGTATACACTGCCTCTAAGGTATTAGGGAGAAACATCGCCACTGCATCCCCCCTATCT
>PCWA01000056.1:237-2089 GCA_002796125.1 Candidatus Ghiorseimicrobium undicola
TCCGTTTGCGGCCTTAAAAGAATTGTCTTTTAACTGTCTAAACGAAACGCCTCTATCTTCGAAAATAATAGCGTCCTTTTCAGGGTAATTCCGGGCTAATTGGTTGAGTTTGTTTTTAAAAATCATAATATAAAATGACTTGCTTCGAAGCCGAATACCCAAATACTCTGCTTCGCCGTCGTTTTACTCCTGGCTTCGCAACAGTTCTTCTTACGCCTTCATTCCCACGGCAAACTGTAGGATATTTCGGCGAAGAAGAATAAAATAGCGGCAATAAACCTATAGTAAAATTTTAATAGTAAAATTTTACTATTCGCAAGAGCAATGTCAAGGAGAATTTCAGAAGCTTTCCCGAATTTTGTGCAATAAATTTTAGCAACCCGTTGTTGTTTATGTACTTACGACGATTTTTCGTGTAAAAGATTATTTTGAAGGTATTTGCTTACTTGATAGAGCTTTAAATGATCAATTCTACCCTTATCTGATTTAAAACCGTAGCGCACTTTTTCCATCTGCCGCCAGGTGCGAATAACGTTCTCTGAATTGCCGCTTCTTGGTATCTCTGGGTGATCCAAGAATGTAGTCATATATTTGAAATAGGGAGTATTCAAGAATTTGATGATATTGGCGAAGTGTTGATTCTTCGTCTGCCAGCCTTCGGACGTGAGTTCATTACGTTTCTGATATGCTTCCTGTTGACTCTTTGAAGTAAGGAAGATATCCCTGACTTTCTGTTTTAAAATGAGGATATCTTCAATAGTAGTGCCTTGATATCTGGCAAGTAAATTTTCGATGATTCTACATTCTTTGAAGGTCCAGCGCTCCATATTTTTTAAGATGATCCATCTGGCCAGCCAGATATCCAGGGTATCTATGCCTTGCTCTTTTTGAATTCTTCGGTATTCAGCCATGGCCCGGTTTAAATGGTAATGGATTATCTTCATCACATGGAAGTAGTCATGCTGGATGATGATATCTTTGCCAAAGACAGTTTTGGCTGCTTTAGGAAAACATGCCCGCATATCAAAAATTATCGCCCAAGGCTCAATACCCAATGATTTTATTGTTTGAAAATGCTCTTTGACAATGCCCCGGCCCAAACCATAGGCTTTCTCTAAGTAAAGTATCCTTGAGGTCTTAGAATCCGAATCTATCAAATCATAGCCTTTATACCTCTTAGGCTTATACTCATCAACACAAAGGATACCGGAAAAGTTAAGCTTTGAGATAATCTCTTTTATATCCAGTTTATCGGCTGCTTCGTGTTTCCAGCGGTCAACCGCTGATTTAGAGCCAGTGGTATTAAATACTCTGCTAAGCCTATTTGCGATTCTTGGGGCTGTGGAATTATCTGCAATAATACCAGCTAAAGCCTCGTTGACTAACTTTTCGGTTGCCCTTTGATGCTTGATAATGCCCTTAAGCAAGATAATAAACGATTTTTTATCGCAGGCTGGATTTAGGCACTTTGCTCTTAAGACTTCTACTCTTAATTTTATCGGCTCTTTAAGATTCATCTCTTTTACAGTCTTAAAATATTTTCCATTTAGTTTAAACCGCTGTTTTTGGTTACAGAAAGGGCAGATGCAAGTCTTAGGCGGCCTTGTGCGAATAAGCCTAATTTTTGGCTCAATAGACATAGAACAGCCTCCTTTTTTGAGGCTTATTCTATCAACTTTTCAAAGAACTTTTTGGCTCTTTAAAGAATAATAATTGCACACAAATCGGGAAAGTATTTGAAATTCGACTAGACAATTTTTCTACGCACATAGCTTAAAAAATTGTAAGTCTCATTTTAAAAATTAAAGTCAATCTGAAATATCGGCAAAAGCATAGAAAGAACCACAAACCC
>PCWA01000114.1 GCA_002796125.1 Candidatus Ghiorseimicrobium undicola
CCGTGAGCGCGGCTCAAGAGCTTTTCCGACAGGGACAATGTGATCTCGTTGTGGCCAACACGACAACCGATCAAAAATACTGCGGCTTCATCGTCGATAAACACAAAAATGTGTTAGCGCAGGAAAAAACCCGCGTCGGCGTATCAAAAACGTTATTATCCATCATTAAGCAGCGCTTATAAATAGGCGTTAAATGTGTTTGGTCGAAGAAGCCTGCGTCGGTTAGCGGGAGAAGTTTTACGTTTAACTTAATAACAACTAAAAATATTTTATGAAGCGGGCCCCCGTTGACTCATAGTAAAACCTAACCGAAAGATAACTGAAAAAGAGTAAAGAATCAAGGGCTGGCAGCAAATTTAAAAATAGCTTTAAGTTTATTTTCAATGCCTTGTCTGAGTTCAAAAGGGTTGAGTTTATTGAATTGTTCGGTGAGTTTAAGTTTTGTTTGAGCATTAATATGATCGGATTCTAGAAGACGCTGATAAGGCGTTTTTGGGGCATCGTATTTTTTAATAGTTTGAGAAGCGTCTCTGGTCTTTGAGATAAGCTTAACGGAAGGTAAAAAGAAGTTGTGGAAGAGTGACCATTCGTTTTTGTAAAGGTCGTTAAGCAGGGGAACAACTTCTGGGTTATCGAATCGGTAATAACCGATCCATTGACGGATATGGGTCCAATTTTTTTGTTCGATGTGAGCGTTATCGTTTTTATGATAAGGACGAGAACGAGTAAATTGGACAGGATTCTCTGCGCGATGAAGAAGGTAATCCACAAGGGCTTGGTTGATAAATTCACCACCGCAGTCGGAATCAAAGCCCAGGAGTTTAAAAGGCAAAGAAAGCTCGATATCTTTAATTTGATTAAGGACGCCGGTATGGCCTAAGCCCCAGGTGGCGCGAGCTTCATTCCAGCCGGAAGCGAGGTCAACAGTATCGACGGTAACAGCGTATTGACCGGCCATGGATGAACCGCAATGATGAACGGTATCTGATTCAAGAAACCCTGGTTTAAATTCGTTCCATTGATCGAGTTTGATAGGAATACTTTTGCGAAGAAGAGTGCCTGGTTTAGTCATTGAAAATCCGCGGTATTTATGTTTAGCCCGGATGGGTTTAAGAATGCGATCAATGGTTGGAGCAGAAATTTGTAAGAGTTTATTTTTAACTTCATCAGAGAGGTCTGGTAAGAAAGGCAGCCAGTGGGGAAGGATAGCTACAAGGCGCTTGGAACAGGGCAGGTTGGCTGTCAGCCATATTTTTCTGAGCACTTCGATGATCTGGGGCTGGTTGTAAGAGGATGGCTTGCCGGGCCTTTTTTTAACTTTAGCCGATTTGTATTTATTGAGTTTATCAATGGCGTATTTGCGGTTGTAGCCGCAGACTTGGCAGAATTCATCCAGAATCTTGGATTTGTACTTTTTTCTAGCGTATCGGTAGCGTTTATAAATGGCTTGAACATATTCACGTTTAACCCGTGGGCTCATAATCACTTACCTTTCGTTAGTTGAAATTTTCGGTAAGGTTAATTATGAGTCAACGAACCAGGGTCTGCCTGGATTGAATTAAACCTAACCACTCCTATGGTTAGGTTTAATGTGAGTCAATGCGCTAGAGTTAGGGGAAGAAGTATTTTTTTGCTTTTTCATCGTTATATGTTATATTTTTAACAATAATTCCATTAATAATATTAATATAATGTATCGATTCCTTCATCCAAAAAGAGATTCTGCTTTATTTAGGGCCTGGGTCAGTGGGCTGATTTTCATTTTTATCTCCACGCTCATGATTCCTCCTGCCAGTTACGCCCAAATTTCATTCAGCCTCCCCATGCCGGGGATCATGATTACCCCAAGTGCCGGATTTGTCCCTCCTATGCTTAAAGGGATTAAGATCCATCCGGAAAACCCTTTTTTGTTTGATTTTTACATTGATAGCGGGGATTCGCATCTGCCACAAGACCAGTTTCAGGAGACATCCTATAAGCTCATTAATTATTTTTTGGCTTCTTTAACGGTCCCGGAAAACGACCTTTGGGTCAATCTATCCCCT
>PCWA01000059.1 GCA_002796125.1 Candidatus Ghiorseimicrobium undicola
GTAGCCGCCATTATTAAAGGGGCTAAAACCGGAAAGATCGGCGACGGAAAGATTTTTGTACTGAATATGGCCGACTGTATCAGGATAAGGACAGGTGAAAAAGGCATTAACGCGATAGGTTAAATTTATCTGGTGATTTTCCGGCGGTGATAGTATCCACCGGAAAATAGCTCATGGGCCGCTTACAATGAAGGATATAGAATTAATACAAAAATTAAAAATTTTAAAGCAGGAAAGGAGGTACACCTTATACGAATTGTCCAAACGGCTTGATGTTCAGATTTCAACCATCGAGCGCTGGTTTAAGACTAACAGAATAAATAAAGTTTACGCGCAGTTAGTTAGAGATAAGCTGAGTATTTAATCAAAACGCAGGCGTCCTGTGTTTTTTAAGTTATTTTTATTCATTTGAATAACCAATTGAATAAGGGGAGGAGAGTTGTGATGGGGCGAAAAATAGTAGGGAGAATAAAATTTATTTTGCCGCTTTTAGCTATCGGCATTTTACTTGCGGGTAACGCCTTCGCTGAGGATATTCCGGTTTTTGCCAGCAGAGTGGGTATCGATACATTATGGGTAATGATTGCCGCCTTCATGGTTTTTATTATGCAGGCGGGGTTTGGCATGCTTGAGGCAGGCCTGATCCGTACGAAGAATACCTGTAATATTCTGATGAATAACTTTCTGGATTTCTGCATGGCATCAGTCGGGTTTTTTATGTTCGGTTACGCGATAATGTTTGGCACGGGTAATGGTTTTATGGGTTTATCCGGCTGGTTCCTTGAAGGGGAGTTGGGCCATGGAGAGCTTCCGCTTTATGCCAGCTGGTTATTTCACGCGGTATTTTGCGGCGCCGCGGCAACTATTGTCGCAGGCGGTGTGGCAGAGCGTATGAAATTTAAAGCCTATCTTATGTATTCTTTTATAATTTCAGCCGCGGTATATCCTTTTGTCGGCCATTGGATATGGGGAGGCGGATGGCTTGCTAATTTAGGATTTTCTGATTTTGCCGGCTCAACCGTAGTCCACGCGGTAGGCGGAACAGCGGCTCTTGTCGGGACAATGGTCTTGGGGCCGAGAATCGGCAAGTACAATAAAGATGGTTCAGCTAACGCGATAGAAGGGCATTCTATGGCGCTTGCCTCATTAGGCACGCTTATATTATGGTTTGCCTGGTTTGGTTTTAATCCCGGCTCAACTTTGAGCGTGGGGGATGGTTCGCAGATCGCCCATGTGGCAGTAACTACAAACCTCGCGGCGGTTGCCGGAGCATTAAGCGGTATGTTTTTTGCCTGGAAAATGTTCGGCAAGCCTGATCTTACGATGACAATGAACGGAGCCTTGGCGGGCCTTGTCGCTGTCACAGCGCCATGCGCCTATATTTATCCGCATGAGGCAATGATTATCGGGGCGGTTGGCGGCATAATAGTTGTGCTTGCCACTATTTTTCTGGATAAGCTGCATATTGATGATCCTGTGGGCGCTGTTCCGGTGCATATGGCAAACGGCCTTTGGGGAAGCCTCGCGGTAGGTATTTTTGGCCATAAAGCGTTGGGCCTTGCAAACGACGGGCTTTTAAACGGCGGCGGATTTCGCCAGCTTGGCATTCAGGCCTTAGGCGTGTTTAGCGCTATCTTATTTGTAGCGATTGTTATGACTATTGTATTTAAGCTTATTGATAAATTTGTTGGTTTGCGGGTTTCCCGTGAAGATGAGTTAAAAGGACTTGATATTACTCAACACGGCATGGAATCATACGCCGGATTTGAGATATTCACGACAAAATAGAAATAGCGTAGAGCGCATAGCGGATAGCGTTTAGTTTAAGATTTTTTCTATATGCTATACGCTAACCGCTAAACGCTAATTAAATAGGGGGTAAAAAATGAAACTAATAATCGCGATGATTCAGCCGCATAAACTGCCTGATGTGAAGAAGGCCCTTTTTGAAGCTGATGTGCA
>PCWA01000011.1 GCA_002796125.1 Candidatus Ghiorseimicrobium undicola
TCAAAGATTTTCCTTAATCTTTCATTGGCAACTTCAGACAATATATGGTCCAATTCCTTTAAGCTAAGTTTTTCGCTAGATACGGCAACTAACCCTTTGGGCTCCCTTAGATAGGCGCAAGTCCCCGCTTTTAAGAAAATATCCGAGGCATCCCTATCCGCCATTAGCTTTAAATAACTTTTAATATCCATGGTTTGGTTAAATGGCAATTAGTGATTGGTAATTGGTTAAATTGTCTGGGTCTTTTTAACTACTTAACCATCTAACAAATTAACCAATTAACTATTTTTCAAACTATTATATATCTTTTTCTCCAGTTTTAGTAGTCTTTTTTTAATGTTGTCATTTAAAAATTAAAAGTGGACACTTTTTAAGTGCATTTAAAGTTTAAAAGTGGACACCTGAAAACTGCTATAATCTAACCTCAAAAAGGAGGATTTAGATTATGGCGCAACTACACAAGAAATTCACCGATGAACAGGTCAGAGATCTTATGAAACGTTACTCAAACGGCGAAATAAAGCGTGAACACGCGCAAACGGTTCTGAATATAGGCAAAAGCCGATTCTTTAGCTTATTGAATCTCTACCGCAAAGACCCTGCCGCTTTTAGCATTGCCTATAAACGCACCAAAGACACAAGAACTATTGCGGAACCGATAGAGCACAATATCCTCAAAGAGCTTGTGGTAGCCAAGAAGTTCATTGATAATAAAGAGATGCCCATTTGGTCATATAACTATAGCTTCATCAAGAATGAGCTTGAAAAGCGATACCGCCAGCAAGTATCGGTTCCTACAATTATAGCCAAAGCCAAAAAATATGGCTTTTATATTGGTAAGCCCAAGAAGAAGGCCCATACCAGAGAAGTTATTACCAACAACACCGGAGAACTTATCCAGCACGATTCTTCATATCACCTCTGGTCGCCGTACGCTTCATGTAAGTGGTGGCTGATTACCTCTATAGATGACTTCAGCCGCTTTTTGCTGTTTGCGCTGCTTGTGTTACGGGATATATCGCTGGCACATATTCGGGCTCTCCAGACGGTGTTTTTAAAATACGGCCTGCCGCTAAGCTTCTATGTGGACTGCGATTCTATCTTTAAGTTTATCCGGGACAGAGACGAACTTCATTACAAACATCTTCTGCAGACAGATGAAACCATGCCGCAGTGGAAGCAGGTCTGCTTTGACTGTCAAGTTAAGGTTATCAACGCTTTAAGCCCGCAGGCAAAAGGAAAAGTTGAGCGGCCCTATGGCTGGATGCAGGATCACGTAGTGCGCATCTGCGCTAGAGAAAACGTAACCAGTATTGCGCAAGCCAACCAAATCCTGCAGCGCGAAGTCTATGAATATAACTACAAACGCATACACTCAACAACCGGTGAAATCCCGTATCTGCGTTATCAAAGAGCGCTAAAAGACAAGAAAAACGTATTCAGACAATTCATTGTCCCGCCACCCTATCAATCTATCAAAGACATCTTCTGTTTTAGGCTAAACCGAACCGTTGATGCCTATAGAACCGTATCTGTTAAAAACACAAAGCTGAAATTTAACAACGCGCCCATTCACGAAGAAGTAAATTTACGCATCTATCCTTACGCAACAGGCGGATTATCAGAAGTAAGGTTCTGGTACAAAAACAAGCTTTTGGATATCCAAAAGGTCAAGACCGAACTACTGGGCCTTGTCCACTTTTAAAACTTCAAGTGTCCAGTTTTAAATTTTAGCTAACAGTCTTTTTTTAATGTTTTTCCCTTTGGAATAACCGCCAAGCCCTCCTCCGGAAGCAACGACCCTATGGCAGGGAATAATGATGGTGTAGGGGTTTTTCTTTAAAACCTGCCCCACGGCACGCGCGGCTTTCGGAAAACCCGCCTTTTCTGCCACCCATTTATAGCTGCG
>PCWA01000012.1 GCA_002796125.1 Candidatus Ghiorseimicrobium undicola
GTTTTATCCGCGATGCTATTAGGAGATAGGACAGGATTATCTAGCGATGTGCGTCAGGCCTTCATACAGACAGGTACCGCCCATATACTTGCCATAAGCGGTATGCATATAGGCATAATTGCTTTTATTTTTTTGGTATTCTTAAAGGCAGTACGCATTCCAAAAAGGGTTAGATATGTCATTGCGGTTTTCTTCCTAATCTTTTATTGCTTGCTGACAGGCGCAAGGCCTTCGGTTACGCGGGCGGTGATTATGGCGATAGTAGTTTTGGCAGGGCTGTTATTGGAGAGAGAAGTAAATATTTATAATTCTTTAGGGCTGTCCGCTCTTGTAATATTAGCCTATAATCCATATCAGTTGAGCGATATCGGATTTCAGCTTTCTTTTATAAGCGTTTTATCCATCGTATATCTTTCGCCCAGAATAGAAAAATTATTGCATTGCCATCATATCATAGTTAAATCGTTTTCTGTGTCTTTATCCGCCTGGCTGGGCACATGCCTTATAGTGCTATATTATTTTAAGATTTTTTCCCCTATAACTGTCCTGGCGAATTTAGTCATTGTGCCTCTTGTGTCTCTGGTTATTGTAGCCGGCTTTATCTTCCTCTCCAGCCTGTTAATTATGCCTTTTCTTACGCTGTTTTTTGCCAATACTGCCGGCCTCGCCGTATTAATACTCGTTAAATCCGCGGGACTTCTTTCGCGGGCGCCCGCGGCCTACTTTTATCTCAAATAGTAAGCGTTTTCATAAATCTAGCCTTTTCATATTGAAAACAAATAAGTTAGATATTATACTTAAATGAAAAAGTATTTATATAATCTTTATTATTAGAAGCAAATGCCTTATAAATTTAAAAAAATCATTGCCGTATTTATTCTTCTCTGTTTTTCCTGTAATACGTTAGGGCTTGCGCAAACATTGCCTTATCTTCAGGCCGGAGCCTATCAAGCGCCCGCCTTATTGCGCTATGTCAGCGTCAACTCCGCCAACCCGTTTAATTACTTTAATTTTTTATTGGACAGCGGAGATCTTCCTCCATCCCAAGATAACCTGGGCAAAGAAACCAAAAAGCTTATTAATTATTTTTTCCTCGGGCTTACCCTTTCCAGCAGTTCCCTCTGGGTTAATCTTCGTCCGGATGAGCCGGATAAAATTACATCCGGTGAATTAGCAAAGACCGATATGGGAAGGATATTATTGGAGCAGGACCTGCGCCTTAAAAAAGATATGGCAAAATACCTGCATCCAGCTAACGAAACAGGAAAAGCATTCTGGAAGAGTTTATATCAGGCGATAGGCAAAGATAAAGTGAATAAGACCGAGATAACTACTTACAGCAGGGTTTGGATTGCTCCCGATAAAGCAGTTATCATGGAAACAGAAGACGGGGCTTTGATCGCTGAGGCAAAGCTTAAAGTGCTTTTAGAAAGTGAATACCTTAAACTACAAACTAAAGGCAAAAGGCCAAAGGCCGAAGGCCAAAAGCAAAACTTAGAAAATACTAATTTAAAGATATCTGAAAAGCTGATGAGGGAGGTAATAATTCCGCAAATAACAGCGGATGTAAACACATCCAGCGCTTACGCGCCTTTAAGGCAGATTTATCATTCTCTGATTCTTGCCGAATGGTATAAGCAGAAACATAAAAATGCCTGCAGTGCCTATTCGTTTTGTATTAATAAGGGATATGTTGACGGCTTGGAATCAGATTTACCCTGGTCTAAGCAGAACATCTGGAAAGAATACGTGGAATCTTATCAGAACGGAGAATATAAGCTGCAGGATAGCCTCTCTGGCTTAAAGCGCATGTATTTTAGCGGCGGCATAACTTTTGTTGATTGGGAAAATACATCCGGTTATTCGGCGGGAAGTTTTGTCCCGGGCGCTGTGGCCGCAGGCAGCTCAATAAAAACAGGTATGCCTTCTTTTGAAATTATCCCCTTTGATAGAGATATATTATTAAAAACAGGCAATAATATTGGCGATACTTTGGTAGTGGCAGCAAATAGCGCAATAGCCGATTCTAAAGTGCCTATTCCGAAGCTAACAGAGATATCTTTAAATCATTCCGTCCTCGGCTCGGAACAGGGTGAGGTTCAGTCTGCCGGCTCGCCGGTAACTAATTATACTTTTGTAACGGATAGTGTTCAGGCAGGTAGATACGTGCGTTTTGAAGAAATCCTCAGCCGTATTAACGGCGGCAGGCCGCAAGAGCAAAGAGGCTCAGTTGAAGACTTAATGCGCCGCGACCAGATCCACGAGATACTGCAGGGCAGGCTTAAGACAACGGGCCCGGAACAAGTACTAAAAACAATAGATATCTTTCTTGATCCCGAGAGCACTTTTCAACGCTATGGCAATGATCCAAAGCTGATAGAAGATTTAAAAGCGCTTAAAAAAGAAGTTAGCGCGGAAATAGAAAATGGCGGTTTTGCGGCTTCGCTTAGGACCGCCGGCTCGCCAGCCACCTTCGGTGGCGAGGCGGAGTCTCGCCGTTCTTCGGCGGACTCGCCGATTAAAAATATTTTCAGCAAGGCGCGGACAAAAGATCAAGAAGCGAAACTGCGGGATTCAAAAAATGTCCTGGATAAGGAATTTGGGCTTTGGTCGGATGATGCGGCAAGGCAAAAAGCAAAAGAAACCATCTTTGAATTACAGAATAAGCTGGCAGATGTCATTGACTCTATTGGTTTTGATGCGAATGTGCAAAGATATGTTGATCCTTCTGCCGAGCCACCGGATAATGCTGAAAAGCTGGTAACAATGTTTTTGTATAGCGATGAAAAATTTGAAGATTTTAAGCAGGAAGTAGGCAAATTTACTTCGGAAAAAGAAAAAACATACCTGCGCCTCAGCGATATATATGCCGAAGGCCTTTATGAACCCGATGTTCTTATCTACCTTAAACCAAGCAAGGTGGGGCCTGATTGGTTATCTGATTTTGAGGCGTTGAGGGCGAAATTATTTAGCATAACTCAATGGGATTTGCTTAATCGTTTCCCGGAGGCGAAAGGGCTTTTACTTTGGCGCGGCGTCATTCGGGAAGAGGAATTTAGGCAATACGCTTCTTCCAGGCAAGGCCAGGCTATTGAAATCAGAACCAGGTTTTTTTCTCACCTACCGGATTACGCGATAGAAGATTTTGCCGAAGGCGGGAGAGAGGCGCGCGTTACGGTTCTTGCGGATGTGCCGCTTTCATCTATTAAATTAACCCCCTGGCTTGAATTTAGCGGCCAAATTTACGAGCCGCAATTTATTGTCGCAGGCTCCATTGAGCCGAGAGAAGTTTTTAATCTTGATAACGAGAAAGACTACGAAAGGCTTAGGAAGGAATCCAACGAATACAATGAAGCATTGTTGAATAGCCCTTTGTTTGACAGCGTCCTTGAAAAGTTCATCATTAGAATGAAAAATAGGCCTAATCCTTTTTCGGATGAGCCGGAGTCGGCAGAATCACCGATGAGCGAACAATTAGATAATTTTTTAGATAAGCTCTATGAATTAAAGGAACAACGAGGTTCTTTAAATCGGGAGCTAGAAGCAGTACCTTTGATTTCTAAGGCTATAGCCGAAACATTGGAGATGCCGGCAAACTTAATTGGTGAACTTAATAAGCCAGAGCTTACAAAATTATTAGTAAGTTATAGCATTAAACACGGAGACATACTTGATAATATCAGGGAACTACTAACTGGGGTTGAAGAAGAATTAAACAAGGGAACGCCGCTATATAATAAAAAAGAACAAGAGAATATCAGGCGGGCCTTTGATTATTTAGAAGGCATAACTAGCATTTCTTCTTCTCCTCTTACGGAAATATCCAAGGACAGCGGCGGTATAGATTTATCCAGAATAGAGCTTACACTGAAAGATGAAGCGTATGTTTCCAGCCTTAATTCCGCAGATATTAAGGTGCTGCGCGCGGCAAAGGCGTTAAATGAAGGCTGGGATAGCTTATCTTTGCTTTACGTGCATGAAGTAATGCTGCTTTTTAAAGACAAAATAGCAAGCGATATCAAGAATAAAGATATATTGCTGAATGTCTTTGAGAAACTAAAGGTAAGAAACTTATTGCCGCCTCCGGCAGTAAACTTTATGCATTTTATCCAATCTCAAAAAACCTCTTCCCCAAAAACCCTTGCTTTATCAAATCAAGCCCGATAGACAGCGTTGACAATAAGAGCTAATTATGGTACTTTAATTACCATGAAAAGGACAATTCTTGCCTTTATTTTACTGCAAATATTCTGTTTAAATTCCGCCTTTAGCTTTTGGATCTGGACTCCGGAGAGCAAGCGCTGGACTAACCCCAAGTACGACCCAAAAGACAGCCCGGCAGAACAGCTTTCCTATGCCAAAAGTTTTTTTGACTCTAAAGATTACAAAAAAGCGCTTTCTGAGTTTATAAAATTAACCAGAAGGTATGCAAAGTCAAAAGAAGCAGCTGAGGCGCAATACTATACGGGGTTGGTTTACGAAAATCTTGATAAGCTATACGAAGCCCACCTTGCTTATCAAAAACTTATTGAGAAATATCCTTTTAGTGAGAGGATAGATGAAGCGATAGAAAAACAATATAACATAGCCGAGAAGTTCATGAATCAGGATAAGAAAATTCTAGGTATTGAAATTCCCACACAGAGGCATGCCATAGATATCTTTGACGCCGTGATAAAAAATGCTCCTTACGGTAAATATGCCCCGGTAGCTCAATATAAGATCGGGCTTATTTTAAAGGGCCTGGCAAGGTTTGATGAAGCAAAGCGGGAATTTGAAAAAGTCGTCGCGAATTATCCTGAGAGCGAATGGAATGAGGCGGCTAAGTTTCAGATCGCCTTATGTACCAAAAAAACATCTCTGGATGTGCCTTATGACCAGCAAATTACTAAAGAAGCCAAAGAGAGGTTTGAAGATTTTATAGTCTCTCATCCTGATGCCGAGCTGAGCAAGCAGGCCCAGGAGCAGATCAGTGATTTACGTTTGAGGGAAGCTGAGAGTAATTTTAATATAGCTAAATTTTATGAGAAGCAAAAAAAGCTTAAAAGCGCCGGAATATATTACGAATACGTATTTAGTAATTTTCCGAATACAGAATGGGCGACCAAGGCATTCGAACGCTACCAGATATTGGAGATGAAATGAAAAGTACGGATTGCACAGAAAAAAAATACGGATTACACGGATTCTTTCTATTTTCTATTTTCTGCTTTCTGTTTTCTGCTTTAGCCGGTTGCGGATATACTACGCGCTCTTACGTTAATCCAAACATAAAAACCGTTTACATCCAGCCATTCCTGAATAAAATTGATATAACTAGTGAGTATTCCGAAAATCGTAAATACAGGAGTTATTTTCCTCTGCTGGAGGCAAAAATTACCCGTGCTGTCGTAGACAGGTTTGTCTTTGACGGAAACCTGCGCATCGCAAAACCCGAGGCTGCCGATGTTGTATTAAAGGGGGAATTAGTCAACTACGCCCGGGATCCTTTAAGATATAGAGATAATGATAATGAAACAGTAGAAGAATACCGCCTGAGTTTAGTCGTTAATATATCTCTTACGGATAGGAAAAATAATAAGGTTTTATGGCAAGAGACCGGTTTTGTCGGAGACGCGACTTATTTTACCAGTGGCCCTTCCGCCAAGAGCGAAGAGACGGCTTTAAACGACGCGGTTGTTGATTTGGCCAGAAGAATTGTAGAGCGTACAATAGAAGACTGGTGAGCCATCTTTGAGTCAAACCCCGTTTTAAATCCCGCGCTGAAGGCATCCTAAATGCCATTACTAAAGCAAAAGTCAATAATAAATTGATATGATCAAATCAAATATCTATCTGCTTATAGGCGAGAATGAGCCCGCTAAGCTAAATAAGCTTAATAGCCTCCAGAATGAATTTTTACCGGCCGAGTCCAAAGATTTTAATTTAGAAACACTATATGCTAAAAAACTTGATCCGAATACGCTTCAAGAAGCTTTGCTGCGCATTCCGGCAAGGGTAAAAATAAGAGTTTTAGTTGTCAGGGGGGTGGAAGATCTGCCGAAAAACGCTAAAGATGCGCTTATTGATTATATGCGCAAGCCAAGCTCAAGGCTAATTATTATTTTAGAGGCGAAAAGTTTAGGCAGGGAAGATATTAATGAATTCGTAAAATACGCCCAGGTTATGTATTTTAAAGGGGCCAAATTGTATGATGCATTCACATTAGCCAGGGCCATAAAATCTAAAAATCAGTCATTTGCTTTGTATGTTTTGTCAGATTTGCTTTTGAGAGGGGTGAGCCCGCAAATGATGCTGGGCGGATTAATCTGGCAGTGGGAAAGAATGCAGTCCGAAGGTTTAGCCAAGAGCAAAATTGATAAGGGCTTTGAGTTTTTATTAGAGGCGGATTTAAATATTAAGACCAGCCGGCTTAAGGCTAATACAGCTTTAGAATTATTGGTGGTTAAGCTTGCGTTTTTAGTTTGAGGCTAAGCCTGGATTTGCGGCGCGAGGCGGTATTTTTTTTAATTATGCCTTTTTTTACGGCCTTATCAAGCTTGGACATTACTTCGCCGAAAGCTTTTTTCGCGTTCTCTATTTCTTTAACAGATAATAGGCTGAGGTATTTTTTTATTGCTTTTTGTAGTTCCTGCTTTACCCTGCGGTTACGCATTCTGCGGATTTTGTCCAGCTTCATACTTTTTATTTTTGTTTTTCTTTGCGGCATAGTAAGATTCCTTTTAATGAAGCCATCCGCCTACGGCGGATCCGGCTGAATTAACTTGAAGCAAAAATATATCACATAATTATAGATATGTCAAATAAAATAATCGCTAAATCAGCCGGTATTATTAGTATAGCTACGCTTTGTTCGCGTATTTTGGGTTTTATCCGCGATATCATTATTGCCCGCCTTTTTGGTGTGTATACCTATGCCCAGGCGTTTGTTATCGCCTTTCGTATTCCCAATCTTTTGCGCGATTTAGTGGGAGAGGGAGCGGTTAATTCCGCTCTTGTGCCGGTATTTAGTGAATATAGCCTAAAGAAGGATAAGCTTGAGTTTTGGGAATTGGCAAATGTTGTACTGAATCTTTCGCTGGTTGTATTGAGCACGCTGACGATTCTCGGGATAATATTCGCCCCTTTTATTGTCAAAGCCATTGCCCCGGGGTTTATTTCAGACCCTGAGAAATTAGCCACTACGATTAAGCTAACCCGGATTATTTTTCCTTATATTTTATTGGTTAGCCTTGCCGCTTATTCTATGGGAATTCTTAATGCCTTACGGCATTTCTCTGTACCGGCATTCGCGCCATGCCTTTTAAATATTTCCCTGATTATCTGTGTTCTGGTATTTGGCGAAGGGATAGCAGGTTTGGCATCCGGTGTTTTATTGGGCGGGCTATTACAGCTGGCAGTCCAAATACCCGTTTTATACAGGAAAGGCTTCCGCCCGAAATTGTTTAAAAAACTTGCCCCGTTAGAGATAGGGCTAGAACAGAGGGGTTTGGCAAAATTTCTAACGGGGTTTAAGCACCCTGCGGCAAAAACTATCGGCAGGCTGATGGTCCCGCGCCTCTTAAGCTCAAGTATTTACCAATTGAATAATTTTGTGGACTCTATCTTTGGTTCATTTAACTGGATTATCGGAGAGGGCGGGGTTGCCGTATTGTATTTCTCTTACCGGCTTATCCAATTTCCGCTGGGGATATTCAGCAATGCTCTTTCGCAGGCAATTTTACCGGCCCTTTCTATTCAGGCGTTAGAAGAAACTCACGCAAAATTAAAACATACGCTTTCTTGGGGGCTGCGTACAAATTTTTTAGTGATGCTGCCGGCAGGGGCCGGGCTTATGGCCTTGTCTTTTCCCATAATCGCAACACTTTTTGGCGGAAGGAAATTTGACGCCTATTCCGTACAGGCGACGTCCAGCGCCCTATTTTTCTACAGCATCGGTTTATTTGCTTATGGCGGGACAAAGATAATTCAGTCCGGATTTTTTGCGCTCAAAGATACGCGCACGCCAGCAAAAATAGCCGGTTTAGCTTTAGCGTTTAATGTCATTTTTAATTTTTTGCTGATGTATCCTTTAAAAATCGCGGGCCTTGCTTTGGCTACTTCGATTTCAGGGATAGCCACTTTCCTAATCCTGCTATCTATTTTAAAAAAACGGCTGGGGGATTTTGGCAGCGAACCGATTTTCGGCCCTTTCTTGCGCATTTTCCTGGCGAGCCTTGCGATGGGCCTGGTTACTTTTTTTGTTTCGCAAAAAATCTTCTTAGGCGCAACTACATTGGATAAATTATTTAATTTATCATTTTCCATTATGCTTGGGATTATTTCTTATGTTATTTTTTGTTTTGTCTTCAAAGTGGAAGAAATAAAAGAGTTGTGGAAATGGGCGAGGGAGCGCTATGTGTAGGCCTCCGCCGTATATAGGGATTGTATGATTAAAACCACCGACAATCTTAAACAAAAAATCGCATCTATTCCAGACAGGCCGGGCGTGTATTTAATGAAAGATGCCGGCTCTGGCGTAATCTATATTGGTAAGGCCGCCTCGCTTAAAAAACGCGTGGCGTCTTATTTTAGCAAACAATATGGTTCAGCCAAGCAGATGGCGATGGTTGAGAAAATTTCCGATATCGATTATATCTTAACCGATAGCGAGGCAGAGGCGCTGATTTTAGAGGCGGCCTTGATCAAGAAAGAGCGGCCACAGTACAATGTTTCATTAAGGGATGATAAAAATTATCCGCTTTTAAAAATTACCAGTGAAAATTTTCCGCGCCTTTTAGCCGTACGGAGAAGATTAGATGACGGCGCTGTATATTTTGGGCCCTATACC
>PCWA01000005.1:0-147 GCA_002796125.1 Candidatus Ghiorseimicrobium undicola
TCCTCGCGCATTTTTTTAAATCCTTTTGATAGAAGCCGGTTCTTAGCTTAACCGTTACCGGAATCCGCATTTTAGATGCCAGTATCCCGACAATTTTACCAAGCCGCCTGGTGTTATTTAACAGAGAGGCCCCCGCGCCTTTTTTTG
>PCWA01000005.1:166-1857 GCA_002796125.1 Candidatus Ghiorseimicrobium undicola
GGCGCTGTTTATATCCAGGGAGGATATGTCGACAATATCTATCAGCATTTGAGCGGCATCAAGCATCATAGAAGGGTCTGCCCCTAACAATTGGGCGGCGATAGGTCGGTCTTTCTTTATGGTTTTCAGTATGCGTTTATGCGCGGGATTTCTGTGGACCATGCAGTTTGCGTCCAGCATTTCAAAGAAGCACTGCTTAGCGCCCAATTTCCTGATTATAAGCCTAAAGGCCAGGTCTGTTATGCCGGACATTGGGGCCATGTATATCTTTGTATCCATGACGGCTATTATACTATGTAGGATGTACAAAAGAAATAACGTTTTAGGAATATCAGGGGGTTTTCTTAGGGTGTGTTAATGCCTGCTGTTTGTAAAATGTATTGCGAATGAATACCCTATGGAGTAAAATGTATAAACACCTTTAAAATCTTAACAGCTGCACAAGCAAAGGCAGGCAGGTTATATGGATTCCATTCTTATTGTAGGAATTATTATTTTTACCGGCTTCATTTTTGGAGAGATAGCGATAAAGTTTAGGATCCCCAAGGTTACAGGTTATATCCTGGCGGGTATTTTTTTAAATCCGGGCCTGTTTAAAATCGTCCCCGAGGATTTTGTTGATCATACCGGGCTTATTACAAATCTGTCTCTTTCGTTAATAACTTTTTCTGTAGGGGGGGTGCTGCTTTATTCGCGCATAAAGAAACAGGGGAAAGCGATAATTTATATAACTATCTTTGAGGCCCAGGCCGCATTTATAGCTGTTGCCGCGGGTTTTATGATAGTAGCGCCGTTTTTTTTACATTTGCCCGGCTCGACCTGGCTTACTACAATTGTCCCTGTCAGCCTGCTTATAGCAGCGCTTGCTTCCCCGACAGATCCATCGGCTACCCTGGCGGTCGCTCATGAATATAAAGCTAAGGGGGCGGTGTCTTCAACAATTATGGGGGCTGCGGCTTTTGATGATGCCCTGGGGATTATTAATTACAGCCTTGCCACAATAATTGCCGGCACACTTATTTCACATGAGGTCTTTAGCGTCTACAGTTCTTTAATTAAACCGTTAATAGTCATAGGCGGCGCGGTATTTTGCGGGATTTCTTTCGGTATTTTGTTTAATAAGATATCCTCTTCTATCAGAAAACAGACAGAGGGTGTTCTTATCGTGCTGATTGCGGCGTTTTTATCACTATGCTTTGGCGTAGCGGCTATTCTGGGTTTCGATGAACTTTTAGCTACAATGACTATGGGTATTGTGGTAGTAAATTTCAATGATAATTCTTCCAGGATTTTTGCTATGCTTGAGAGATATACCGAAGAGCTGGTTTTTGTCTTGTTTTTTACGTTAAGCGGGATGCATCTGAATTTTCGCGTCTTGATGGGCAGCCTGGCGCTTGTTTTGTTATTTGTTTTTTTCAGGGTTGTAGGGAAGATAGTAGGGACCGGGATAGGCGCTGCCCTGTCGCAGGCGCCTTCTGTGGTTAAAAAATATACCGCGTGGGGGCTTATACCTCAGGGGGGCATTGTCATAGGGTTGGCATTGATGATGAAGCAGGACCATTCTTTTGATGCCATATCGGATATTATCATAAGTGTTACAATAGGCGCTTCGGTAATACATGAACTTATAGGGCCCCTTTTGGCGAAAATGGCGCTGGAAAAGGCAGGAGAGATAAAAAAAGGGGAGTATT
>PCWA01000099.1:0-693 GCA_002796125.1 Candidatus Ghiorseimicrobium undicola
TCCGCCGCAGGCGGAGAAGCAATCTCTTTCTTAGATTATTTCACTACAGATAATATAGTGTGGATATATTGTTTTTAGGGCGAAAGTGCCTTGGCGAGCGGGTTCTGCGGCGATCTTAGCAGTATCTTTTCTACAGCGCCTATCGGGTCTATGTTGTTTAATTTAGCGGTTTGGATAATGCTCATGATTATACTGTGGTTCTCGGCGCCGCCATAAGATCTGTTTCCAAACGTTATCTTTCTGAATATGACATCAGGGCGTATCTGCTGCTCGGCATGGTTATTGTGATAATCGATATTCTTCTCATATAAGAAGGTGAGGATTTCATTCTTATGCCTTTTAAGGCGTTTGGCAAAGCGTTTAAGTATCCTCTTATTAGGATTAGGGAAGTCGAAGTCATTAAGCGAGTTAGCGATAGATTCTCTCCGAGCGCGATACGCCTTGTCCCATTGTTTATTCTTATATTCGTTATAGCCGAGATAGCGTCCTCTAATATCTTCTTTAGCCTTTCACAGTATCGCATAACCTCTCTATCATCATGCCAGTATTTTATGACTTTATCCAAATCCCTTAAGATATGGACAAGGCAGCGTTGTTTGGCTTTCGCTTCTATCTTATTGTAAGCGGATAAGAAGTCTGATATTAAAACGCCTTTGTATTTACTGCCTATCATTTTATCCACGACATTCTGGC
>PCWA01000099.1:752-2520 GCA_002796125.1 Candidatus Ghiorseimicrobium undicola
ATAAGAAGTCTGATATTAAAACGCCTTTGTATTTACTGCCTATCATTTTATCCACGACATTCTGGCCCCTGGATTTATCTATATGGCTTATACATATCTTCTTATTTGAGAATTTCCAGAGCCAGTGATTAAAGCCGTTTATTTTCCAACCTGTCTCATCGGCGTGAATGAATGAGCTTTCTTTAAGCGAAGATAGAAGCTTATTATAGATAGGGATAGCCTCTATCTTAAGTTGATCCATAAAGCCTGATATTGAAGATGCGGCTATTTTTAAGTTGAATGCCCTTTGGAAGAGCTTGCTTACGTCACGCCCAGATATTTTTATGGCATATCTTAAAAATGCGGCGAATGCTTTTGCCCTTGGGCCTATATGGCTTCCTGGGATCTCATCCTTGCCTTTTGGCAAGATTACTCTTTTACACTTTTTGCAGTAGTAACTGTGTTTACGGTATAGTATGGTTTCTACCTTTACCAGGATGATATCTTCCTGGATATGCTCATGTATCTTCTTACATTCGGTTAAGTCTTTGGAGCCGCATTCAGGGTATTTATCTAATTTGACCTCTTCTATTCTGTCTATTTTTCTAGGTTTTTTACGGAACCAGCCGATATGGCCGAAGAGGCCGCCTCTCTTTTTTGGATGAGAAGAGGGAGAGGCTATAGTGTCATCAAGAGGGTCCTTCTTGTTGGGCTTATAACGCTTAGATTTTAATTCTTCCAGCTCAAATTTAAGATAAGTATTCTCCTCTCTAAGTGTTTCATTCTCTTTTTGCAGTTCGAATACAAGTTTTTCCAGAGCGTTTCTATTCATATGGGAGCCTTGCGTGATGATACCGCAGGATCTTAAAATTTATCTCCGCTATTTGGTAGATAACATCTATTGCTTTGTTATATTCCAGGATGCCTATTTTTGCGTATGGAAGCTTTTGCTTGGTAAGGAATATTGTATTGATGGATGCCCTTGAGCGGTTGGAGAGATAATTATAAGGGCCGTGAAGGACGGGGTTATTCTTTCGCTTGCATATACATACTGCTTTACCGCAGACATTACCTTGTTTGACAATAGTGCCCCGTAAAATATGCTTTAGGCTGCATAGCTTTTTTATCAGCAGGGTACGTTTATTGAGAAGCTCGTTCAGATTCGCTATATGCATGCCCATATCCGACATGTTATATCACGCTTCGGAAAATGTCAACAAAAAAATGCGCTTAAATGAACGGGATCATTCAAAACGCTTTAGCGCAAGCAGCGAGTACTTATAGAGCTGTAGAGTAGAACAGTGACGCTTATTCTGTCACCACGAAAAAACAGAATGTTTCCACCATCCCCTCATCAAACCGTGCTTGAGGTTTTCCCTCACACGGCTTTCCGATAACCATTCTTCATAAGGCCTTCGCCCAAAGAACACGATAGTCATTGTATAAGCCTAAGTTTCCGTAGAGGTATTTACCCGGATAAGATTTATAGCCATACCCTGACCTGTGCCCCCTTCTGCATATAAACTTTCTCATTCTCTGCGCTGTATAGTATCTGACTTTGCTGAATATCTTAGCAGAATTGGCTATTCTAAAATAGTTTACCCAGCCTCTGAGAATAGGAGTAAGCTCTTGAGCAATTGCTTCTGCTTTTTTGGGACGCCTATGGTCAACTACTTGCCTTATCCTTTGCTTTATGTTATTTACCGCTTTCTGCTCTGGGAAGTAGTAAGTAGTCAATCGGTTCGTCTTTGGGCTTATCTCCCTTACAAATCTAAACCCCAAAAAATCA
>PCWA01000051.1 GCA_002796125.1 Candidatus Ghiorseimicrobium undicola
CATCAATCGCTCAACTACGTTACGCCAGAGATGGCCGAATCGGAAGTTGTCTTTTAATTAATGTGTCCGTTAAACACGGGGCAGCGCACAATACTGATTTATCCATAAGCGGAGAAGCGGCTGCTTTATTTTTTTGATTTTAGAAATGCTAAGGCGATGGGGTTCGCCGTTAAGCGCCTCAATGCGGGCTGATAACTCCTAGATTAAACAGGAAGGAGGCATTGGTTTATGTTGAGGTTTTTTGTTATTGCTTTGGGCGGGGCGATAGGAACGCTCTTGCGCTATATTATCGGCGGGCTTGATTACCGGTTTTCAAACGGCGTATTTCCGGTTAGCACGCTGATTATCAATATTAGCGGTTCTTTCGCGATTGGTTTTTTATGGGGAGGTATTGAGCGTTTTGCCGTTTCACCAAATATGAGGCTGTTTATTTTTATCGGAATTCTTGGCGGATATACGACTTTTTCCGCATTCAGCCTGGAAAGTTTCAATTTATTCAGAGACGGCGAATACAAAATAGCATTATCAAATATTATGCTTTCAAATGTTTTAGCTATCTGTTTTGTTTTTTTAGGATTTTTTGCGGCAAGGTCTTTGATAAATTTATTAGATTAAGAACAGGAGTATAAAATATGAAATTGCCCGAAGAAGGAATGCTTTTGAGAATATTTATCGGTGAGTCTGATCATTATAAAGACAAGGCGCTTTATGAACAAATTGTCTTAAAAGCGAGAGAGCTCAACATGGCCGGGGCGACCGTTATCCGCGGGATTATGGGTTTTGGAGCGGACAGCCGGATGCATACGGCAAAAGTCTTAAGGCTTTCCGAAGATTTACCGGTTATAGTTGAAATAGTGGATACGGAAGAAAACCTTAATAAATTAATGCCGTTTCTTGATGAAGCCGTAGTGGAAGGCTTGATAACTCTAGAGAAGATAAGGGTGATTAAATACCGGCATAAATAAGCATATTCTCGCATTTATCAATTCTTATCCATTGACAATAGCTCTTTGCATATTTAAAATAAATATATGAGAATATGGAGTAGTGAAATCTAAAAGCGTCAGGGATACTGGCGCTTTTTTATTTGGAGGCATAGATGAAGATACGTTTTTTCGGGGCGGCGGGGAATGTTACCGGCTCAAGGTTTTTTCTGGAAAGCAAAAATTCGCGCCTGCTGATTGATTGCGGCCTTTATCAAGAAAGGCAGTTTATCGCGCGTAACTGGGATGCCTTTCCGGTGAGTCCGTTAATGATAGATAATGTGGTATTGACGCACGCCCATATTGACCACTGCGGTTATCTGCCGAAATTCGTCAAAGACGGATTTAAGGGAAAAATATTCTGTACTGAGCCTACCGCAGATATCGCGAAAATCGCCCTGCTGGATTCGGCAAGACTGCAGGAAGATGATGCCGAATTCAAAAGAAAAAGGCACAGGAAAGAAGGAAGGGCCGGGCGCTATCCGGTCGTGCCGCTTTATACGGTTAATGACGCGCGCGATGTTTTTGGTTTATTCGCGCCGGTTGCCTATGATGAGGGTGTAAATGCCGCGGATAACATAAAAGTAGTTTTTCATGACGCAGGCCATATCCTCGGCGCTTCCATGATTGAGATAAGGGTGGAAGAAGACGGCAAAGTAAAAAAATGCATTTTTTCGGGGGACATCGGCAGGTGGGAAAAACCGATACTAAAGGACCCGAGCGTTTTTGAAAATGCCGACTACGTTTTTATGGAGTCAACTTACGGAAACCGCCTGCACGGCAATATTGAAAATTCCGTAGAAAAACTGCGTAAAATTATTGTAAATACAGCCCAAAAGGGCGGCAATATCATTATTCCTGTCTTTGGCATTGAAAGGGCGCAGGAGTTATTATATTGGGTAAATCTTTTATTGAAAGAAAATAAAATTCCTCCGTTGGTGGTATTTTTAGACAGCCCTATGGCCATAGATGTAACCAAGGTCTTCAAAAAATATCCGGAATATTTTGATGAAGAGACAAAAAATTTGGTTGAGTCAGGTGAATCTCCTTTTGGATTTTCCTTATTGAAAACAATATCCTCTATCAATGAATCAAAGGCGATAAATTCCATCAAAGGCAGTTCCATTATAATGGCCGGTTCCGGCATGTGCACCGGCGGCAGGATAAAGCATCATTTAGTAAACAATATCGCAAGGCCGGAAAGTACGATTGTTTTTGTGGGGTATCAGGCCGAAGGTACTTTAGGCAGGCAGATATTGGAAAGGCCGAAGAAGGTAAGAATTTTTGGGCATAACCATCGTGTGAGCGCTAGAATTGAAAAAATAAACGGCTTCTCCGCCCACGCGGATAAAAACGAGCTTTTAAAGTGGGTTTCTCATTTTAAGAATAACCCGCAGAAAATTTTTATAATACACGGCGAGAAAAATGTAGCGCGGGAATTCGCCTCCGTTCTATCCGGCGTTGTATCCAGCCAGATTATTGTCCCCGATTACCTTGAAGAACATTTTCTTTAAAAAACCTGTTTGTTATTTAGCATTAAGGCTGTGTAAAATAAATTGTGTAAATTGTTTATCCATGGCTGCCTTGGACTGATTCTTCGCAGGGACGCATAATTTTCCCCGGCGTGGAAAATTATGCTCCGCTACTCGGCCTCGCTCTGGCCGAGAGGCAATCAAAGGCCAGCCATGCCCGCTCGGCCTGCGTTAGGCCCTGCTCAAAATCAGTCCAAGCCAGCAAGTAAATTTACATAATTTATTTGACATTACTCCGCATTATAACCGCTTGACAACTGTTTAATTATGCTATAACATATTGCAATATGGATAGTTATATTCCGGTCGGGGTGTATTTATTAAAATATGGCGTTAAATAAATAATAACGGGCATAATTTGCTGAAAGATATAATTATTTTTATAATCGGAATCATTGTTATTGTAAAAAGTGCCGATTTATTTACAAACGGCGCCGAAGGAATCGCTGTTGCTTTTAAAATCCCCAGATTGGTTATCGGGCTTACGATAGTGAGCCTGGCGACTACAGCTCCAGAGCTTACTGTGTCCGCAATTTCAGCGCATGCCGGATCAAGCGGCATAGCCATAGGTAATGCTTTAGGCTCCTGCCTTGCCAATATCGGCATCATTTTAGCGCTGGCAGCGATCATACGACCGATAAATTTTGATACGCGTATTTTAAGAGAAGAATTACCTTTTTTGATAGTGGCGCTTTTGATGCTGGGTATCTTACTGGCGGATAATAATATCAGTGCTTTGGACGGTTTAGTTTTACTTGCCATGCTGGTATTATGCTATACATATATCGTTTTAAGAGAAACAAGAGATAAAAGAAGATTAAATAGCAATGATAAACGGCCGGCAAGTAATATTAATAAACATATGTTGAGATTTTTTGCCGGAGCCATAGGGGTGGTGGCTGCCGCCAAATACGCCATAGTTCCCAGCGCTGTTAATATCGCGCATTCTTTAGGCGTCCCGGAGATAGTTATCGGCCTTTCTATAGTTGCTATCGGCACTTCTTTGCCGGAGCTTTCTACCGCGATAGCGGCCAGCCTAAAGAACATGGGAGAGATGGCTGCCGGTAATGTTATTGGCGCCAATATAATAAATATATTACTTGTTTTAGGCGTATCGGCATCCATTAATCCGTTATCGGTGGATGCGCAGACCAAGATAACAACCTTACCGGTTTTAGTTGTTGTTACTTTGATTATGTTTTTATTTTCCCGTACCGGGCTGAAATTAACAAGAAGCGAAGGTGTTTTATTGCTTGCGGCGTATTCCGGATACATTATTTACATTTTCGGGTTTGCCTATAAATAGGAGGGGAAGTCGTGAAATGCCCTAATTGCAGGGATAATGATTTGATATCCGCGATGACTAAACAGGGCGTTGAAGTTGATTTTTGCGCTAAATGCGAAGGCATCTGGCTGGACAAAAATGAAATTTACCATTTTACCAGAGTGCCCAGTTATTTAAAGACGCGTATAGAAGAATCAATGGCCAGCCAGAAGGAGTCGGCGCGCATTTCCCCGAGAAGCGGAAATGCAATGGCTGAAATCGCGGTGGCGGGCGGCGCTATAGTTATTGATTACTGCAGGCAGTCTGGAGGCATCTGGCTGGATAAGGATGAGATAAATAAATTACCGGCTGTCAAATCCAGGATCGAGATAGATAGGATGGTTTATGCGAAAAAATATGCCGCTCCCACGCCTGATAACTTATTACCCCTGCCGAATCTCGCGTTGCGCTCCGGCAGCGTGCTGCTCGGTATGTACGCCCTGCTTATCTTGTTTCTTATAATATTAGTTGAATTATTCGGCCTGCCGGCGCATTTTGCCCTTTTATCAGGGATAGCGTTGGTGTTCATCCAGTTTTTATTGGGGCCGTTTTTTATGGATTTTTCTTTGCGGTTTTTGTACCGTCTGAGATGGGTAAAGCCGGATGGGCTGCCGGAACATTTAGGGAATTTTATCGCAAAAATCTGCGAAGAAAAAAATATGCGTTTTCCGCAGATGGGAATTATTTCCGACGGCGCGCCAAACGCCTTTACTTACGGACATAATCCCGACAGCGCCAGGATTGTAATAACCCAGGGGCTGATGGACTTATTAAGCGAAGAAGAGCTGGAAGCGGTAGTGGCGCATGAAATCGGCCATGCCCTTCATTGGGATATGCTGGTGATGACTCTTGCCCAGCTTGTGCCTTTAGTGCTTTATTATATATACCGGACTTTGATGCGGATGCGCTCAAGAGGAAACGATAAATCAGCGCCTTATCGTTTTGCTATAGCTCTATGCGCTTATATTTTGTATATTATAACTGAGTTTGCAGTGTTATGGTTTTCCCGGATAAGGGAGTTCTTCGCGGATAGGTTTTCCGGAGAAGTTACCGCCAAGCCGAACAATTTAGCTTCCGCGCTGGTGAAGATCGGCTATGGGCTTGCCGGCGATGATAGAGGTAAGAAAAACGTTAAGGAAGAAAAAAGAGCAGGCGCTTTGAACGCGGTCGGGCCAATGGGTATTTTTGATTCAAAGTCGGCTAATATTTTGGCCATAACCGGACATAGCCCTTCCAGAAGAATGGGCGGAGAGATAGATAAAGAAAAGCTAAAAGATGCCGCAAAGTGGGACCTGTGGAACCCATGGGCCGCCTATTATGAACTGCAATCAACCCATCCTTTAATCGCCAAGAGGATCAAATTTTTAAGCAATCAATCGCGGGTTTTAGGTAAAGAGCCATATATTCAATTTGATGAAAACAGGCCGGAATCTTATTGGGACGAATTTTTCACCGACCTTGCGGTTAATTTTCTTCCTGCGGCTGGATTTTTAGCCGCCGCGGCGTTTTTTCTGGCCAATCAAAAGGCGCTTTTTGCCGGGATTGGTTTATTTGTCTTCGGCATATGTTCTTTGATTAAGGTTTTATTTTCCTATCCTTCCAAAGATTTTGCCGAAATGACGGTGAGCGGGCTTTTGAAAAAAGTCAAGGTTTCTTCTGTAAGGCCGGTCCCTTGCGTGGTTAAAGGAAAAATTATCGGCCGGGGAATCCCCGGGCTTATTTATTCGGAGGACTTTATTTTACAGGATGAGAGCGGAATTATTTTTCTGGATTATCAGCAGCCGCTGGGCATATTTAACTTTTTTTTCGGCCTGCTCCGTTCGGCGCGTTATATAGGGCAAGATGTGCAAATTACCGGCTGGTACAGGCGTGCCCCTATACCGTACATTGAGATAAGAAATCTAAAGGCCGGCAGGCAGGAATCAACCTGTTATGTCTATCATTCTCAATTATTTTTCTCTGCCGCGATTATTGTCATAAGTTTTTTTATGGTTTTATCTTCGCTTTAAAAAAAATGGATGACCTATAATGGATGAGAGAAGAAAATTTCCGCGCCTGGATGAGGCATGGCCGGTCCGCTATCGGATATTGGAGTTTTCCGGCAAGCAAGTGCATAGGTCGCGCACGATTAATGTCAGCGCCGGCGGCGTAAGATTTTTTACCAATGCCAGTTTAAAACCCGGCACGCTTCTGGAATTGGAGCTGCTGATTCCTTCGGATTCTTTGCCGGTATATTCGCGCGGCAAGGTGGTCTGGCAGGGCAGGGTTGTCTGGTGCAAAGAATCCGGAGATAAGGATCTTTTGCCGCTGGAAATAGGGGTTGAATTTGTTGATATTGATGATTATGATAAAAAGCGCCTGTATAGTTATATCAGCCAAAGGATAGAAAAGAAAAAGTAGGGAAGAGAAATTGAGAGCCGCATTATATTACAGCAATTCGGATTTGCGTATTACTCAAATGCCTGTGCCTGAAATTGGCAAAGGTGAACTTCTTTTACGTGTTGAATCATGCGGTATATGCGGCAGCGATGTAATGGAATGGTATAGAGAAAATCGTGTTCCCTTGGTGCTGGGGCATGAAATTTCCGCTATCGTTGCCAAAGCCGGAGAAGGGGTGGATGGATTCTCTGTCGGCGACAGGGTAAGCGCTTCGCATCATGTCCCCTGCAATGAGTGTTATTATTGTAAAAATGGCCATCATACCGTATGCGATACGCTGCGTACGACTAATTTTTATCCCGGCGGATTTTCTGAATACGTGCGGCTTCCAAAGATAAATGTGGAATTAGGAACTTATCGTTTACCTGACAGGTTATCGTATGATTGCGCTACATTTATTGAGCCGTTGGCATGCGTTTTACGGGCTCAGCGCGTGGCTGATATCAGGCCCGGGCAGACTATCTTAGTTATAGGAAGCGGCATCGCCGGGCTCTTACATATCTATCTGGCCAAGTTAAAGGGAGCCGCGCGCGTGATAGCGCTTGATATTTGTGATTTTCGGCTTGCCAAGGCAAAGGAGCTAGGCGCGGATATTAGCATGTATGCCGGAGAGTATAAGCCCGGTAATTTAGGCGATGTTAATAGTGGCAGGCTGGCTGATGTTGTGATATTATGTACTCAGGCGCAAAGCGCAATAAACACGGCTTTTGATTCAGTGGAGAGAGCGGGAGTAGTATTATTCTTTGCGCCCAGCGATAAAGATACGACAGTTAATTTATCCGTAAACAAGCTTTTTTGGCGCACAGAAAGGAAACTGGTTTCTTCTTATGCCGCTAGCCCCACTGACCACCTTGAGGCATTGCGGATATTGGAAGCGAATCAGGATGTATTTGAAAAAATGATTACGCACCGGATACCGCTTAAGGGCATAGGGCTGGGTTTTAAGCTTGTCAGCGAAGCAAAAGAATGTTTGAAGGTAATAATCAAACCGCAGAAGTGATGACAAGAACATTTTAGTTTTGGTCATTGTGATTTTGATATTGTATATTGTTTGTCCGCCAGAGTTCCTCTGGCGAGATTTCACCAAAGGTGAATGATTTGTTATTTGTGTATTGGAATTTAAAGATTTGTTTTTTCATGGGAGGTTAAGATGGATTGGGGAATGAAAAACAGGTTAAGCCGTATAATTAAACCCGATACAGGCAAGACAGTAATGCTTGCCGTTGATCACGGATATTTTTTGGGGCCTACTTCAGGCCTGGAAGAACCCACGGGGATAATAAGCGAGCTTATTCCTTGGGCGGATTCATTAATGCTGACACGGGGAGTTTTGCGCGCATCGGTGAAAGCCGAACAGGATATTCCGATAGTTCTGCGCGTATCCGGCGGCACCAGTATAGTCGGTAACTCTTTGGCAAATGAAGGGATTACAGTTGCGATAGACGATGCGTTAAGGCTTAATGTTTCCGCATTGGCGCTTTCTATATTCGTCGGTTCCGAGCACGAAAAAGAAACCCTGCTGAATTTATCCAAACTAGTTGACGAAGGGCAGAAATTTGGCATACCGGTTTTAGCGGTGACAGCTGTAGGCAGGGAAATGGCAAGAGACGCGCGTTATTTGGGTTTATGCTGCCGTATCGCCGCGGAGCTCGGGGCGCATCTTGTTAAAACATATTACTGTGATAATTTTGAAGAAGTGGTTAAGGCTTGTCCCGTGCCGGTCGTAATCGCCGGAGGTAAAAAAATAGAAGAAAAAGCCGCCTTGGAGCTGGCTTATAACGCCGTGCGCGACGGAGCCGTGGGTGTTGATATGGGCAGGAATATTTTTCAGTCTGATTGCCCGGTGGGTATGATTAAAGCGGTAAAGCAGATTGTCCATCAGGGCCTTTCCGCCAAAGAGGCTTTGGCTATTTATAATGATGTTAAAAAAGACAAGCTTAAAAGTTAAAGCTGGAAAATAAAAGGTTAGTTAAAGATGCGGATATTAATAGCGGATGATGACGAGCAGTATTGCCTGGCCTTGAAAAAATACCTTGAAAAAAAGAGGGATTGCCAGATAAGCCTTGCCTACGATGGCGATGAAGCAAGGCATTGTATCGAAAGTAATATCTACGATGTCGTATTGATTGATTGTGAAATGCCGCGTTGTTCCGGCATTGATTTAATAAGGGTCATTAAAAAAGAAAATCCGCAGGCCAAGATAATTATGGTATCCGGATATCAGGGCATCGGGGAAGATTTTGCCAAGTGTGCCGGAGTAACCGAGTTTCTCCGTAAGCCTTTCGCCATTCAAACCATAGATGATATATTGACGCGTTATGAAGCATGAAAATAGGGCTTTGTTGATAAAAAGAGTTTTTCTCTGCATTTTGTTCCTGAATTGGTTTGTTTCTTTGGCCAAGCTTATTTTTGGCTATAAGATTAAAAGCAATTCTATGGTTGCCGACGGCTTTCATTCCCTTTCAGATGGCGCTTCCAATATAATCGGCTTATTCGGAATTTGGTTTGCTTCCCGCCCCAAAGATGAGTCTCACCCCTACGGCCATAAGAAATATGAAACTTTCGCTTCCATCGGCATAGCCTTTTTGTTATTTCTTGTTTCCATAGGCATAATACACGAAAGTATGGGGCGTTTTAATAATCCTGTTGCTATGGGAAGTACTTTTTTAGGGCTGGTAGTTATTTTTATCACTCTTGGCATAAATATTTCGGTGATGCTTTATGAATACAGGCTTGGCAGGAAGCTTAACAGTGATATATTAATAGCCGATTCTATGCATACCCGGGCTGATATTCTTACCTCATGTTCGGTTATTTTTGCTCTCATTGCCGTAAAATTAGGTTGGTATGCATTAGACCCGATAATAGCCATGTTTATCGCCGTATTTATTTTATATTCGGCTTTTGAAATTATAAAAGACAGCTCGCTTGTTTTATGCGATAGGGCGGTATTGGATAGCAAAAAAATAGAATCCCTGGTGATGGCCATAGAGGGAGTCAGGAGCGTGCATAAAATCAGGACGCGCGGAAGGTGCGATGATATACACGTAGATTTACATGTTTTAGTCAATAAAGATACGCGCATGGATGCGGCGCATAAATTAAGCGGCATAATAGAAGAAGAAATTGAGAAGAATGTTGAAGGCGTGTCAGACGTAGTTGTACATATGGAGCCGTATGACACATAGGCACGCAGGCGCCGCATGCCGCACAGGCGGCTAAAGCGTAAAAAGAGTAAAAATGTTTTGCTTTTTCAAGTTTTTGTGTTATTTTAACTAAGAAAGCAATATTTAAATAATATGGAAGATAAAAACAAGATAACAAAAATGGCCAGTGCCCAGAACGATGCTTCAAATACGGCATCAAGCATTGATTTTTATGAAGATGAAAACCGGCCGCGGGAACGGCGGATAAAATTTGTAACTTTTTCGCTTGGTAAAGAATGGTATGGTATCGAGATTTCAAAGGTAAAAGATGTATCAATGCTTGCGGAAGTTGTGCGCCTGCCATGTGTTGCTGATTATATATCGGGAATAGTAAATTTACGAGGCAATATTATTTCGGTTACGGATTTACGGAAATTACTTGGCCTGTCTCATGCGGCACTTACGAAAAATAGCCGCCTTTTGGTTATTAATTCGAGGGAGATAGAAACAGGCATTATCGTTGAAGATACGCCGAAAGTAGTAGATGTGGAATTAAGCAAGATTGATCCTCCGCTGGAAATATTTGATCAGGAACGCGCCGAATATATTGTAGGCGTATGTAAACTTGAGGATATATTTTTTGCGATTCTTAATGTGGAGAAAATTTTATCTGTAAGAAACAGGTAGGTGGCTGATTCCCGCTATGGCGGGATTTAATAAGGAGAGTGGAGATATATTGACTGTTAACATGGGAGGGAAAAATGGCTTTACCAAAAGGAAAAGGGTTTTGGGAAGGGAAAACCGCTTGCTGGGAAGTTAGGGGTTGTGAAGTTAAGCCGGGAGGGGCGCCAAGTTGCCCGGCCTATAAAAGGCAAGAGCAGCCTTGCTGGGTTATAAAAGGTACTATCTGCAAGGGCGAGTCTGGCATGGATGTCAGTGTTTGCAAAATCTGTAAGGTTTATAAAGAATACGGCAAGGGCGAAGATATTAAGGTTAGCTAGTAGGCCTATTTTTGTAAACCGCGGTAATTATAATAACAGTCCGACTATCCCCGGGATTTAGCCCGCGGAGCTTCATTTCGTACTTGTTAATAAGCTATTTAAGGAAGAGGTGTCTTATGCCAGAGGTTTTATTTTGTATTTTCCGGGGAGGATAAAATGAGCATAAAGTACAAACTGCTTTTACCTGTCGCGATATTAATTGCTTTGCTGGTGGCCATAGTTGTTTGGCTGGTTAAGTTCCAGATGGATCCTCTGCAGGAGATATTGTATATTGTATTATTCCTGGCATTCAGTTTATTGTCCATCGGTTATGTCGTATTTAGAGCGCTTTCTCCTTTAAATACGATAACCAGCGTAGCCAGAGGTATAACTTACGGTAATTACGACCTGATATTAGATATAAAATCAAATGATGAATTTGGCAGGTTTGCTAAAAGTTTTAATGAGGCGGTGGATATTTTGCACCAGATGATTATAGAAAAGAGAATGGAAGAGGGTGCCGCGGTTAAGCGGATAAACCTTATAGAAAATTTAATGCAAGAGATACGTAACGCGACTTTAGAGCTTACTTCCTGTGCCACGCAAATGATGGCTACTACCGAACAACAGGCATCCGGCGCCTCGGAGCAGTCTTCCGCTGTAACCGAAACATCGGCTACCATGGAAGAGCTTTCGCGTACGGCATCTGCCATAGCTGAGAACGCCTATAATGTAACGCGCGCGGCAGAACGCACGCTTATAGAAATGAAAGAAGTGAACGCTAAGGTATCCGACGCGACAAAAAAAATCCTTGCTTTAGGCGAGAAATCACAGACAATAGGTAAGATTATCGCCATGATAGACGATTTGTCTTCCCAGACAAACCTCCTGGCATTAAACGCGGCAATAGAGGCGGCGCGCGCTGGTGAAGCTGGACGCGGTTTCGCGGTTGTGGCAAGCGAGATACGAAAATTAGCCGAGCGTTCCGTGGAATCCACCGAAGAAATAAGGCAGTTAATTAATGAAATCCAGGCGGGGACAAATAGCGTGGTAATCGGCATAGAAGATTCCACAAAGGGCGTGTCCGAAGGTTTAAGCATGGTAGAAGATACGGCAAAACTTGCCAAAGAAATATCTTTAGCCACCCAGCAGCAGAAGAGCGCTTCCAGCCAAGTCTCGGAGGCAATGAAAAACGTAGATACTGTTACCAAACAAATTGCCGTCTCGGCCAAGCAGTCTGTTACAAGCGCGACAAAGCTGGGAAGTTTAGCTGGTAACCTTAAAAAAGCCGTGAATAAATTCAGGTCAGATATGGGCGGTGCCAATACTGAAACGGCTGATGAATAAAGGATTGTAATAATGACTGCCAAATTTAATCGTTCCGAGTTTATCGCGACCTTTAAGGCGGAAGTAGATGAACATATCGGTAAATTAAGTAAAGGTCTGGTTAAGTTAGAGAAAAATCCCAACGATGAAGATATAGTAAAGGAATTGTTTCGCATTGCCCATACCTTAAAAGGTGTGGCGCGCATGATGGGATTTTTTGAGATACAAGAGATAGCCCACCGCATGGAGGATATTTTTGGCGCCGTAACCGATAAAAAAATAAAATTTAATCCTTCCGCGGCGGATAAATTATTCTCTGCCCTAGACGCGGTAAAGAGTATTTTAAATAGTATCATAAAAGATGCCAAGATAGAAATAGATGTGGCTTCTGTCTGCAGTTCACTGGAACTTTATTTATCAAAAGATCCGGAAACGCCGCAAGCCGTCAGTCCCGAAGAAAGTAAACCGCGCAAAAAAGATAGGCTAATAAGGAAAGATGCCCAGTTAAAAGAGCCTTTATCCGAAGAATCCCTTCCCGATGCGGAAATAAAAAAAGAAGAAATCTCACCAGCCGATAAAGCCAGCCCGGATACGGTTTATTCCGTAAAAGACGATTATTCCCAAGTTTCCGGCCAGATTGAGGAGTACGTGCGTGTTCCCTTGAGCCGCATAAATAAATTATTGAATTTATTGGGCGAGATGGTAATTAATAAGATAAAAACATCACAAAAAATAATCACCCTGAAAAAAATAACCAAACTTACAAAAGATTCTCAAAAACGGCTCGCTAACTTTTTCGAAGAATTTAAAAATGACGAATATTTTCGGCGTGGCGAGAAATACGGCCAGGCGCTGGAATCTCTTCATCAGTCAAATGTTGATGCCGAAAAAATCAGGGAAGAGATGCTGGCGATTTTTGAAAATATTTCAAACGAAGCTTTACATATGGACCCGGTCATAGATGAGCTGCAGCAGCGCATGAAAGAAATGCGTATGCTTCCCTGTTCCAGTGTTTTTGATGAGTTTCCCCGCCTTGTGCGCGATATCGCTTATGAGCAGGCAAAAAAAGTCAACTTTATTATAGACGGAGAGGATACCGAGCTGGACAAAAAGGTTTTAGAAGGCATAAAATCACCGCTTGTGCATATTCTGCGCAATTGCGTTGATCATGGCATTGAAACGCTTGAGCTAAGACGCTCGCTCGGTAAAAAAGAAGAGGGCGAGATTCGCCTTTCTGCTTCTCAGGAAGGCGGGCAAGTCATTATACGTATTTATGATGACGGTAAAGGCCTGGACATGGAGAAGATCAAACAAGTGGCCTTAAAGAAGAATTTATGCTCTAATACTGAATTGTCGAGCATGAATGAAGAGCAGATTTACGGTTTTATTTTCAGGAGCGGATTTTCCACCTCTCCGATTATTACCGATATATCGGGCAGGGGTATAGGGCTGGATGTGGTTAAAAGCCAGATAGATCAGCTCAAGGGCAAGGTGCACGTTGAGTCAGAAAAAGGCAAGGGGACCCTGATCACCCTGGAACTTCCGCTTACTATCGCCATAATCGATGTATTACTGGTGAAGGTTTTCGGGCAGACTTTCGCCTTTCCCGTTTTGTCTATAGAAGAATCATTGGAAGTAGAACGTTCAAGTATTTCCACGATAGAAAACAAGATGGCGGTACAAATAAGAGGGCATGCGGTTGCCTTGGCAAAACTATCCGATGTTTTGGGGTTGTCTTCCGCGGTTGATGAAGACGCAAAGGAAAAAAAAGATGAAAAATTTCCGGTAGTTGTCGCTACTTCGCTTGAGAAGAGAGTAGGATTCATAGTTGATGATATTATCGGAGAGCAGGAGGTGTTTATAAAGAGCCTGGGCGCTCACCTTGGCAAGGTAAAAAATATATCCGGCGCGACCATATTGGGCACAGGAGATGTTATTGTAATCCTTGATATCGCCGACCTTATCGCTTCCAGCCGGCTGACGCATCCCGCGCTTTCACCGGCGCGCCTGGCCACGAAAGAAGAAAAAAGCAGAAAGAAAATTTTAGTGGTGGAGGATTCTTTGACTACCCGTGAACTTGAGCGTAACATGCTTCAATCGCACGGCTATTCTGTCGATGTCGCCATAGACGGGCTTGAAGGATTGGATAAGCTGGCACAGTCTAAATATGATTTAATAGTCTGCGATGTGCAGATGCCAAGGATGGATGGATTTCAGTTTTGCGGCGCGCTAAGAAAAAATGAGCAATATAAAGAAATACCTTTAATATTTGTCACGGCACTGGCCAAAGAAGAAGATAAAAGGCGCGGCATCGATGTGGGGGCGCAGGCGTATATAGTAAAGACAGCCTTTGACCAGGCCAATCTTCTGGATGCGATAGAGCGTTTGATAGGGTGAAATATTTCGGGAAAAATTAATTTTATATTTTTGGTTCTCAATTCAGCTTTACATTTTAATGTTTAATCTTAAATTCTAATTGGGGGGTGTTGAATGTCAGTTGGCAAAAAATTATTGTTTGCTTCGACGGGGGTGTTTATCTTAAGCGCTTTACTGATCTCCGCGGCATGTTTATTGAGCATTAATATATTTTTTAAGCTTCCAATTATTTTATTTGTGGTTTTGCTGGCCATATTATTTATATATAAAATAATCAAAAAAATATTAAAGCCGCTGGACATAATTCTGACGACATCAAGAGGATTAAGCATGGGTAATTATGATTTGATATTAGACATAAAATCAAACGATGAATTTGGAAAATTTGCCGAAAGTTTTAATAAAACCGTAGAGATTATGCACCATATGATTATAGAAAAAAGAATGGAAGAAGGCGCGGCCGTAACAGCCAAGAAAGAGCTGGAGGCAGGTATTCAGAAACTCGTAGATTTTTCCGTTATCGCCTCTTCTAAAAATGACCTCACACAGCAGGCAGACATGGACATCGTTTCTGTTCTGAAGCCATTGGCCGAATCATTTAACGATATGGTTAATAGTTTACGGCAGTTGATTTCTCATGTGTACGAAGCCGGCCTTGAACTAAGCAAAGAAACTTTGCAGATACGCTCGTCTACGGAAGAACAGAGCGTAGGTTTGACAGAACAATCTTCCGCCGTAACCGAGACATCCGCTACCATGGAAGAGCTTTCGCGCACGGCATCTTCCATAGCTGAGAATGCCTATAATGTAACGCGTTCAGCCGAGCGCACGCTTATAGAGATGAAAGAAGTCAATACCCGGGTATCTGATGCGACCAAGAAAATCCTTGCTTTGGGCGAGAAATCACAGACTATAGGGAAGATAACCGCGATGATAGATGATTTATCTTCTCAGACGAACCTTCTGGCGTTAAACGCGGCAATAGAGGCGGCGCGCGCCGGTGAGGCGGGCCGCGGTTTCGCGGTTGTGGCAAACGAGATTAGAAGGCTGGCTGAACGTTCTGTTGAATCAACGGAAGAAATACGCCAGCTTATAGCGGAGATTCAAGCGGATACGAATAACGTGGTAATAGGCATAGAAGATTCCACGCGCGGGGTGTCCGAAGGGCTGAATATGGTGGCTGATACTGCCAAGCTTGCCAAAGAAATATCTTTAGCCACCCAGCAGCAAAAGAGCGCTTCCGGGCAGGTAGCGGAAGCGATGAAGAATGTCGATACGGTAACAAAACAATTTGCTTCCGCGGCCAGGCAGATAGCCAATAGTTCTCTTCAATTGAGTAAATTGGCCGAAGATTTCAAGCGGGCAATTAGTAAATTTAAACTAAGCTAAATATGGGCGATATATAAATTGAAGGAAGGATTCAAAATTTGATTAAGGTTCTTATAGTAGAAGATTCTCCTCTGATATCAAAAATCCTTACCAAGATTTTAGAGTCTGATCATGAGTTGCGGGTAGTAGGGGTCGCCCAAACCGGTAGAGAGGGCCTTCGCCTGGCAACAGAGTTAAGCCCGGATATCATAACCATGGATATCGTAATGCCGGATATGGACGGCGTGGAGGCGACAAAGCAGATTATGGCATATAAGCCTACCCCTATACTTATGCTTACTTCTTCCCATCAGCGTAAAAAAGACGAGGTATTTAGGGCTATATCTTTCGGGGCATTGGATGTGATTGAAAAGACAAGTTTTGAACAGATGCTGGTAGAGGATAATTCAAAGAACAACTTAATAAAAAAGATAAAGTTTTTAGCCAATATTAAAGTAATTAAACATCCTTTGGCTAAGCTGCAGCAGAGCCTGGTATCTTCGGACTCGATCCATCTTGTGGCTGAGACAAAAAAATCAAAAAGAGATCTGGAATTTAAGGGCGTGATAGCCATTGCCGCCTCTACCGGCGGCCCGCAGGCACTGGCAGCAATCCTTAATAAGCTTCCCGTAGATTTCCCCTGGGCAATTTTGATAGTTCAGCATATCGCCCGCGGCTTTACGCATGGATTAGTAGAATGGTTGTCTAAGATTTCCGCTTTTAAGATAAAGATTGCCGAAGATAATGAAGAAATTACCAAATGCATGGCTTATGTCGCCCCAAGCGGATTACATATGCGAGTTGCTGAAGGCGGGATAATCAGGCTTGGAGATGACCCTCCTTACCGAAATTTTAAACCGTCTGCCGACATATTATTTAGTTCGATAGCTAAGGTTTATAATGAGCAAGGCATAGGCATCATACTTACCGGGATGGGCAGAGACGGCGCGGATGGAATAGGTGAAATTAAAAAATCAGGCGGCAGGACTATTGCCCAGGATGAGAAAACATCGGTAATCTTCGGCATGCCCAAAGAAGCGATAGAACGCGGCGCGATAGATAAGGTTTTATCTATAGATAAGATAGCCGAGGACCTCCTAAAATAATTAGCAGCCCAAAAAACGCGGGCTGAAAAACAGAAATGCCAAATCTTAAGCGCTGGAAAGATTTCTCGCAGAATACCGCTCGAAATCTTTCTCAGCAAGATTCGGCATAGCAGCCCAAAAAGCGTGGGCTGCTAGGAGTAATAATGCACGAACATCAGAACAATAAAGAGGCGGTTAATATTGTTATATTCACATTGGCAGGTGATTACTTTGCCGTTGATGTAAAAAATATCCGGGAAATTTTGATGTTTCGCGAAATTTCGCCTATACCTAAAACGCCTTCTTTTATAGAAGGCGTTATAAACCTGAGAGGCCATATTATAGGCATTGTGGACTTAAGAAAATACTTTGATTTAAAAGTTTCCCCCACAGATAAGGATACGCGTATTATGATAGTGCGCCTAAAAGATGCCTTGCTGGGCCTTATCGTCGATAGTGTTATTGAGGTAGTAAGCCTAACCCGGGAGGCCATAGAAAGCGCTCCGGCGGTGGTAAGTTCGCAGATAGATAATAACCTTGTTTCTTCGGTAGCTAAAATTGGCGACAATATGGTGATGATTTTAGATTTAGAGTCTGTGTTGGGAGAGGAGCAAGTAAAGCATTTGGTTGAGATTAGGAATACCCCACGCTTATAAGGCAGCCGGCGCTTAATTGTATTGCGCCGCTGTGCCCTTGTGGGCAATTGCGTAGGTATTCACTTCTTGTGAAGGAGAATTTTGATGCTTAAAATATTGATTGTAGATGACAGCCCCACGATAGTGCAGGTATTAAAGAATGGGCTTGAGGATAAAGGACGACAAATTATTACTTCGAATAATGGCGCGGATGCTTTAAATATCGTACGAAAAGAAAAGCCAAGCCTGGTTATCCTTGATTTAATGCTTCCTAAGCTTGATGGCTTTCATGTTTGCACCATGATTAAGAAAGACGCGAGCCTCAGCTCCACAAAAGTATTGATGCTTACCGGCAGGGCCGATAAAGAGTCCGAAGAGACTGGTCTTAAATGCGGGGCGGATAAGTTTATAACCAAAAACGTTAATCCGCAGGAAATAATAAGCGCGGCTGAAGACCTCATCCAGGCTTAATTTGTTGACATCCGGAAAAATATTCAATGGCGCATAATTTATATCATAATGAGAACATTCTTGCTCAGGATGAATTTGAGCTTTTTCGCGACCTTATACTGGCCGAAAGCGGCATATGTTTTAGCGATGAACAGAAAAGCTTATTGTCATTTTCTATTTATGAACGCATGCAGAAAAACAGGATTTCGTCGTTTAAGCAGTATTACAATTTTTTGACCTCTTTTTCTTCGGGCAGGGCGGAATTGCTGGCATTGCTTGATACCGTAACAATAGGCGAAACCGATTTTTTCAGGACCTTGGCGCATTTTGATGTCCTGGGAGGTTATGTCCTCCCGGAAATCATAAAAAGAAAATTTAATTTTCTTAATAAAGATTTAAAGAATCTTGAGGATGCCGCATCTATTATGCTAAAGATATGGTCCGCGGGATGTTCTACCGGGGAAGAACCTTATTCTCTGGCGATAAAATTGCTGGAAGTTTTCCCGGATGCCAACTACCATAATACCGCGATTCTTGCCACTGACGTAAATAGGGAAAGGATTGATAAGGCAAGATTCGGGCGTTATGGCCGGCGCGCGATAAGAAATTTAAGCCCGGAGATATTAGAAAAATATTTTACTGTCAATGGCAATGAATATGAAATCGCTGACAGGGTCAAGAGCTTGGTCAGGTTTACGAGGCATAATCTGGCCACGGACGATTTTAACCTGGATTATATGCGCGATGTAGATATTATTTTCTGCCGTAACGTACTGATTTATTTCAATTTGGACAATACGAAAAGAATTATTGATAATTTTTATAATTGCTTAAACGATCAGGGCTATTTGTTCATTGGGCCGGCGGAAAGCCTTTGGCAGATTTCCGACAAATTTAAACCGATTGAATTCCCGCACGCTTTTATATATACAAAAACTATGGATTATCAGGCAGAGGCTGAGAAGCCTTTTATAAGTATCCCGGAGCTTGATCTTGCGGATATTAAGCTTACCGAAGAGCCGCCGAGCGAAGAATCCTTTCGCCAAATGGAAGAAAATATTGCCTTAAAAGAAGAGCGGGAAAAAAAGGTTTCCAGGGAAGCATCGGAAGTTTTATACCAGGAAGGCATAAGATTATTCAATATTAAAGAGCATGAAAAGGCATTAGAGTTATTTGATAAAGTTATAACTAATGACCCCGCTTTTATTAAGGCATATTTTGCCAAGGCAACCATATTGGCTAATCAGGGCAAATATCAGGAGGCGGTGGCGGAATTGAAAAGGATTATTAAAATAGACAATCTTTTTATTGAGGCCTATTACTTAATGGGAGTTTTATCGGATAGGCTGGGTGATTTAGGCGACGCTATCGAGCAATTCAAAAAGGTAATTTATATCAGCCCGGAGGTGGTCCTGGCTTATTTTAACCTGGCCAATATTTTTTACTGCCAGAAAAAGTTTAAGAAAGCCGAACGTGAATTCCGTAATGCCATAAACATGCTGGAGAAAAAATCAAAGGATGAAATTGTGGTTTTTTCCGAAGATGTAACCGTGGACGTATTGCTGGCGGCGTGCAAAAAAAATATAGAAACGGTAAAACAAAGAATATAATGAATAATATAAAAATTCTAATAGCCGATGACAGCCCTACTGTCAGAAATATGCTCAGCTCTATTTTTAAAAAAGCAGGATTTGGCATTATTCTTGCCGCCGACGGCATAGAAGCCATAAAAGCCGCCTATCGCGAGCGCCCGGATGTTATACTTTTAGATATCTTTATGCCCCGGATGAATGGTTATCAGGTGTGCCGCCTCCTCAAGGATGACGTGAGCATTTCTTCAACTCCCGTATTGATATTAACCAGCGCCGAAGGAAAGCGAGAAAAATTCTGGAGTTTTGAAACTGGCGCCGATGAATTTATGGTTAAGAACTTCAATACTTCGGAGCTTATCTTGAATACGGTAGAAAAATTCGCGCAAAATTACCGCAGAACCCATCCTAAATCGCTTAAAATAAATTCCGGGCCTTCCGATGATGTAGAGATATTATCACGGATAAGCGTGTTGCTGGATAAACAGTTATATAATTCTACTGTCGAAAAAATAAAACTTGAAACTATACTCTCCAATCTTGTTGAAGGCCTTATGACATTGGACGCAAACAAGGTGATTACTTCTTTTAATCCGGCTATGGAGAATATGCTCGCAGTTCCTGCCAAAGATATTCTGGGGAAAAAATGCTGCGATGTTTTTTCCGGATCTCTATGCAAAGAAGAGTGTTATTTTGCGCAGGCATTTTCATCCGGAAAAGATATAATAGACGCCGAATTTAATTTGATGCCGTATAATAAAAAAGGCTCTGCCGGAAGAAGCAAAAACATTTCCATCTTAAGCAGTATTTCCCTTTTAAGGGGAGATGACGCTAAAATAATAGGAGCGGTTTGTTTATTTAAAGACATAAGCCGGATAAAAGAAGCCGAACAGATCAGAACGGATTTTATTTCTATGGCGACGCATGAATTACGCACCCCTTTGACCATAATAAAGGCGAGCGCGAATAATATACTGGAAGGCATAACTGGAGAAGTTAACCAGGAGCAAAAGAATTGCCTGGAAATTGTGAAAAATACCTCCGAACGGCTGCTTGGCCTGACCAGCGACCTTCTGGATTTATCTAAATTTGAGTCAGGAGTTTATGAATTAAATATTGAAAAAGTGGATATGGTGGAAATCATCAAGCGCTGCATAGCCGGGTTTACATTATTATGCGATCAGAAAAAAATAGCAATTAGTTATTCTGTGCCGCAGGATTTGAGCGTTATCTACGCAGATTTTAATAAATTGGAACAGGTTCTAATAAACCTTATCTCCAATGCGGTTAAATTTACTCCGGACGGCGGAAAAATTAATATTGCCATAGAGGATAGGGAGAGCATCATTGAGTGTTCGGTCTCTGATACCGGCAAGGGCATAGCGGAGGAGGCACGAAATAAGATTTTCGATAAATTCCAGCAGATTTATGATAAGGAATCCCGCCAAAGGGGCGGTACCGGCTTAGGATTATCGGTCGTCAAAGCCATTATAGAAGCACATAAAGGTAAAGTATGGGTAGAGTCCGTTTTAGGTAAAGGAAGCAAATTTGTTTTTACTATACCTAAATCCGCCTCGGCTTGATTCAGGCAGCAATTTTAAACAATCATAAGTTTTACGGCTGCCGGCTGGGGGATAGTATTGACTATGTCTGAAAAGAATCCGAGAACATGCTGGGAATACTGGCAATGCGACAAAAAAACACGGGTTAAATGCCCTGCTTATAAAACACAAAGCCCTTGTTGGCATGTTGCCGGGCAATATTGCGGCAGAGTAAATAAACGGGGAATTCAAAAATGTTTTTTATGCGGCTGGTTTAAATTAAAGCATTCTGAGAGGATGCGAAATTCTGAATTTAAATAAAAAATATGGTATCCAGAAAAATAAAGAATGGTATTTTAAAGAACAATTCTCAGATAAATGGCGATTATAACTTTGAGCTGGATAGCTCTCTTTTTAATGCCATATTGGATAGCATTTCGGATATACTTATTGTTATAAACCCGAAGGATTATTCCATTATTGCCGCCAATAGAGGTTACCGTAGAAAAGAAGGCTTACTAACTAAAGACATCAGAGGCAAAAAATGTTATGAAATTACTCATCATAAGAATTCTCCCTGCCTTCCCCCTAAAGATAAATGCCCCATGCTTGAAACTCTAAAAACCCGCCGTGTGGCAAGGGCCGAGCATGTGCATTATGACAAAAACGGCAATACTTATTATTCCGAAATAATTACCCACCCTATTTTTGATAAAAATGGCACTATAAAAGCGGTAGTGCATTTATCCCGGGATATCACGGATATTAAAAGGCGGCAGGAGGAAACTAAAAAAACCATGCAGCGCCTGCAGGCATTGGCGCTTCGCGACCCGCATACGGGGCTTTATAATTACCGCTATCTTATGGACAGGCTCTCTACCGAAATAGAATTTTCCAGCAGGCACTCTTTATCTCTCTCGCTTATCATAATCGATATAGATTATTTTAAGTCGATTAATGATGCTTACGGCCACGCGGCAGGCGACAGGGTTCTGGTTGAATTCTCCTCATTTTTAAAAGCACTTTTACGCAGAACGGATATATTAACCCGCTACGGCGGCGAAGAATTTGTGGTTATTATGCCGCAGACAAATAAGCGCGATGCCTTAAGCATAGCCAACAGGTTAATTGCCCAGATAAATAAGCAGATATTTAAAGTAGCAAGTAGTTTTATTAAAATTAAAGTAAGTATCGGCATAGCTGATTTTTCTGTTAGCAATAATTTGGTTACTACGAAGGCGATATTCGATGCCGCGGATAAGGCGCTTCAGAGAGCAAAGGATGCCGGAGGCAATAGGGCGGCTGTTTTTAGCGAGTTATACAGGGGTAAAAAAGCTAAAACGGTAAGTGATGATTATAAAGAGGATGTGGATGTTTTAAAAAGAAAGATAAGCAAGCTTGGCCAGCGGGTTGATCAGGCTGTGCTTGAATCCATGTACGCGTTTTCTAAGTCGCTTGAAGCGCGCGATTATTATACCGCCGAGCATGCTGATCGCATGATTTCCATAGCGGTCGCGCTTGGTAAAAAACTGGGCCTGAGTAAGCAGTCGCTGAATAATTTAGAAAAGTCAGCTGTTTTGCATGATATAGGTAAAATCGGCATCAGCGATGTAATATTAAGAAAAAAAGGCAAGCTCAGCCCGGAAGAATATAAAATAATCAAGACGCATCCGCAGATAGGAGCTGAAATTATAAGAGCGGTACATTTTTTAAAAGATGTCGTGCCTATAGTTTTGCATCATCATGAGAGGCTTGATGGATTAGGTTATCCTTCTGGGTTAAAGAATGGAGAAATTCCGCTTAGCGCGCGCATCATAGCCATAGCCGATGCCTATCAGGCTCTTACTTCCGACAGGCCTTACCGGAAGGCCTATTCGAAAAAGAAGGCTTTGGAGATACTTCAGAAAGAAGCAGGGCTGCATTTCGACAAGAAAATAGTTGACGCGCTTATTGAAATAGAAAAGCGCAAAAAATAAAGCATTAACCGATAAGCCGGTTCTTTAGCAGCAAGAAGAAAAGTTGTTATTTTGGGCTAAATTGTATTGACAGTAATATTTTTATATGATATTTTAATTTTTGTATATGACAAAATATATATTTATAACAGGGGGCGTTGTTTCCAGCCTGGGTAAAGGCATCGCCTCTGCTTCTATCGGAAAACTCCTCGAATCAAAAGGCCTTAAAATCTCCATCATAAAGTGCGATCCTTATATAAATGTAGATCCGGGCACGATGAATCCCTATCAGCACGGAGAGGTTTATGTTACTGAAGATGGCGCGGAAACAGACCTTGATTTAGGCCACTACGAGAGGTTTACAAACGCCGTCCTTTCCAGGGATAATAATATTACCACAGGTAAAATTTATGAATCTGTAATTAAAAAAGAACGTAAGGGAAAATATTTAGGCAGTACTGTTCAGGTTATTCCCCATATAACTGATGAGATAAAATATTCTATAAAGCATGTGGCTGCATTACGTAATATCGATGTGGTTATTGTTGAAATCGGCGGTACCGTAGGCGATATCGAAAGCCTGCCTTTTCTGGAATCGATAAGGCAATTAAAGCAGGAGCTGGGAACGGGCAATGCCATAGATATACACTTAACCCTGATCCCGTATATTAAAAGCGCCGATGAAATAAAAACTAAACCTACGCAGCATAGCGTGGGGAAATTAAGGGAAATCGGTATTCAGCCGGATATACTCCTCTGCCGTACGGAAAAAAAACTGACTCATGATGTACGAGAAAAGATTTCTTTATTTTGTAATGTAGGGCCGGAAGCGGTCATTGCCGCGGTAGATGTGGCGAATATTTATGAAGTCCCGCTTACCTTACAAGAAGATAACCTGGATGCTTTGATTTTACGTAAACTTGGCATTGCCTATCGTGAACGCGATTTAAAGAATTGGAAGGCCAGTGTTGTAAATGTTGTAAAAAATCCCGAGCGCAGCGTTAAAATAGCGGTGGTAGGCAAGTATATTGCTTTGCAGGACGCCTATAAATCTATTTATGAGGCATTGATGCATGGCGGTATCGCTAATAAAGCTAAAGTTGAAATCGTAAAGGTTGATTCCGAAGATATCTTAAAGCAAGGGGCGTATACATTTTTAAGCAATGTAGACGGAGTTCTTGTCCCCGGAGGATTTGGCACCCGCGGCATAGAGGGAAAAATTCAGGCTATTCATTTCGCGCGGGTTAATAAAATGCCTTATTTTGGTATTTGCCTGGGGATGCAGACAGCCGTGATTGAATTTGCCCGTAATTCCTGCGGATTAAAAGATGCCAACTCTACGGAATTCAGCAAACGCACGCGTTATCCGGTGATTAGCTTGTTGGAAGAACAGAAGAAAATAAAGGATAAGGGCGGCACGATGCGGCTGGGGGGGTACAGGTGTTTGGTAAAAAAGAAAACACTGGCTTATGCCGCCTACAAAAAAAGCGATATCTCTGAACGCCATAGGCACAGGTATGAGTTTAATAATAAATTCAAGGCTGCCTTGAGCAAAAAAGGAATGATTTTTTCCGGGGTATTCAGGGCAAAAAATTTGGTGGAGATGATAGAGTTAAAAAATCATCCCTGGTTTGTGGCAGTGCAGTTTCATCCTGAATTTAAGTCAAAGCCGGATAACGCGCATCCTTTATTCCGGGATTTTATTAAAGCGGCGTTAAAGAATAGCGCATAGGTGGTAGTGGGTAGCGTATATAATTTAACTCACTCTAAGCTATGTGTTAACAATGGGAGGTGTATATGTGGAAAACGGTGTTATTTGAACCGGTGAGTAATTTCTTGAGCAGTATCGGGGAATTGCTTCGCAGCGGCATTACGGTAATTTTTATCCTGCTTATCGGATGGCTGATTGCTAAATTGATACAGCGTATAATTACTAAGTTTTTTAAACTTGTTAAAATTGACTCTATAGCTGATCAAATTGGCGTAAACGCTTTCCTGAGTAAAGGAGGCATTAAACTTACTATCGCCGAGTTGTTGGGTTCTATATCTTATTGGCTGGTATTTTTGATCGCGCTTTGCATGGCTGTTGATGCCATTGGGTTAACCGCGGCAGCCGATTTATTGAATCAGGTAGTCCTGTATATACCTAAGGTTATTATAGCCATAATCGTTTTGGCGTTAGGTATGTTTATAGCCACGTTTTTGTCCGCGGCTGTTAAGACCGCGGCGGTAAATGCCGGGGTTTCCCAGTCAAATCTTTTGGCGAAAATAGTAGAAGTGGTTATAATAATTTCTGCCGTAATTATCGCCCTGGAACAGCTTCAAATAGGCATAGGTTTTATCAATTCGCTGGTTATCGCCTTTTTGGCGGCTTTGTCTTTAGGTTTTGGCCTGGCTTTTGGATTGGGCTGTAAAGATTTAATCGGCAAGATGGTTTCCGAGGCAGTAGATAAAATAAAGAAAAAATAAAATAACTTTAATAATTACCCCGTCCGCCATAAGAAATTCGCGGGCGGGGTTTTTCTAAACCTCGCTAGAGATTATGGCTGTGCTATTTAGGTTTATCTCTAACGGGGTAAACAGTTTCTGAAAGGAAGAAGGGAATAAGAAATGTCAGATTTTAACTTATTGTATCTTGTGCCGTTGGGTTCTATTTTAGCTTTGGCGTTCGCCGCTTTTTTAGCGTTCAGGATTTTAAGGCTGGATGAAGGCACGGACAAGATGAAAGAAATAGCCCTTGCCGTAAAAGTAGGAGCAAGGGCGTATTTGAGGCGGCAATATTTTGGAGTTTCAATATTTTTCGCTGTCGTGTTTTTTATTTTATTGGGACTTTCTTTTAAAAATTACCTTCCGATTTTTGTCCCGTTCGCTTTTTTAACCGGCGGTTTTTTTTCAGGGCTTGCCGGTTACATCGGGATGATTGTTGCTACGAATTCAAGCGCCAGGACGGCTAATGAGGCAAGAAAGAGTTTGAATAGCGGGCTCAAAGTAGCTTTTTCATCTGGCGCGGTTATGGGGATGGTGGTGGTGGGGTTGGGGCTTTTGGATTTAAGCATCTGGTATTTTTTGCTTGATTGGTATTATACAAATCACAGTTTGCCCGCGGGTATGGATAAGATAGGCGCGATTACTTCCACTATGCTTTGTTTTGGCATGGGCGCAAGTTCCCAGGCGCTTTTTGCCAGGGTTGGCGGAGGAATATTTACTAAGGCCGCTGATGTCGGCGCGGATTTAGTGGGAAAAGTTGAAGTTGGCATACCTGAAGATGATCCCAGGAATCCCGCGGTTATTGCTGATAATGTGGGAGATAATGTAGGGGATGTTGCGGGAATGGGAGCCGATTTATATGAATCATATGTAGGCTCAATAGTCGCGACGATGGCTTTAGCTGTTGCCGCGGGCTTGGGCATAAGCGGAATCACTATTCCATTGGTTATGGCTGCTGTCGGCGTTGTTGCCTCAATCATAGGCACTTTCTTTGTGCGTTCGGGTGAAAAAGCGGAACAGGGAACGCTTCTTTGGGCTTTGAGAAGGGGTGTGTTTTCATCGGCTCTTATTATCGCTGTTTGTTCTTATTTTGTCATACGTTTTACTTTGGGATTAGAGCATATAGGGGTTTATTGGTCTATTTTATCCGGGCTTATCACCGGTATTTTAATCGGCCTATCCACAGAATTTTTTACTTCTGATAGGTATAGGCCTACGCGTTCAATATGTTTTAGCTCTCAGACAGGGCCTGCTACGGTAATTATAAGCGGGCTTGGCATAGGCATGCTTTCAACCGCGGTTCCTGTTGTTGTGGTGGTCGCGGCGATTCTTATTAGTTTTTATGTTTCCGGCGGAGCGTCTAATTTTAATATGGGGCTTTATGGGGTTGGGATTTCTGCCGTAGGCATGCTTTCTACTTTAGGTATTACGCTTGCTACCGATGCTTATGGCCCTGTCGCTGATAACGCGGGCGGCAACGCGGAAATGTCCGGATTAGGCCCTGAAATAAGGAAAAGGACAGATGCCTTGGATTCTTTAGGGAATACTACCGCTGCTACCGGCAAGGGATTCGCGATCGGTTCGGCGGCGCTTACCGCGCTTGCTTTAATCGCGGCATATAAGGATCAGATCGATATATTAGGCAAGGAAATGGATTTATCTTTAATGAACCCCAGGATTATATGCGGGTTGTTTATGGGGGGAATGTTGCCATTTTTATTCTCCGCGCTTACGATGGGGGCGGTAGGAAGGGCTGCCAGCAAAGTTGTAGTTGAAGTCCGAAGGCAGTTCAGGGAAATTAAAGGGTTGATGGAAGGTAAAAGCAAGCCGGATTATGCGACATGCGTGAAAATTGTTACGGCAGCCGCGCAGAAAGAAATGATTTTACCCGCTCTGGTGGCGATATGCGCGCCGCTGATTGTCGGTATTTTTATTGGAATAGAAGCAGGGGTCGGCCTTTTGGTGGGATCTTTGGTTTCCGGTTTTGTTTTGGCGGTAATGATGGCTAATTCCGGCGGCGCCTGGGACAACGCGAAAAAATATATAGAGGGAGGAGAATACGGCGGAAAAGGCTCCCTGCCGCACAAAGCGGCTGTCGTAGGCGATACCGTGGGAGACCCTTTTAAAGATACGGCAGGGCCATCACTTAATATTTTGATTAAGCTGATGTCTATGGTTTCTATTGTGTTCGCTTCCTTTGTAGTCGCCAACACTTTTTTTAAATAAAAAATAGCGAGTAGCTTGCTGTGATAAAGACTATCTATGAGGACGACTATCTTTTAGTTGTTGATAAGCCTTCCGGATTACTCACGGTCCCTACCCCGAAAAACGAGAAGCGAACACTCACCTCTATTTTAAACGAGGAAGCAAAAAAGAAACGCCAGAATCTACGCCTTTATCCCTGTCACAGGCTGGATAGGGATACCTCAGGCCTGATAATCTATGCCAAGAGCAAAAAAGCACAGCAGGCGATGATGCATATATTCAGGCTGCGTAAAGTGTATAAGGAATACATCGCTTTTGTGGACGGGAGATTAAGAAAAGAAACAGGAATTATAAAAAGCTATATAAGCGATAATCCCAGGGAAAGGAATAAATTTGCCGTGACTAATTATAAATTAATCAGGCAATTTAACGCCTTTGCGCAGGTTTTAGTAAATACGGAAACCGGAAGAACGAATCAAATAAGGATACATTTTAAAGAGATAGGCCATCCTTTGTTGGGGGAAAGGCGGTTTGCCTTTAGGAAGGATTTTAAGATTCAATTTAAGCGCCTGGCTTTGCACGCCTCTAAAATAGAATTTAACCATCCTTTAAATAATGAAAGAATAATTTTATATTCTTCTCTGCCTGATGATTTGCGAAATTTAGCGGAAAAAGGGGATACATGTTTAAAAAATTAACTTTAACACCGTTTTTATTTTTATTTCTATTTTCATGCGCTTATTGCGCGCAGGTAGAAATCGGCGGTTCCTATGGCCAATGGCAGCTTTTGGTTGATAAAAAACCGTTCTATATAAAAGGCGCAGGTTGCGGCTTGGGCGAAGGAAAAAAGGGAGAAGATTATTTAAAGCTGGCTAAAGAATTAGGCGCAAATGCCGTGCGTACATGGGGTATTGATCAGGGTGATAAGCAATATTTAGATGCGGCGAATAGTTATGGCTTATATGTCTGTGCCGGGATATGGGTTAATTATGCCACGGATGACAACGGGATAAGTTTCCTCAGCGGTGATTACAGCAAAGAAATAGAGAAGGAGGCGTTGTCTTACGTTGAGGAATTTAAAAACCACCCGGCTGTTTTAGCCTGGGGCCTTGGTAATGAATGTATATTTTTTACGCAAAGAGAGGAAGAGAAGATAGCGTTGAGCCGCTTTCTTAACGAGCTGATTGAGAAAATTCATAAAATAGACCCGAATCATCCCGTTGTCTATGCCTCTGCCGGTTATAACGCGCTAGAATACATAAAAAAATATATACCGGCTTTGGATATTATAGGTATGAATGCCTATGCAAGCCTGCGGCCCTATCAGGGCGCATGGCAGTATTTAAAAATAGATAAGCCATATATTTTGACTGAATTCGGACCGCCGATTCCTTACCAGTCTTCTAAAGATAAAAACGGAGCTTCCATAGAAATCGGCGACAAGCAGAAAGCTATTTATTACAGAGAATTCATAAATCAGATGCGGGAATTTAAAGGCGCCAACCTTGGCGGTTTCGCTTTTCACTTGGGTGAGACGACCCAGGAATCGATGACCTGGTGGAATATAAATTACCTGGATTTTAAAAAGTATCCTTATTGGGCCGTATATAAATTATACACTCTTAAAGAGCCGGATAATTCACCCCCGGTAATAAAATCATTTAAGTTAAATAAAACGCGCCTGAGGAAAAAAGAGTTCGTAGAAATTGATTTTTCATGCGAAGATCCAGAAAATGACCAGATGTGCTATGAGTTGAAAGTCAGTACTGCATATGAGGGCATACTGCGATATTACGTTAATGAATTCGTTGACGGAGAAACTGAAGGGTTATGTCCGGCAACCAAAATACAGGCGCCTGAGAAAAGCGGGCTTTATCGGGTATATCTGCTTGTTTATGACGGTAAGGGTAATGCCGCCTCGCTAAGCAAAACGATTCTTGTAGAGTAGGGCGCACTTGTGCGCAATAATGTTTGTTGCATAAAATAAAACTTAGCTTCTATCTCACCAACATGCAATCGAGGGTGAACCGTGCCTGCTCGGCCTGCGTTACACCCTGCTCGAAATCAGCCCAAGCCAGCGGCCAGATTAATTCATTGCAATTTAGGCAATTTTTAGCAGGCTACCATCAGGCAGATTTTTCTTGACATACAAAAATATTCAAGTATATTAGTAATATTGTGGTTTGTGAAATGTTTAACATGCGGTTTTAACGCTATATTATTGACGTTTGCTTTACCAATGGCATTAAGGTAGTCAGTATTTCGCTTATGTTTCCGAAGTTTTTACCATTAATTGTACAAAGCTTAATATGATCAATAAAGTTCCTCAGGCAGCTGTTCCAAGATTGTCTTTATATTATCGGGCGCTTCTGGAATCCCGCGGCAAGGATTATGTTTCTTCGGATGAGCTTTCCAAGCTTACTAATTTTACGGCAGCGCAGGTCAGGAGGGATTTGACATATTTCGGCCAGTTCGGTACCCCGGGTAAGGGGTATGAAATTGAGGGATTAAAAAAAGCGATTCTGGGAATTTTGGGGACTGATAAAAATTGGGATGTTGCCTTGGTCGGTGCGGGTAATTTGGGAACAGCGCTGCTTTCTTATAAGGGCTTTAAACAGCAAGGGTTTAAGATACTTTCTGCTTTTGATAATGATTTACGAAAAATCGGCAAGACCCTTGAGGGGATAACTGTTCAGGATATCAGTGAGCTTGAAAAAACAGTTAGCGAGCAGGGGATACAAATCGCGATAGTAGCGACTTCTACAGAAGGCGCCCAGGAAGTAATAGATACGCTGATTCGAGCGGGAGTGAAGGCCATACTTAATTTTACCCCTATACGTGCCCAGACGCCTGAAGAAGCGATAGTTTTAAACATTGACCTTTCAATAGAGCTTGAACGCCTTGCTTATTTTTTGACAAAAGCCAAGGCATAATTTTTAGAAATACAGGTGATTTTTATCACTGTGATATATTTAACGATGCTATGAAATCTAAACAACGTAGTTTTAAGGGCGGTTATATTTTTGGGCGGTTTGAAAACCAGCCTAAAGATATTGTTTCGGAGCAGGGCATGCCGGAGTTGGCAGTGATACCTTTGTCGCAGGGCTTTGGTTCGGAGGCCGCGCCTTTAGTCAAGAAGGGTGATAAGGTTGAAGCCGGGCAAATTATCGGCAGGAGTGATTCCGTTATATCAAGCCCGGTGCATGCTTCCGTTTCAGGAGTAGTTGAAGAAATAAAAAGCGTAAGTTATTTCAGGCGCGATACCCGGATGGTTTATATTCGCGCCGATAAAAGTAAAAAAGATTATAGAAGGCTTGATGGTTACGCCAAGGATTGGCGAAAGCTTAAAGTAGAAGATATAGAAAGATTATTGTATTCTTCGGGAGTTTCCTCTTTGGACAGGGAAGGCATTCCCACCAGGTTTAAAAGTTCTATAATCGCCCCCAATGATGTTGAAAACATCATAGTTCACGGCATAGGGTCAGAGCCGTATAATATTTCTTTGGACGTTCTGCTTTCCGGGAAAAAGCTTTTAAATTTCATAGAGGGATTAAGAATATTAAATGTCTTAATGCCTAATGCAAAAATGTACCTTGCCTTAAACGGCCGTAAAATAAAACTAGCGGAAGAAATATGCAAGATAACCACAAAACATGCCTGGCTTAAGGTTATTACTTTAGAGCCGAAATATCCGCAGGGCTATGACGAGATGCTTGTGCCGACTATCCTGGGTAAAAAATTTCCTTTCGGCTATTCGGCGGCCAATATCGGGGTGGTCGTTTTGAATATTCAGGCTGTTATTTCCGTTTACGAGGCGGTTTGTGAAGGTAAGCCGCTTATCGAACGCATAATCGCTCTTTGCGGCCCCGGCCTAAAAGAGGCGCTTCATATAAATACGCGCGTAGGCACGCCGCTTTCTGATATTCTTGATTCCCGCCTTAGGCAGGGAGTAAAAACACGCGTAGTATTAAACAGTTTGCTTACAGGAGAAAAACTTACGGATTTTTTCTTACCGGTTGACAGGACATTTTCTCAAATAGTAGCGCTCCCCGATAACGATAGGCGGGAATTTTTATCGTTTGTGCGTCCCGGCTTAAGGAGGCAATCGTATTCGCGGACATTTCTTTCTTCGCTGCTGCCGTCTTTTGATAAAATAGCCGATACCAATGTGCATGGGGAAGCAAGGCCTTGTATAAGCTGTAATTATTGTGATGAAGCCTGCCCGGTGCAGATTATGCCGCATTTGCTATATAAATATGTAAAGAGCAATCTTATAGATGAAAGGCTGATGAATTATCAGATTTTTCATTGCATAGAATGCGGCTTATGCAGTTTTGTCTGCCCTTCAAAAATACCCTTGGCCAGGCATATGAAGGAAGGTAAAGATAAGCTGGTTATGCAGGGATGCGATAAGAGCCAGTGCATCTTGCCTTATTTTGATTTAAAAGGCATAGAAGAATACAGGGGAGCCAAGGAAGCATGAAGATAGTCAGGAAAATATTGGATTTGAGTTTTCAGCTCATAGAGAAGAATAAAATATTGGCTAAGTTTAAGCCGGTATTGCACGCCGCCGACGGTTTTTTCTTTGGCGTTGACAAGCTAAACATCGTTCCTCATATAACCGATTATATAGACCTGAAGCGTTATATGAGTTTTGTTATTATCGGGCTTCTGCCCAGTGTTTTGGCATCGATTTATTTCTGGGGCTGGCGGGTAATCCTGGTTATACTCACTTCTTATATATTCGGGGGTATGATTGAAGTAGCTTTTGCGGTTGTGCGTAAAAAAGAAATACACGAAGGTTTCCTTGTAACCGGCATGATTTTTCCTCTCATACTTCCGCCTTCTGTGCCCTTATGGGCTGTGGCGTTAGGTGTTATGTTTGGGGTTTTTTTCGGCAAGGAAGTATTCGGCGGTACGGGAAAAAATGTTTTTAATCCGGCTATCGTCGGCAGAATATTTTTGACCATTTGTTTTCCCCAGATCATGACAACCACCTGGCCCAAGCCTTATATCGGCGGCCTGGGCGGGTTTATGCGGCTTTCGGTTGATAGTGTTACTTCTGCGACTCCGCTG
>PCWA01000050.1 GCA_002796125.1 Candidatus Ghiorseimicrobium undicola
GGTTAGCGCATTGGCTGACGAAGCAATCTCGTTTTAATCCGAACTAAGGCATTAGGTTGATCGCGTTCATTTGAGCGCATTTTTTTCTTGACATTTTCCGACGTGTGATGTAACATGTCGGATATGGGAACGAACACGGTCAATCTGAAGGAGCTCCTCAATAAGCGCGAAGCGCTGGTAAAGCGCTTGGGCAGCCTCAAGCATATTCTGCGGGGCAGCGTTGTAAGACAAGGCAATGTCTGTGGTAAAACCGTCTGTAGGTGTAAGAGGAAGACCAACCCCATCCCTCACGGTCCATATAACTATCTCTCCAACCGCTCAAGAAAGTCCATAAACACGATATTCCTTACCGAACGAAAGCTTTCATACGCTAAAAAAGGTGTCAGGGAATATGGTGAGGCGATAGATATCATCTACGGAATAGCGGAGATAAACTTTAAGATACTACGATATCATCACGCGAGGTTACCCGATGAATAGAAACGCTCTGGAAAAAATGGTGCTCGAGCTACGGAAAGAGAACGAAAAGCTTAAAGAGGAGAACGCTTATCTTAAATTCGAGCTGGAGGAACTTAAATCAAAACGGTATAAATCCAATAAGAAGAAGCCGCCCGACGATACTCTCACCCCTCCGGCCACTCCCACGTCAAAGAAAAGAGGCGGTCTCTTTGGCCACATCGGCTTCTTCCGGAAAAAACCCAAAAAAATTGACAGAATAGAAGAAGTCCGAATAAATAAATGCCCCGAATGCGGCTCAGATGACTTAACCGAATGCGAAGAGACGCATGAGCATATTCAGGAGGACATTGTCCTGCCGAAGGTCGAGGTGACCTTATACCGTAAACATCGTTACTATTGCAAAAACTGCAAAGAGATAATCTCGCCGAAGGGTGCAGACGAGATCCCCGGAAGCTGTATTGGCCCCAGGGCAAAGGCCTTCGCCGCCTTTTTAAGATTCGGCATAAAGATATCGGAGCGCGACGTAACAGCGCTTTTCGTTAAAGCCTTCAACTTGAAAATAGCCGCTTCCTCGATATCGGGCTTTATGGATCAGCTTAAAGAAGAAGCTCTTCCGATCTATAAGGAGCTGTTGTCAGCGCTTAAAAAAGGCTCATTCATCCACGCCGATGAGACCGGCCAGCCCTTAAATGGAATTAACCACTGGCTATGGAAGCTCTCCAATAAGAAGGTATGCTATAGTCATATCGACAAAGGCCGCGGGCAGTCCGTGGTGGAAAAGCTGTTGGGCGATAAGTATAACGGCGTCTTGATATCCGACTTCCTGTCCGCTTATAACAAGATAAAAGCAAAAGCTAAACAGCGCTGTCTTGCCCATATTTCAAGAGACTTAGACAAGGTCATGGAATACTGGCATGATGATCCGGAGGTTATGCGGTATTGTGAAAGGCTGAATAAAATATTTGAGGACGCTATCGGGTTATACGAAGACTATAAGGGCAAGAGATGGAATGCTGACTATCGCCGTAAAAGAATGTCCATATCAGGGGCGCTTAAAGACTTCAGCTTCCCGAATCCCAATAAACGGATACTCAATAGATTCGCCAAACGTCTCAAAAGACACAAGGATGAGATGTTAACTTTTTTGTATTACAAAGACATCGATTATCA
>PCWA01000093.1 GCA_002796125.1 Candidatus Ghiorseimicrobium undicola
TCAATTACTTCGTGATGGGGCAAAGCTGGTAGAGAGCGCCGATGACGTTTTAGAAGAGTTACAGCCGTTATTACGCCATAAAATTAATGAGATTAAATTAAAGAAAAATAAAAGCGGGTCCGAGGCGGCGCCTAATAAGCATAATTCGGACTTAACCGCGGATGAAGAGAAGGTATACGGCCTATTGTCCGCTGTTCCCGCGCATATTGACGATATATTGTTGAAATGCGGATTATCAATGGGCTTGGTATTCGGGGCGCTTACGCAATTAGAACTGAAAAAAATGATTAAGCAATTGCCGGGAAAGCGGTTTGTAACGGCATAGCCGATTTACACAAAACAAGCATTGCTTGTTTTGTGTAAATTTTTCTAAAATTCAGATCTTGGGTTTTTACTTGAGTTTTTACTTGACGGTGTTATAAATAATAGTTAAACTATATAAATAATAGGGATTTTTTGCGGCGGTAACTTCTTATGAATGAAAAAGTTAAAATAATATTATAAGGATCAGATATAGAGGAGGGGGAAAATGTTGAAAAGAAGCGGTAAGGTAGTTATATTTCTGCTTATATTGCTATGCGCTCTTTCCATAGGGCTGGCCGGGTATATATATATGGTTTTGGAAAAGGAAAAGAGCCAGAATGCCGCGCTTTCCGAAGATTTAAAGAGGATTGAATCAGAAAAAATGAATGCCTCAGAAGAAGCGGAAAAGTACAAGTCGGAGCTTAAAAATATGCAGGAAAAACTTTCAGCCGCGGAAAGGCAAATTAAAGAATTAACGTTCTCCCTGGATGATTTAAAGCGTAAAGAAAATCAGGCCGGTATGGAAATGGAATCTTTAAAGAAAGATTTGCTTGATGCGAAAAATACAAAGATTGCTTTTGAAGAACAGGTTTCCTCGGCTGCTGGCGAAATTAACAGGTTAAAAGAGCAGCTTGCGGCTTTGGAAAAAGAAAAAGCTGAGTTTGAAAAAAAGAATAAAGAGCCCGGCTCATCCGGTGTCCAGCTGGGTAAGATAGTGGTTGCGCATGATGCGGCAGAAGGGCCGGGTAAAATGAAAGTAAGCGCTGCGCATTTAGAAGGCGAGATACTCGCGGTAAATAACGATTATGAATTTGTAGTTATAAATCTTGGTTTACGGGACGGCGTATCCAGCGGAGATGTTTTTTCTGTTTACCAAAAGAACAAGTATTTAGGCGATGTAGGCGCTGAAAAAGTAGATGAAGCCATGTCTTCAGCTAATTTTTTGGAAGGCAGTCTTAAAAATAAAATCCGCCAAGGCGATACGGTAAAAACGAAATAATCCTACAAATTGATGCAGCCCGCCGTAATCAAAAAATATCTTCCACCATTTAAAGCAAGGCTTTATTTGCCCGGCGATAAATCCATATCGCATCGGGCGGTGTTTATTGCTTCTTTGGCAGAGGGGAAGACACTCGCAAAAAATTTTTTATTTTCCGATGATTCGCTGGCAACAGTAGACGCCTTTAGAAAGCTTGGCGTTAAAATAGTCACCGATGTTAAGAGGCGCCAAGCCGCTATTTACGCAAAAGGCCTGCGCGGGCTGATTAAACCAAAAGGGCCTATTTATGTCAGGGAATCCGGGACTACTATGCGCCTTCTTTGCGGCGTTTTGGCAGGGCAGAAATTTTCTTCTTTATTAGCCGGAGCTAAAACCCTTACATCCCGCCCCATGCGCCGTATCCTTATCCCCCTTCGATTGATGGGAGCCGAGATAAAATCAAAAATCAAAGATCAAAAATCAAAGACCCCGGAAGAATATCCGCCGCTAAGAATTAAAGGACAAAATCTTAAAGCAATTGCTTATCGCATGCCTGTGGCTTCGGCACAGGTAAAATCCGCGATTATGTTTGCCGCGCTTTACGCGGATGGTAAAACTAAGATAGTCGAACAAATTAGGTCGCGGGATCATAGCGAACGCATGCTTAGGCTTTTTGGGGCAAGTATCGCAACACAAGGGTTAAAAATCAGTATAAAAAAATCTAATCTTATCTCGCCGGGAATTGTGAATATACCTTCGGATATATCTTCGGCGGCATTTTTTATGGTTTTGGCTGCCTTGCATGATGATTCCGATGTTTTACTGAAATCAATAGGTATAAATCCTACGCGCAGAGGACTTATTGATGTGCTTATGCGCATGGGAGCGGATATTTATGTTAAGCCGGCGGTATTGCCGAAGGCCGGAGTAAAAGCTGCCGCAGAGCCGATAGCGGATATTAGGGTAAAAGCAAAAAGCTTGAAGGGCGTGACTATTAAAGAAAAAGATATCCCGGGCATGATAGATGAATTACCGGTGTTGATGGTTGCCGCTTCCCTGGCGGGCGGCCGGACAATAATAAATGGGGTTTCAGAGTTGCGGGTAAAGGAAACGGATAGAATAAATTCCATGGTCAGTAATTTAAAAAAAATGGGCGCGAAAATTAACTTCAGGAGTAAAACCGGAGCAAAAACAAAGGAATATATAGAAATTACAGGAGTGGATGAGTTAAAAGGCGCTAGAGTAAAAAGTTTCGGCGATCATCGCACAGCTATGAGTATGGTTGTGGCAGGGTTATTGGCTAAAGGCCAAACCCATATAGACGATGTAGGATGTATTGATAAATCTTTTCCCGAATTTATGCCTATTGTCAAAAATGCCTTTGGGCGTTGTGTCATTAGCTCAAGAGATTAGGCAGAGATTCTATCCAGCAGTTTATTAATCCTTTCCACCAGCGAGAGAAATTTATCGTTTTTCCTCAATATAATATGCCCGCCCCTTTTATTTTCCAAATGTTCGTCCAATTCTCTTACAATGCGTTCATAAGGGCCGACAATCCTGTGCGTAATTTTATAGGCCATGGATAAAATAATGATGATAGAGAATGGCGCCAAAGCAAGCATCATTAAGGCTACTTTTTTGGCGGCAGGTATGATGTTGTAGGCGATAGCTTCCGGAAAGAGCATCTGCTCTGCCATAACGCTGAATATTAAATAATACATGCAGATGGCGATTATAAAAGCCGGGATAATCGCCGCCAAAAATAAGATTAAGCAGATTTCTTTATGCATTTTGTTGGCAAAAAATCTTTTTCTTTTATTGTTGGTTATTTTTTCCATTTTTTTCCACCCATCCTTTAATTTTTTTAATCATTCTTTCCAGCCGTGATTCTTCCGGCCCGGCGCCTAAGCCCTCTTTTTCTTTAACCTCGTAGTTATAGCCCATCTTAATATCTTTATATGTCGCCTCGGCGGTAGAAAGCGTATTATCGGTATCGGTCATTAAGGCTATGGCTCCCACGTATCCTGAGGGGGCTGAGCCAAAGGCTCTTTTATAGTCCTGGTATATATCCCGCTCTTCAAAAACCCATTGGCCAATATTGCTTCTACCGGATTCCGTTACGATTAATTTAATATTTGAAAAATAAGGGCTTGTTATAATCGTGCCTTCGGGAAGATTTTCATCCCAGATGTACTCAAGGGATCTTATATTCATAAAGTACCAGCTGGGAAATATTGCATAGACGCGGGCGGCATAATCGTCTTTTTCTATCCAGCCGCCTTTGTCTCTATCCTGAGCGGGTTTTTTCTCCGGAAATTTTATGACTTTCCAGCTCCAGCTTATTAAGGGATTTTCTTTGGGGTAAAATTTAATCCGGTATATGAGCCCGGAACAGGCTTTATCGCTTTTTGCCGAAAGGTATCCGCCTTCTTTTTTTGGTTCAACGCTGTAGAGGACCTTATTTTTGAATATTTTTTCTTCCCATTCTTCCAAGGCCTCTTTTTTATTGAACCGGAATAATTTAGGCAGGTCGTAGGTGTAGGCAAGGTGGATAAATATGATAATGAGTGTTAATACGGCTATGCTAATAAATCTATAATTTTTTATATTGAGCATTTAATGAGCCTTCAACTTACGTAGTAAAACGAACGTAAGCTGTCTGGGCGAAGTAATCCCGAAGCTTGCCGAGGAAAATGGCGAAAAGATTTTTCTCGGCGTTTAAGCAAGGAATAACTTTATTCTAAATCTAATTACAAAATAGTCAAATGTTTATTTATTTTACACGACCATTTTCCGGCACTTGACAGCTATTGGCTTATGTGTTAATCTTACTTTTCACTATTCCACACCCCCGCGGTTAGGAAATCGCAAAGCGTCTTTCAAACCGCGGCGGGGTGAGCATGGTTAGGCAGAGATTACGTTTAGTATGCGCTTTGGGGCATGATAATGACAATAATATCAATTTAAGAGGAGGGGCGGGCAAATGAGCAAAGCTGTGATTAAGAAAGTTTGGGCGCGGGAAATATTGGATTCGCGGGGAAATCCCACGGTAGAAGTTGATGTCGTTTTGGATAATGCTTTATTAGCCAGGGCCGCTGTGCCTTCGGGCGCCTCTACCGGCGAGCTGGAAGCTTTAGAGCTAAGAGACGGCGATAAGTCGCGTTATCTGGGGAAAGGGGTTTTAAAAGCCGTAGACAACGTTAATAAAAAAATAGCGCCGAAAATAGTCAATCTATTCCCGGATTTTCGTAAGATTGATAAAATAATGCTGGAACTTGACGGCACAGATAATAAGTCCGTTTTAGGCGCAAACGCTATATTAGGCGTATCTTTAGCCGTGGCTAAAGCCGCCTCGCTTGCCGCCGGCCTGCCGCTTTATCGCTATCTAGGGGGTAATGAGGCAAAAATCTTGCCCGTTCCGCTGATGAATATATTAAACGGCGGCCTGCACGCGGATAATAATTTAGATTTTCAGGAATTTATGATTATGCCGGCAGGAGCGGAAAGCTTTCGTCAGGCGCTGCGTATGGCAGCGGAGGTATTTCATCATCTCAAGAAAATTCTTAAGTCCAAGAAGCTTTCTATATCTGTCGGAGATGAGGGCGGGTTTGCTCCCAGCCTTAATTCCAACGAAGAAGCCATAGAGATAATAATGGAAGCGGTTAAATCGGCTGGTTATACTGCCGGAGGCGACATATATATCGCCCTGGATGTGGCCGCCAGCTCATTCGGCAAAGGGGGTAAATATAAGCTGGGTTTGGCAGGCGAAAAAGACGCCGCCGGAATGATTAAGATATATCAGGATATGATTGCCAAATATCCGCTAGTCTCCATAGAAGACGGCTTGGGCGAGGATGATTGGGACGGCTGGAAAAAATTAACCGATGCTTTAGGAGATAAAGTCCAATTGGTCGGTGATGATCTATTTGTTACAAATACAAAAATATTGCAGAAAGGCATAGATAAAAAAACAGCCAATGCCGTTTTGATTAAAGTCAATCAGATAGGCACGCTTTCTGAAACGCTTGATGCCATTGACTTGGCTGCCAAAAGTAACTATAGATCCATAATATCGCATCGTTCAGGCGAGACTGCCGATACGACTATCGCGCATTTGGCGGTTGCCACAGGAGCCGGGCAGATAAAAACCGGTTCTCTTTCGCGCACGGATAGAATTGCCAAGTATAATGAGCTTTTACGAATAGAGGAAGAATTGGGCGCTAAAGCGGTTTATCCGGGTAAGTTTTGGCCCCGTTAGAGAAAAATTACACAAAACAAGCATTGCTTAAAATGTGTAATTTGGAATAAAATATGGTAAAAGTTAAAAAAATCATAGTTTTTCCCGCCGCGGCTATTTTTTTATTGTTTATATTTTTTCCCGCTTTTTCTAAAATTCAGGAGATTAAGCAGGAAACCAGGGAATTAAATGAGCGGATAGAAAATATCAAAAAAGAAAATTCTTTACTTGAAGAGGAAGCCAAAAAACTTACAAGCGATGATTTTTATATCGAGAAAGTTGCCCGTGAGAAGATGGGGATAACAAAGAAAGGCGAAACGATATATAAGGTTTTACCGGAAGATTGAGCTTGTATTAATTAAGTTTTGTGCTAAAATAAGATTTCACGGTTATCGCGCGTGAAAATATATCGCGGGGTGGAGCAGAGGTAGCTCGTCAGGCTCATAACCTGAAGGTCGTCAGTTCGATTCTGACCCCCGCAACCAAAATTAAAGCCGCTCGGTGGAGCGGCTTTAATTTTTCCTCAGCCGTATTGATTTCGACTGATTTTTAGGAGAAATCAGTCAGAGCTAATCTTTTGATTAAAGCCACTTGAAAAAGTGGCTTTAATTTTGTCCATCCCTTTTGATTTCGGCTGGTTTATTTCCTGCCTTCTATTTTTTCCAAATAGAATTTGTCTGCTTTTTTATGGTAGCTAGCATGAAGCGTGCGGTCCTGCATGGTGCTGTAGTTTACTGATATTTTAAGCGGGGTATTGACCAGGTGGATAATAATATTTTCTCCGATATTAGAAAGCAGTGTTTCTTCTCTATCAAATACTTCGTATTTTAACCTTAGTTTTTCTTTTGGCTTAATTAATTCTATCGGCTTAAAGCGTAAAAGCACTTTCTTTTCAAAGCCAAAATCTGTCAGGACGGCGCCTAAATCTTGCAGTATTATATTCTTTACGGTGAAGGGGCTGCTGTTTTCTATAGAGAAGCCGTAATCGTTATTTTCGGGATTATGTATTAATTCAAAATCCAGCTGCGGATAGAGCCTTTTTTGTATTTCATTTTTCAGCTGGAGTTTTAGACGGATTATATAAAGCAGGCAGAATATGGTTATTAAAGAGAGGGCAAATATAAGGTTTTTTTCTCTAAGAATACCCAATTTTTCTGATTGCATTTTTTAATTATAGCACAAAACAAGAAATAATAGAATATGTTGATGTATTTCTTTATCTGTTGTAAAATATTGCTGTACGATTAGATAATTATAAACTTATTGAGCTTTGTATAACTAATGGTAAAAATTCCGGAAACATAAGCGAAATATTGACTACCTTAATACCATTGGTAAAGTAAAAGTCAATAAGAGACCAACTGATAAATGAATAAAAGACAGATATTGGTTTTAGTTGTTTCTTGCCTGCTTATCGGCTTTAGCTTGTTTTTCCCTCCAAAAGTTTTGATAAGAAACGAAAAGGTAATAATGCGCGTTATGCCTTTTGAGGAAAAGACCATAGAGGGGCGCGGCATATTAATAAAAACTAGCTACTGGGATAAAAACTTCAGCCATGACTGGCAAAGGCTTATCCCGTTTATTGCGCTTATTATCTTTGTTTGCGGTATTTTGTGCTATTCTTTTAGGAGAAAAAAATAAATGGTTAGCATATTGATAACGTTATTTTTGATCCTGCTGCTTACTATAATCATGGAAATAGCCGCTAGCGCCCTCAGGCTTACGGGTATGAACATACACGCGGCCCGTTTTCAGGCGCTTTCCGCCCTGACCGGAACGGGCTTTACTACCCGTGAAGCGGAGCAGATAATGAACCATAAGCAGCGGCGTATTATAGTGATGATTCTCATGGTTGTTGGGCCTATGGGGTTTATCGGCATCTTGGCTTCTATACTTTTTTCTTTAAGGGAAAAGATTTTTTTGTATGAGCTGGCGGCGATACTAGTGTTGTTCTTTTTGATTGTCCAGGTATTTAAAAGCAAGGCCATTGGTTCATTATTCCATAAGCTGGTTGAGCGCCAGATAAAAAAAAGAAAATATTTTCGTAAGGTTATGCTTGATGAAGTA
>PCWA01000103.1 GCA_002796125.1 Candidatus Ghiorseimicrobium undicola
CATTAATAAATTCGTCAAAGAATTGATCATAAAGGCCTAGATAGGCGTATGAAGACATGCCCAAACCATAAGAAGAATAAGGATTCAGACCAAAATCAATTGTCATTCTGAATATTGTCTCGAAATCTTTTCCGCTATTTACTGCCAGCTGTCTTAATTCTTTATCGTAGTATATCTTTCTTAATGCCTCATGAGAATTTATAAAGTTATTAAATTCCTCTCTATCCTTCTCTTCCTGCCACCAGCCGCTTATATCTTTCTTGCCTCCAAAACTATCGTGTAATACCTGCGATGTAGGGAATCCTAATCTTTGTTCGCCCAAAGCAATCAACTGATGCCCCCAGCCTAACGCTTTTAATTCCAATGCCTCAACAATTCTGTATATAGGCTCTCCGATTATGCCAAATACCGGGTGCTGAGACAAAGCATAGCTTGAATCAACTACTGCGCCTATTTCAGCGCCGATAATGGACATATAACCGAAGCTTGGCCAAAAGCCCACATATCTATAAAGCTCTAAGTATTGATTTTTGAAATAATGCTTGTTGAGAAGCGTGATTATAGGCGATAAATATGAAGTGAATATAACGCTTAAAGCTATTAAATCGTTAAAAAGGTAATATTTAATATCTTCGGATAGCGGAATTCTTGCGCTGCCGGTTACCATCTTTCTCTGTCCCGGCCTGCCCCTTAAGAAACGCGCCATTTCTTTATCGTCTGACGTCAAATTCTCAACTCCATCTCTTTTCTTTATTAAAGCATCTATTGTAAAATTAGCTAAACCGTATTTTATCTTCGCGTCAATATCTTGTTTCATATTTCTATAGTTTCCCAAAGATATCAACTTAAGCCCTATTACAAGCATGGCTATCCCAGCCAAGCCAACCACTGTATACGGTAAGTGTGCAGCGCTTACAATGCTACTTATCGAAGGTAAGCCTATAATTTCAAATATGCTTTTTGAAGCGGTAGCCGGTGAAAACAAGAGCGGGAACGCTGCCTGCCCAAACACTCCGGAAATAACTGCTATACTTAACCTTGAACGCACAAAGCTAAATATACCCGCAAAGACAGGCAGGTTAATCTTTAAGAATATACCGACTGCTCTAGGCAAATAATACGTGTATTTTCTTGTTGCCAGTTCTTTTTCGTATTTATCAGCCAACGCACTTATTTCTTTATTATTATCTATGCCCTCTTTCAATATTTCTTTTGCCTTCTCTGCGTAGAAGATGTTCTGCTTTATCTCTCTGCCAAAGAATTCTTCCGTGACTTTATATAATAACGGAATAAGCAGGCCTATAAACGCGCCTTTAATTACTAGCGGCCAACTAACCGCAAAACTCAAACCTATTAATCCGCCTAATGTTGCAAGATAAAATATTCTTACAGGTTTTTCTTTCAAGTAGCTTAGATAATCATTATATCCATAATGCGAAACTTTAATGTTCTTAGACAGATATTCTTCTAAGGCAAATAATTTTGCTATATTCATTAAAGAATTAGTTTCGGCAAAGCTTAAAGCCGAAGGTATTATCTGGCTTTTTATGAGATGTATAGTGAATAATAGGTACGAAATGCTCACGAACACGAATACTGGATTAACCGCCAAAGAAATTATTACCTTAGCAGTTCCGGCGGCAAATAATCCTGCTGCATAGGGAATACCATAGAGAGTAATTACAAATAATCCTGCGCTCATTAATACATAAGGAATATAGGGAAGTATTATTTTATCTTTGAGATTATTAATTAAAGTGTTGAGATAATTGTTGCTGGCGGATAAATCTAAAGTCACGGCTCCGATTAATAATGACACACCGGCAACAGCGAGCGGAATAAAAGCTGGGTTAATAAAAGATAATGCTGCTAATAGCGCTCCTATCGCCGGCGGGCCGAGGATCAAGCCTTTGTTTGAAATATCCTTGACTCTTTTCTCGTTTTGGGCGTTTTGAGCCAAAGGCGAAGAAGACCCCTTGATTTTACTAACTATCCTGCCTTTCATCGCAGATATGCCGATATTTTCAAATGCCGTGTCAATAACTTCTTCTTTGTTCAGCGCCGCGTGATTGGCTAAAATTACGCCTCTATATTCTCCGGATACTGCTATTGCTTTTATTTTATTTAATAAGCCGTTTTCTCCATGATCGACAATTTTATTTATCAGGCCTTCTGTTTTAGCTATATTCTCCAGTAATTTTATGGCCCGCTGATTTTCGCTTACGAAACGCTTGACTTTCACGTTATGCTCAAGGTCTTTTTCAACAATATCCGTGCTTCTTCTCTTGTCAGCGCCTGCCTTATAAATCTCTATGACATGCCTGTCAAAACCAAGATGCTCTTTATAGAATATTTTCAAATAACTTGCCACCTCTTCCATATTGTTTAAATCCGGCATGCGTAACTGGCTTTCCTGTAAGAGGTAATATACGCCTAACTGTACTAAAAACCAGAGGTTAACATATAACAGGTTATATTCGCTGGCCATCGCCCTTGCCACAGGTTTCAGCTTCATAATATCATCGCCGTAAAGATTAATTATTTCCGCGTTAAAATCATCCTTTCTTGCAATGCCGTATATTTCCATGGCTTTGTTTAATTCATCGGAGGGCAGAAGCGGCAGCGAAAGCGTTACTTTTGTCCATTCGCCGTATTCGCTGTCTATGCTTAAATTACCGCCCACATCCTCAACTATCTTTTTCCAGCTGATAAAGCCCGAACCCGTTCCTTCAATATTCTCGGTCCCCTCGCCTCTGGTCTTTATGCCGTTGTTAAGCATTTTTAAATATTGCGCTTTTACTCCCATGCCTTTATCTTCCACAACCACCACCAGCCTGCCCTGCTCATTAACTGTTATTAAAATTGTAATTTGGGCTGTTTCATTCTTTCTAAATTTTCTGGCATTGAATAATGATTCAAAAATAATGCCTTTTAGATGCTTAATATAGGTAGACAAATCGGCATAGGGCAATTTGTCCACAAATATGCTTATTTCGGCATCCTCGCCTCTAAATTCCCCTGATATATCTTCAATTATTTTGACTATATTTCCGTGCTCCATAGTTTTATCAAACCAATCGCTAAGCACAATTTTAACAAGCCTGCTGATTTCGGTAAAAAGTTCTCTCATCTGTTCGTCGGCAGTATCGTGTATTTCCCCTTCCCATTCGCTTAGCTCTTCGGCGTATTCGGAAATTTGCTTTTTATATTCGCCAAAGGTAATCTTTCCGGGAAGCTTTCCTTTTAATATCTTATAACCCTGCTGTATGGCGAGGGACTTATTAAAAATATTATCAAATAATTCTTTGGTTTTATCATTTACCGCTTCTCTTGCCTTGCGCTTGGCAAAACCGCCGAACGCGGTAAGGCGGTTGCCAAGCTCGTGCATCATAGTATCAACTTCCGGAAATATTTCTTCGGTTTGATAGGCCTCTTCGCCCTGCTCTTTGCGCGCTACTTCATCATTTATCTCTTTTATTCTACGGCCGATTTCCTTAAGCGTTTCCTGATAATCAAAAGTGAATAATGGATTACCGATTATTTTCTTATCGCGTAATATATCAAGCACGGCCCTTGTAGGATGCTTCCTCGCCTGCTCCAGGCTAATCTCTCCTTTATCAAGCGCCTCTTTATATGTTTCTACCGCCTGCTCTATGAACACGTTGAGTATGCCTGTTAAAGATAACGCTTCTTTTAATTCATCACGGACATCCTCATTCTTAGGCAAATCTATATACATCTGAAGCAACTCCATGGATATATCGCCCTTAGCCCTTACGATTTTCATTACTTCGCCGTTTAAGATGCCTTTATCCTTAAAGCTGAATAACTTCAAGATGTTCTTTTCTTTTGTTGTATGAATATCAATTTTGTCATTTACCGCTTTTAAGCCATCGGCAATGTTATAAAGCTCATTGACATCTTTAATATCCCTAAACCCTACAACCCGCGCTTCCAGAATAACCTGGGCTTTGCTCTTTTCATTTATCCCTTTGGTTATTCTGTCTAAGCCATCCGATAAATCATCCCTTAGTCCCGCTACACCCTGCGCCGGCACCCTGGCGATAAAGGAAAACTCATCGACATCTCTTGAGAAGAATCCTTGCGCGATATTATATGCCTTAGCATGCTCTTTTATATCATTAACCAGCTCGCTGTATAGCAAGACGATAAACTGATCGGCTCCAAGATAGCCATAGGCGCCGTTTACGCCTTTAAAACGCACGTAAAGTTTACCGTATTTCTCAAGCACGATTATGTTTTCTCTGTCCTTGCCGAACTTAGAATCTAAATATCTTTGTATGTCTTCATTGCTTTCAAAGTGCGCGGAAACTTGCACCAAGGCATAACCGCCGCCGATATAATGATGCAGGATGCGGCGGAAAGCTTCCGGCTTCACCGCGCCGCCCTCATCCACCTCGTCAAGCCAAAACATATTAAAGCTGTTCATTACCTCTATTTGTTCAGCTGCGAATATATTCAGTAATTCCAAATAATCGCTGGATTTTAATATCGGCTTGCCGTCTTTATGATTATGCTGCGGCACGCCTTTTAAGGTTATCTGGTATGATATATCTTCTGATTTCTTAACTTTATTTAAGGCATCATTAAACCTCTTAACTATCTCGCCATACCAGGCATCTACGCTCATTCCGCCGCGCGCCACCTCATTTGTCTTAATGGCTGCCACCGATACCATCAGCCCTATTTTGCTAAGCCCGGAGCGTATTTCTTTAATAACCTCTCTTATTTTTTCTTCGCTAAACTCTCCCGGTAGAATACCCAGCCATTCATCTCCGGCGTAGAATCTATGCGCCAAACCGCCTCTTTTCCTGATTGCCTCGCTGATCAGGTTAAATCCCTGGCTAAAACGTACATTAACATGCGACTCGCCGCTAAATGCGCCGAATATACTCTTAAATATATCATTGGTGAATCCTGCCTTATCTAGGTCGCCGCCGATTATCCATGCCGGATGATTATCAATATAAGCTTTTGTTATGGCTATACCCGGCTCCCGGGGAAGAAGCTCTGTCTCTATCTGCCACCCGTACTTAGATGATTTTAGGGATAATTTAGATTTCTTGTAGGCGTCTTTAGCCGCGCGGCTAATTGAAACGGAATCTTTCTTTTCATTTTCTCCCATAGGGCTGGAAGACAATAACGCGTATTTTCTATACTTATCTATATCTATAATCTCAGCTTTTTTCGCGTTTATTAAATCAGCGGACAGCTTGTTAAGCTTTTCTACTGTTTGCCCTCTGATAACATCAATAACCGTTTCATCTATGCTGTTCCTGGCGCTTATCTCTGCCCAAATTATCAACGCTGACAATATGGATATCAAGCTGTGCTTTAATTTATTTATATCTGATCCGCGCGCGACGGACAGATAAAACTTCGTCATGTCCTCAAGGGCATAATATTCACGGCTGCCTATGATTTGGATAATATCCCTGCCTAAAACAGCTACATCATATAATTTCGCTTTCTTGAGCCTGTCTTGATTAAGTCTCTTAACCTCTGTAATGCGGCTAGTTAAGTCTTCTGTGTATCTTTTAAGTTCTTCCCCCAGCTGGTTAGCTATTCTTATTATCTCTATTTTCTCTTTTTCATATAACGGCGAGTTGGCAGGCGAAGAAGATGCCGCCCGATCTTTCTTCGCTATAACTTCCGGCACTTCAAATTCATTCAGGAATTTATTAGCTTGCTTCGCCGGTATGGCCGTACCTGTAGTCGGATATCCTTTTGTATTAACATAAACCCCTTCTCCTTCTCCGCCATGACCCGGGACAAATACAATATCACCCAACTCTTCGCCTTTCTTTTCCGCGATGTATTTAACCAGAATATAAATATCATTAAGAAGGCCATTCCAGCGTACTACATCTTTATTATTTAATAGCTCTTTCCCGCCGGGAAATTCCAGAAGAATAACTTCGTTTGCCTCAAAGGCGTTGAAGATATTTGATAGATCGCCTGCTGCGATATGATTCAATGATTTTACCTTACCTTGCTTATCCAAAATGTACTTGCTTACATATCTGACTTGTTTTATAGTAAACTTAGCGGCATCATTCTCTTCTATTTCTTTGAATTCTACTGTCTTGCCTTCCCATGTAAAAAGCATCGGATGAGCAATCTTTATTTTCTTATCGGCGCCGTTTACATGGACTTCCACCAAAATATCTCTTTTTCCGTCAAAACCTTGCTCCATTGCTTTCTGGCGTAATTGATTAAAGTAATCATTGCTTCTATTTTCCGCTGGCTTAATAACGCGGACCCTAAGGTTTGCGTCTCTGCTATTTATGTAGCGCGCTAACATATTAGCAAGAGGGGCGGTTATGTATTTTTCTGATATGCTCTTCTTTCCTTCTTTTCTTGCCCTAAGCAATCCGATATTGAATACTTCCTTTATATCTTTAGCAATATCCACCACCGTATATTCAGTTTTCGGAAGATATTGCTTTATCGGCTTTTCTTCAATATGCCTGGCAACTGCCGGGGGAGCTTTATTGTGGAAAACATTTCTTATGTCAGTAAATTTAATATTTAGCGAACTAATTATAAATGTGGAAATTATCGCTATGATAACAACGGTAGAAGTTATGGCTATGAAAGCTTTGTTCAAGGGTTTCTTTATTTTTACTCCGGGCAGCTCTGTTGTCTTAACAGGCTTTTCTCTGCCTTTAGACTTCTTTTCCTGAGCGGCCTTTTCCTTCCTATATTGCTTAATTGCCTTTCTGGCGGCTTCCGTATCAGCTTTCTGTTTAGCTACCTGCTCCTGCATATAAATATCGATTTCTTTCTGTGTGGCTTCTGCAACAGCGGCTTCTTCCTTGCGGGTAACTTCATTCTCCTGCACCTTTAACGCATTATACTTATTGTTTAAAGATACCCTCTGCTTCTCCTCTTGCGCCGCCTTTTCCTGCGCTCTTTCAATAAACGCATTATTTATCTGTTCTTCTATGCGGCCGGCTTCCTGCTCTGCTTCAGTATCTCTATTGGCATAATAAGATTCCTCAGCCTTATTCATCTTATCTTTTCTCTCTTTTTCTGCAGCATGGCGTACTTCCCAGGCGATGTCTTTTTCTATGGCTATATCTTCATCTGTTTTCTCAGGCTCTACTATTTGTCCATCTATGATAACGGATATTTCTTTCATTTCTTCTTCCATGCCTTTAAGGTGATCCGGATATTCCTGGGCGTACCTTCTTAATCCTTCAAATAATTCTTTGGCTCCGGCAGCATCTCCTTCTGCTAACCTGCGCTTAATCATGATTAAAATAACTACGGGGGTCATGCCTGAAGTTTCACCCGCGGGAATTTCTTGGGCGGATTCCTCAGGCTCTACTATTTGTCCATCTATGATAACGGATATTTCTTTCATTTCTTCTTCCATGCCTTTAACGTGATCCGGATATTCCTGAGCGTACCTTCTTAATCCTTCAAATAATTCTTTGGCTCCGGCAGCATCTCCTTCTGCTAACCTACGCTTAATCATGATTAAAATAACTACGGGGGTCATGTCCGAAGTTTTATCCGCAGGCACTTCTTTGGCTGCTTCTTCGGGCCTGTTTTCATCTTTTATACTCTGTTTTTTAGCCGCCTCTTTTCTGTATTTCAAAATATTTTTGCGGGCGATTTCTGTCTCCTGCTTTTCCTTTCTCTTCTGCTCCTTTAAATACTGGCCAATTTCTTTCTCTGTTTGCTTAGCGGCTTTTCTAGATTCTTTATCAGCGCTTTTTGCCTCTACCTTCTTCATCTTTTCATATTCGCTCTCTAAAGATGCTCTCTGCGCGGCTTCTCTCTCTGACTTTTCTTTTGCCCTTTCGTTGAAGACTTTATCTATTTCGGCTTCAATAGATTCAGCTTCTCTCCCGCCTTCTTGCTTCTTAGGCAGGGCTGTTTTCCCTTTCTTAACGCCTACGCCTAAATCTTTTAGAAGATTATAGAATAATACAAAGAAGCCAACGAACAAAACAACGTAAGGAATATATCTGTTAGCGGGCGCTTTTTCTATAGGCCTTATTTCTTTTGTCTCTAAAGCGGGTTTTTCTTTTAAAGCTTTTTGTGCGTCTTTTATGGGCGGAAGTTCTTTCTTCTCTGTTTTTGTATCTTTTATAAGCGGCTCGACCGGTTTTTCTTTCTTTTCTTGATCTATCTTCTTTATGGGTTCTTTCTCTTTGGGCTTTTCTTCCTTAACAGGCGCGATAGGCTCTGCTTTTTCGCCTGCTATGTAAGAATTCATGTTGATGGGGTATTCTGTATTGGCCTGGATGATATCCGGGGCATTCACTTTAAGCTGTTCGGCCACTTTTTCTACAAGCCCGCCTTTAGCCCAGATAGAAGTTTTCTCTATATCTATGCCTTTAGCCTTTAAATCTCTTAAGGCTTTAATCACGGCATCGCCAAGCGTATTGTCTGCCGGGTAATCCTTGTGCCATTTCCCTGTCTTATAGTTGTAAATAGCTTTGGATATTTCTGTTATGACTGAGGCTTTGTATTCGGATTCCGCTTCTTTAACGACTACCGGCTCAGCCTCAGAAACCTTCTTTCCGATTTCAACCTTGGATATATTTTCTTCCGGCGCCTTTTCTATGGCCACTGGCTGGACTGGCTCTGCCTTATCCGCCGCAACGATTAAAGCCGCGCTGTGATTATTTAACGCGTTATCCACAACTGGCTTTACTATATTACCGATACTGCATCCAAATATGTCCAAAGCCATCAATATACCCATTGTACCCACAGATATTTTCTTAAATATACCCCTGCCTGAATCTTCGCGTTCTTCCATGCTAGAAGAATAACCATGTAGACCGCGTAGGTCTACAGAGGTTAAATCGGCAGCTCTGTATTCTTTCTTTTTAGAATTAGTCAAAGGGGACGAACTTCTTTTTATTGCTATGGTTACATGCTCAGCTTTAATTATCCTAACTAAGTCTTCTCTTAGCTTAATGCTGTTTACCGGATCTTTCTTAGATTCAACCGTAAACTCAAAGATTATCTTATTAGCATCCTTAACAGGCCTCTCCATTTCAGTTATGTTATAATGAAGCTTTGTAAAGGCGGATGTTATATCACTTAATAAGTAATCTCTATCGTTGGCCTTGATAATAACTTTTCTTGTCCTCTCATTGTGAAAATAAGCGCGAAATTTCCCCGCATCAATAATGCCTAACCCTATAGCGGCATAAAGTTCTCCGGAATTTTCCAGGCCTTCTTTTTTCGCAAAGGATACCGCGATCTCTCCGTTTATTTCGCCCGCCAGCGGCCTCATGATATTTCGTCCAACACCGCTCCATCCGTCTGTCTTGCCTTCTTCCATAGCCGCTATAATCAACTTTGCGCGCGGCAGTTTTACCAGAGCTTTAAGCGCGGCATAGGAATCTTTTGGCAAAGGGTCGGCTTTCACGTTTAGCGCAACAATCATGCCTGTTTCGAGCGCGCTATATTCATCCAATGGCTCGCGGGAAACCTCTCTAATCCCCACGTCTCCTTCTTTTGCGGCTTTCACGCGCAGTAATCCTGGGTATTGAGGATTGAGCTGATTTATTTCAGGCAGAGCAGCCAAATCTGCGGGATATGCGCCGGCCGGTAATTCAATTATCTGCATGATTATCCCAATCCATTTTTTTTCTAAATACATCGCATATATCTTATCTTTAAGCGATTGTTTGATTTGATAAAAGTTATTCCCAAAATCATACCCGAGCTTAATTCCATCGGATTTAAACACTTGATCATCCGCCAAGCCCAACAGGGCGTACAATCCTTTTATCTTATAGGCGGCATGGCTTAAAGGAGCAGGCAAATGTTCATCAACAGAGTATCCGGAAACATACTTCGCGTAATCCCCCTCTTTCATAACCATTATTTCATATGGAAGGGCTGTTTTACTGCCTGGGAATCCTTTATTAAATCTTAAATGATAGGCCTTGTAGCCTTTTTTATCTTCATTAATCGGTTTTATCGGCATAGGCAATATATTCTTAATGAAAAGCCAAGAATTTATTGCGCCTACCACATCCTCTAACGCCCGATCGGTATTTTTAGTAATAATCCTAAAACCAATGACATCGTTTAAGGCCATTAGCTTCTTATCTAACACCTCTTTATCTTCCAGTGATTCCGGCATCGCGAAATATTCTTCTCTTCTGCCAGAGGATATCTTTTCGAATATGCTAAACGTCGTCTTTACCCTAGATGCGATATCATCCCAGTTTATCTCGACGCCCCTTTCATTTAAATATTGAAGCAGATCTTCCAACATGGCTTCCATCTCTACCTTCATTTCACGATAAGAAAGCCCCCACACTCTCTTACGAGCTGCCCTTGCCATATCAAACTTGTTCTTATCTGGGTTCTTACTGCGTTCATAAATCTCAAATGCCTGATTTCTTACATCTTCAAATAATGACGGATTATTCAGGCGGTTAGCCAGGTGGGCATAAACCTTCATCTCTTCATAACGGTATTCTCTCTCTTTGTCTCCGCTTCTTGCCAAAATCTCAAAACCGTATAATTTATCGGAAATTATAAGCAATAATGTAGACGGATCGCCCGCTAATTGTATAATCCTGTTTTGAAAATGCTGCAGGGTGTTTTCTCCTTTCATGTATCTGATATATTCACCAAGATACGGCCAGCTATTGTGGCTCATATTTAAGCGCCTTATCATTTCTGCTATTTTAACGGCATTAGTTTCATCTAGATTTGCCCTTGCGATTAAATCTCCCTTAACCAGCAAATCTAGTTGCTTATCATCCAGCTTATGAAATATGGCCGCAATTATGGGTAGAATATCATGCCCTTCGGCAAGAATATCCGACTCAGACAAGAAAGATGCTATTTCTAAAGCATGCTGCAGATAGCTTTCTTCGGGCGAAAACATCTTGCCGTTATATAATTTTATTGCTTCATTAATTGTCTTTAATACTAACTCTATTGCTTCTTTTGAATAATGCTGGCTGTCAAGCTCTGCTTCTATTTTACCCCGGAGGTAAATTTCCTTTTGGGAGAGCGCTGAGCTGCTGGAATTTTTAAGCGGTGAATTAGATTTTCCGCCTTCGCCAAGCCATGCTTTATAATGCATAGCGGCGACATCATCAGTAAGCAATAAGTAAGCGACTCTGTTTTTTCTCCTAAATAAGGTAGTTTTCTCGTTAAAGGCATGCGCCCCTTCTGCTCCCTTATGCCTCATTGCTTCCTTGCTTTCCATAACTTTCAGGTAACGCCTCTGAATCTGTTCCCTGGACGCGTCTTTAGAAATCCCCAAGATTTTGTATGGGCTTGGATTTAATATCTCTTCATACAACTCTTTAAAAGACGCGTACTTTGGTAACTTAACTTTTCCTAGCTCGTAATTTATTTTTTCAAAAACATATACTGCCGGGGTCTTCTGCTTGCCGTTTATTTCTTTGATATCTTTATTGCCGAGGCCGACATAATAGTAAAGGTATAATTTTTCTCCTATCTTATTAATCCTCGCCTGCAGCAATTCATAGCTTAGGTCTTCGCCGGCCTTTTTATCTAAATTATCTATGCCGCCTTTTACCTGGCCAAAAGAAGGATTGACCACGCCGGCGTCAACAAGCTCGTTTACCACATAGATAATATAGAAGCTTAACGGATCTATTTCTAATCTTTCGTGGAGCGCGATAGTAACTAAATTTGGATATTTTTCATTAACCAGCTCCACGATATTGTTGATGAATCTCTTATAACTGCCTTTTGATTCCTTTGCCGCCGCAACAGCAATCACCCTAATGTCTTCTTCTATCGCATCCATTGATGGAGCTTTCTCATTTCGCTCGGCAGCGCTAGAAGAAGAATTAACTGGTGAATTTACCGCAGGAAGAGCCTCTCCCTTGTTAATTGTGAAGAGGCCCTTCGTTGTGTTCTCCGTTAAGGATGTAGATGGGTACTCTTTGCCTTGCGGCATTGATGCGGTATTTGATATCGTCGGCGAGTTCGCCTTCAACGCGTTCCCAACTGTCCGCGCGTCCGTTTCTTGAATAGACGCGGCCTTTCCCGTCTTCAAATACGAGAAATATACGGGTGTGGCCGTTGCCGTTGACTTTTGCGCAGGCAAATATTGTCCTGTCGTACTTAAATTCAACGATGTGGTCAAAGCTAAGTTCGTTAAGCTGCGCTCTTGTAACCATAATACACCTCCATAGTTAATGGACACTTGCGTCATGCCATTTAGCGTAATGTGCCCATAAGTTAAAATGAGGGCCGCAGGAAGAAGGGTCAGTCCCCGGAGGTCAGGGGATCTTCCCGCGGTCCGCTCATTTTTAGCTGCAGATATAACTCCTGCCACGGAAGGAATACCTTGCAGCTGGGTTAAATTTATAGCTGGAATTAAAAGCTGATTATTAGTTGTAATGAGGGCCTCATGGACAGGTATCCAGCCATAGAGGATAGCGGCTCCTCTTTCAAGGCCCTCATTAACAACAATAGTTGCAGGTAGTATTCCTGCCACGGAAGGACTACCATACAACGGGGTCAAATATATTTTGATTAATTTAAATGGTTTTTCGTAGGATTTTAAAGGAGAATTAACAACAGAAAGGGCCTTAGCTGGCCGCGGAGGAGCCCTTCCTAAATAGACGAATAGAACCTCAAGAATTTTCGCGGATTTCGCTCTTTCGTTTATATAAGCGAAGAATTCAGGGATTCTATATTTCAGGCTCTTGCCAACAACAGCTGTAAAACTATGCTTATTGTATTTATTACTGCCGGAAGTATTACCTTCTTTTGTTTCTTTTACCGGTATTGCCGGGATCTTTCTGGCCGCACCCCGGGAATCTTCCTTATTTTCATCTTTTCCAGCTGACGCACTCTTAGAACCTGCCTTATTGAGCAAAACTATGCTAAGAATGCTTAGATAAGGAACATTTATACCTGCAATACTTCTCGTGCTTCTGCCGGTCGTAGGCAAGTATCTTGGGGTATTTCCTGCTACACCCCGGGCACCTGCCGTAACTTTCTCGGCTTCTTTTCCGGTTCTCTTTGATACACCTCGGGAACCTGCCTTAACTGTCGGTATCCCCGCTTTGGATACTTCCACCGCTGCCGGAATATTCGTCCAGCCAAGGGCCATGCTTACATTTCTTCCAAATTGTATTACTTTTTCGCTCGTGTATTTCGCTGCGCGACTGGCAATTGAGCGAATTGCCGCCGCGATCTTTATAGGCCCGGCGCGCGCAGCCAATTCATTTCCGGCTGCTTGCGTAATAGATACCATCGGGCTTATAAAGTACTCATTAGTAGAAGCGTTGGCCGCTTTAGAAAATGCCTGCTGAGGCATGAGCATATCCGCTAGAGCCAATTGCTGCCCAGGCACCCGCGGTGTCTGAGCCGGCGAATTTGTTGCTGTGCCGGCAGCCGCGGCCGGTAGAGCGGCTGGATTACTATCAGCCCTTTCATCCGGCTTAGTAGATTGCTTATCTTCATTGGCCTGCTTTATAGGCATCAAAGAACCAAATAATAACCTTTCAACAGACGGAAGGTGAAATATTTGTAAGCCGGGTAGGCGAGGCATTAGCTTCGGATCTACAATATCAATCACTTGTTTACTATTGCTTAATACCGGAACATTCGACGCTCCAGGAGCATTACCCATGCCATGCGCGTTTCCGGATGTGCCAATAGTACCGCTTCCCGCGCTATCTCTTCCTATTGCCTCTGATGACTCTACGCCATCAACTCTGTCTTCTTTTGAAGCTAAAACAGGGCTTTCTACAATTTTCTTATCTTCTTCTTTCTTGGCTATAGCAGAAGGCGGTTCAGGCGGCCGCTGGTTAGTGCCTACAGCGCCGGTATCTACTTTTGCTAATTCAGTATAATAATCGTTGCGCGCTAATTCTTCCTTGCCATTGCCGATTATTTTGGCGGCTATTTGCTTAACTTTTCCGGACAAAGCGGCTGCGGCCTTAACCACGCCTGTTTTAAGCTTATCTATCATGCCCGTCTCTATAGGCGAAGACATAACTTTAAGCGCAACACCCGGCTTTGCGGCTACGGAAGCATCGCTTCTCGGCTCATAACCAGCTATAGAGCCGTTAATTTCATTGTTATTGCCTATTATCTGACTATTAGGCAGGCGGGAAAGCTCAGGAGCTTTCACAGCCATAGACATATAATTAGAGGTATCTGCCATCCTGGATACGCCCGGTAATTGATTCATGCTTGGTAGATATGCAGCACCGGTTAATCCATAATTAGATTCAGGCAGCTGGGCATTGCCTAAAATAATTAACGGCGAAGAGCCTTGCCCGAAGTATTTCTCCTCCTTAAATAACTGCTCCGCGTTTCTTGTCTGCTGCAGATAATAAGTAATATCTTTTCTAAGTTTTTTCGTACTATCATCTAGAGGTATAAGATCCAATGACCCCTTAATCTCGCCGCCTGCGCTTATGAATTTCTTAACTTTGCCCAATCCGGCGTTATGCACGGCGGGGCCATACTTGGCATAATCGTTACCTAAAACCTGCTTTGCTTCAAATTGTATAGCAGAAACGATTCTTGCCGTAAAAAGCCTGCCCTTTTCATTCTCCGTCTTAAGCAAGCCTGCTATTTCATTCATGGCGGATTTTCTATCTAAAGTTAATAAATAATTATAATCTGTAAGCCGGCTATCTTTATATGTTTTTATTATGTTATACGCGGTCAAAGGAGCTGTCTGGGAATCACCTATTGTCGTCAGATAAGCGGCCTCATTTCTATTTAATAAACTTAAAGACTTATACTTTAGGCTGTCAATTAAATCTTCCCCTACTATCTTATGCCTGGTTTCTCTGTCAAAAATTGCCGCCACCCGCTCCGGGGCTATATTAAATTCCCGCGAGGCCTGCTTTATAGCGGATCCGTATTCGGCAACTATTGTTTCGGGGATGGCATTTTGGGTTTTATTATAATAACCAACGCCGGCATACAACAACGCGGCAAGCGAAGCTGTAACTGCCAGCGTAGTTAAAACGGTCTTTAAATTGCTGCTTGAAGGAGAAGACGCGCCGATCTTAGAATAATTATTACGCCCTAAAGGAGAATTAGCTGCTGCCGGAATTTCACTAACCGTTGATTTGAATTTATCTAATGATGGATACGCGCCTTCCGGGATAGGGACAAAATTATTAGCGGCAACTTCATTAAAATCAACTCTAATTTCTGAATCTCCGGAATGTATAACGCTAACCGTAACTCTCCCGGAGCTGGTTAAATTATGAAATATATTATTTACTTCCTTATAATCATTGCTATTGATAACAACTGTTTTTGTTATAGTGGGCAGATTTTCACTATCACCGATGTTAATTTTTTGCAAGCCCCCGATCTTGCCTGCTTCCGGCTGAGGCGAGGCATAAAATGTATTCTTAGCAGAATTAATGATATCCGTTAGCCTGTCCAATAAAGGGTTAGCTTCTATTAGGTTATTTAATTTGCTTTCGTTTAATCCATAGTGTATAGCCCTGGCAAAGCTCTCGGTAGCATCTGAATATTTTCCCGCCGATAAATTCGCTATACCAAGCCTGGCGTAAAGATCAGGATAAACCGCATGAGAAATACCTGCCGGAGTGTTATTTATCGCCAAGTGGTAACTTTCGCCGCTGGCATCAAAATCTCCGCGCTTGTAATCTATGTCGCCTTCATTCATAACCTTAGCAACGCTTCCCGCTTCTACCTCTAAACTGGCAGCGCCTGCAGAAACCACAGAGTTTAAAGTAAAGGTTAAGAGCGCGGCGGGAATTATTACTCCGCTTGCGAGGAAATTCTTTATTTTCGCCGCCAGAGGCGAATTTACAGCCGGCGAAGAAGCGCCGCGCTTTGCAAACATAGCTGGTTCTTCCTGCCCGCTGGCAAATTTATTATAATATTTCTTGAATCTATTGTTGTGAATCTTGGTTTCAGGCACACCTAAGCTGGAAAGCCATTTTTCAGGGCCATGTTTTTGTAATGCTTTTATGATGGGTGCGCGGCCACGGTTATACATGGCAACCGCCGCCTGTTCAAACCTATAATTATGGCTCGCATCTTCAAAGAAATGAAGCGGCTTCTTAACTAAAGAGAATCTACCTTCGCTCTTGGCCACCAGCTGCTGGCTGCGGGCAAAATTCCAGTCAAGGTAAAGCTTGGCTGTGCCGACATTAACATTGTATTCCCATGAATCTTTGACTCTCTTGCGGTCAACTTTATTGCCCACCAATTTACGCAAAACAGAAGCATTAGGCGTATTCTTTTTTATCTGCCTGTCAATCTCATCCATAGCTATCGGCATAACCTGCATCATGCCCACGGCTCCGTCTTCGGATAAATTTAAAGAGCCATCTACATCAAAATGATGGAAATCGCTCTCTGCTCCGGCAACGGCAAGTATATACCGCGTATCCATGCCGCTAATCTTCGCCGCGTTTTCAAAAACAGAATATCTTATGCCTGCTTGTTTAACTTTTGGCTGGCTTTTTTCTATTGAAACATTAGGAACAATAAAGGCGCTATCAACTATTTTCTGGGTTTCTAAACTCAGGGTTTTTACCTTTGCTTTTGTCTCTGGCAGGTCCGCGTCAATGATGACACGGGTGAATTTCTTGCCATCTTTCCTATATCCAGAAAGATAAATATCATATCCTTGCTTATTTAATTTCTCGGCAAAAGCTAAGGCATTATTTTTGTTGGCAAAGGAGCCGGCGACAATATCATAGCCCGGCTGCTGCTGAGTTTTAGATGCCGCGGCCGCAAAAGAAGGAGACAAGAAAGATAAAGACATAACGCCCAATAAACCCAATGTTATTATTTTATTCTTTAGCGCGGCAGGAATGCTGTTGGTTATTATTTGCTTGGGAGAATATCCAAATATATCTGAGAAATAATCTGTACGCATGGCAGGAGAATTCGCGGAAGAAATCTTAATCGGCTCAGGCGGAGCTAAGTCTGTCGCCTTTAGAATGTCAATCTGGCTGCTTCTCAACCCCGGATTCATCGCGGGAACGGGACTGACCACGGCGGAAGAAGAATCTTTCTCAACTTGCGGCAATGAATCAGCTAATGTTCCTGCTAGAGATTGCCTGCCTTTTTCAGAAAGTTTTTCTACTTTAATACGCTTATCCAATTCCTCATCTTTCTGCTGAGAGGCAAGCGCGAAAGACTGTATCTTATAATAGCTGTCCACGAAATTATAAGGATGGGATAAATCCAGCTCTAATGAGGAATATTTTCCTTTTCCTCTCCTTAGCGCTTCTGTAGCATCTTCAAAACCGGTCCGTTCATTCGTAAATTTATCCTTAAACCAGTTATATCCCAATATATTCATATCGGCCTTGCCCGATATGTTCTTGGCGATAATTTCTTTTGCTCTGTCTGTGGCGAAATCATAATTGGCGCCGTGCAAATATTGCTTATCTTGTATAGTGCTTAATATCTTAATCAGGGTGGTGTTTAAAGTATGCTTGAGCTCCTTGGCGCGGTAGGTAATTTCTTCCACATCGCCTGATACAGCCAGGCGCTCGGCTAACGGCGTGGGATTGCTCGGGCCGCTTTCGGCGTTGGGCACACCCAGAAACAGATGAAGCCCATGTTTCATTTCATGGCCAAGCTCCTGCAGGCCGGCATGATTTAATTCAGGCGTTACCAGGTAGCCATTTTCCCCGATTACAGGATTTTTAAACCTGTCTTCCGGGAATCTTATCTCAAGAATTCCTGAGTTTGTATCAAAACTTAAATTGGCAGACGGCCTGTGATGAATGTCTAATCTTATCTTGCCTTGTTCTATTTTCTTGCTGTATTGGGTAAGCGCTTTTTGCAGTATCGCCTGTTTTCCGCTCTGGGCCTGGAATTTCATAAATAGCGATGCGGGGCTTTCTCCTTTTTCCAGCATGCTTGCCAGCATGCTATGCTCCATAGAAAAACCGTACGGCTCTAAGATTTTCATCTGCGTTGCGTTAGGCAGGCGCCTTATCTTGCTTAATAACCCGTAGATATCCTTGACATTGCTTATATCAATATTCGGCGTATTAAAATCCAGTATAGCCAGCTGCGTGGAAAGAGCTTCTATTTTAGCCATGTCATTTGTCTCAAAAGCGTTCTTTATCTCTTTCTTAAGCATGGCCTGCGCCAAGGTTCTCGTACCCTTAGGCGCCTGAAGGCTGATAACTTCCGCTATCTGCGAAGACAGGTTATCTGTATCCACATTCCTGCCGCTCATTAGGGTATCCAGGTCCCGGAAAATATTTTTAATGCTTTCTCTCTTTCTTATATTAATATCAAGATTCTCCAATACCTTCTTAAAAATCTTGGGGTCTTCAAGATTAAGGCCCACATTATCAACCACTTTACTAAAGCCCTGCAAAGTCGGGCCGAATACCTCAAAGGCACGGCTGGTTTTATCTATACCGTAGAAAATATCTCTCTTGTTCTTTAAGTTGTTGCCTACCGCGTCCAGAATACTTTTTAATCCGTCTTGGTCATAAATTAACTGATAAGTATTGTGCAGGCCTAAGGCGTAATTTTCTATATTTGTTTCGGTTATGGGTAAAAATACGCCGCCCATCGTAGAAAGCCGCTCAAATTCTGTGGCGTTTGTGCTGTTAAAGGCCGCCTTTAACGAAGGTGGGCGTCCCGGGTCTTTTTCGGAAACATTCGGCACTATTCTATTTTTAAGTATGCGTAGACGAGCCACTTCTTTTAACTCCGAAGGAGCTTCCATGCTATCTAATAGAGATTTCTTGCTCCTAAGATAACTATCTTTTATTAGCCTATCAGTGAGCCTGTCTATCTCTTTATCTACATCGGGCATGGCATCAAAAATATTGCCTGCCATGCTATAGGCCGCTGGATTCACTTTATACAGATTATTGATATTCATTGATTCATTATAAAAAGATAATGTATTTATAATTTGCGCGCGGCCGGAAATGTCCGCCTTAAGCATTTCTTTTTCATCCAACAACGACGCATCAAATAATTTATGATAATTAAACATCTCTGCCGCTCTTTCCTTATATTGATAAGAACGCCTCGCCAGCTCATTCCAGTCCAGTTTGCTCATTTTCCAGCCTTCTTTTAATAAATGCCAGTCAAGGCCAATATATTTCTGCGCGGCTATCTTGGACATAGAGTATAAGACGCGCGGAGCAAATGAAATGATATTGCCGATAAGCTTAGCTTTGTTATTCTTCCAATTATCCTGTATAGATCTGGCGGCATCCCGGGCCGGCTGCAACAGACTGGGATAATTAGCGCGGAAGGCGGCGAATTGCCCGGAGAACTGGCTTCCTCTGTATTTTCTTGCCTGTCTAAGGCGCTCAATCCAATTTGCGCTATCTAGGCCGGCAATATACTCTGTGTTTAATAAATTATTTTTTTCTTTCTTTAAATTATCTATTTCTGCTTCCTGGCCAAGCTTTATGTTTGCTATCCTTGTTTGCGCTTCTTTACGCAAGTTCGCGATTTGATTCTGGATATTTGTATTATTGCGGTTTTTGACAAGCCTTTGGCGAAGATTGTTTACCTTGTTCTTCCATGAGTCATCTTCCAGCACTTTTATAATTAGATTATCTTTTTCCGTTTTTAGGTTCTCTATATTTTCGGTCAATGATTTAAACTGGGCCTTCCTTCTGTTCTTTTTATTCTTGCCTATATTATCTCTTTGTTTTCCAAGGCTATCTATTCTATTATTCAACTCTTCTATTTTCTTAATATCCGATAATTTACTTCCGTCTCCGGAAAGCTTTGTAATCTGAAGGTTTTTCTCGGCAATCGCCCGTTCTTTCATCAGCGTATTCAGCTCTCTGCCTTTTAAAGATATTTCTCTTGCTTCGTTGCCTATAAATGGTATCCTGCTGAAGATATTTCCTCTTCCCACGAAATTATCTTCTAAGAATCGGCTCTTTACATAGTCCTTCTTCGCGTCCATATAATGCGAATATCCGCCTGAGAAAAGCCCCTGCGTAAAATGATCCGTGGAATTAAGCGCGGCAGCTCCGGCAAAGATAAAATTAATCCTTGAATAATCCTGCCTTGCCTTCTCAAAATTCGTCTGCCTTATGCGCCTTCCCATGCTAAAAGAAGGCATAACACCAAAATCCTTCAATAGCCATGGATAGCTTGCGTCCAGGAAAGTATTTTCAAGCGGACTTAATCCTGCAGGCGAGGCATTCTTTCCGAATAAACCTTTCATCTTATTATAACCCCACGGTAATAACCCGCCCTGTGCATCTATGGACTTAAACTTATTATCAAACCACGCCTGCATGCCGCCCAGGCCTGAGCCGAGGTATACGCTGCCGCCGGGGCCTTTACGGGAAGATCTATTCTGCGAAGACGTGCTGTTTACAAGCTTTAACTCAGGCGGCAAGGCGGGTAGGTCAAATTCTAAGCCATTTCCTAAATCAGCAGTAATTCTCTCTGAAGAATCTACAATAATTTCTGTAGGCAAGGAAGGTAGTGAGCCTTGCGTGTTTATTTCATTTGAACTCTGCGTTATTTGCGTAGAGCTGATATCTCTATTATCATCCATCCGCTTTCTAGCCCAATCAGCATAAAGCGTTTTATATTTTTCAATTATTGCCTTGTTATTCTTAGCAAATTCTGCATTAGACCCGAGCAATCCTTCTAATTTATTTTTGAGCTCATTATATTTATTTTTTGATACGCCCGTAAGGTTTAAATTCAATCCTTCTAAAGCATAATTTGATAAAAGGTCAGCGGTGGTTTGGTTATTAATTCCCGGTATCGTACCATCTAATAATGCGTGGCCTATTTCATGGAATAAAATATCAGCTATTTCCGTAAAATCTTTTCTAGACATAGCTTGATCATCTACGGAAACTATCCTATTTTTGTATGCCCCAAATTTATCGTGGGTTCCATCCGCTAAAGCTATTTGCCTTATTCTATCTTTAAATTTATTTTGAAATTTAGGAGGTAAGTGTGAAAATAGAGCGGTGGTTAACTCATTAACAAAATTTATGTAAATTTCTGCTTCTCCGTCACGATAGAAATTCATATAATCTTTTATCTCAACCGGATTCGATACCAAAGTAGATATTTTTCTATTTCTCCAACTATTAATCTTACCTTTTACCTTATTGTAGCCCCACGGCAATAACCCGCCCTGCGCCTCTATAGATTTAAACTTGTTATCAAACCATGCTTGCATTCCGCCCAGGCCTGAGCCGAGGTATACGCTGCCGCCTGGTATTTTTTGGAAAGGTATGTTTTGAGAGCTAGAAGGCGAAGAGATACTGGAAGTATTTAATCTATCTCCTCTTCTTGCGCTTTCGGTTAAAGCCGCCATATCAAGGCTGGATGCCATTCTTCCCATCAAGGCAAAATCAAGATTTAGAGATGAAGAATTAAGCGTCAGCCTGTTAAGCGTTACGTTTTTTAAAGTTTTCTTCCTTTTAAGCTGGGATAGCTGTTCGGAAGTCAAATTATCCTGCAGGAATTTATTCGCCTCGTCATTTTTAAGCTCTCTTCTCTGGTTATTCGCGAATGTTACTGTGCTGATTATGTCTTTGCCGTTATCTTTATAGGTTATTCTATTGATCGTAAGGGGCTTTATGCCTTTTGAGCCCGCCGGTAAATCTATAGTGGTTATGCCTGTTGAGACCAAATCCTGTGCTTTATTTTGAGGTAATATATTAACCAATAAATCTAAGGCCGCCTGCCCTCTGGCATTGGTATTGCCGGCGCCGTTAAGCATCGCTTCCTTATAAAGATAAACGGCGTTATCATAAGAATAATGCTGGTCATTTGATATATCAGACATATCTATGCCTAACTGATTTGCCATATTTATCTTATGCATCTGGGTCTCAGCCGCCATGGAAAGCTCCTTATTGGTCGTGCTGAATACCCTGCCGTCGGTAAGTTTTATCTCTATCTTTGTTTCCTGCGGAAAGTTTTCTTTGTTGGCCAGGAAAGAAAGCGTGGCGTTATTCGGCATGTTATTATTGGGAGCGAATAGCGTCTCAATGGCGGAGACGGTATTTTCTAAATCGCTCTGGCCGAAACTTACGGCGTCTTTTCCGATAAATTCCATGTCGCTTATTTTTACGCCCTGTTTAAATGCCAGAGAAAGGCTGGAATTTAAAAATACGCTTCTTTTACCAATAAAGTCGGTAAGTATTTCCTGCATAGACTCGTTAAAGGCATTTGCCTGGACGGAATTTCCGCCGAACATACCTGTTGCCTTTAAAAGCCCGTCGGCAAAGATGGCTTCTTTAAAGAATTCTTCGCCCATGAACGTATGCACCCTGCCTAAGACAGGCGTCTTATTAAAGAACCTGCCTCCGATAATGCTGTCTCCGGCTACCTCGTCTAAATACTTCATTGATTTGCTGAATACCGGTATACGGTGGAATACCGGCTCAAGCAGGGGCCTTACAAAGTGCAGGGAGAAACCAAACGCCGCGCCGGTAAGCGCGCCATATTTGGCTTGTCTAGCGGCATTGCGGGCGAATAAATTCCAGGTGAAATCAGCGGCGTTTCCGTTATCGTCATAGATCATGGACATCTGGTTCAGGCTTGATGCCGCGCCAGCCAAACCCTTATTCGCGCGCATACCAAATACATATGTAAGCACTGACTTTGTCGCGCTATCTAACGCGCCAAGTTCCTGCCCTTTAGCGGCATATAAATCTTTCATGTAAGGAACCAGCCCATTATAATAGCCTGCCTGGATGCTATACATTACCGGCTGGAATACCGCCAATATTTTTGCTACGGATGCCGACTGCTGAATGCCGCTTTGCAATATACTGCCAAAGCTATAACTGGTATTATAATAATTCTTAAGACGGGAAACGGAACTGCTCAAAGACATATCTGTTGCGATACCAGACGCTATGCCTTTTGGCTGACGCGCAATCCGCCCGTATAAAGACACCGGCTCATAAACAATTTTACCTGCCGGGGTTACTGTTCTTGTCCGCCACGCCTTAACCGCGCCTAATGTTCCGATAATGTGGGCGATATTTATACCGGTATTAATTTTACTGTAAGTACCATATGAAATGTCTCCGTCCAATAATGCTTTGTTATTATAAACTTTAGCGCCGACAGCCAATCCCTGTACAAAAACCTGGGTAGGTATCTTGCCTATGCCCCGGCCTAAGCCGCGGGCAAGAGAACCGACAACTGGAACTTTGCTGATATAGCCTGCTGCCCTGCTTAATGCTGCAGAACGCGGCATAACATCTCTCACGCGGTCTCTGAACAACTCGCGAATTATACTGCTCTTTCCTAATTCCGGCCTGCCACCCCTGCCCAATGAAACCATAATCATAATCGGGATCATTTCTTTGGCTATTATGGAGAGGGTTTTAATTGTCTCTGATTTGCCGGAGAAATGATCCAATCCTTTGTATACGGCATATGTAGCGCCTACGCGCGGTATCGCCCTTACCACGCTGTCTTTGGCATATTTTAGGAAAAGGTGTGTCCCCATGCGCGAGGATATCGGATTGCCCGGGAAAACACGCCTAAAGGCCACGCCTAATACAAAACTTTCCAGCATGGATGAGGAAGAAGGCAAGTTATGATTCATCATAAATTGAATACTGGCATTAGCCATTGTCGCGGTAGCGCCGGGGATAATAATCTTCTCCATTGCCTCAAATCCTGCCTGTGAAAGGAATACCCTGGCTTTAAATAATCTGGAAGAGGGCAGTAAATTACCCATACGCATATCGTTCATGCGCAGGCGGGATAATGCGTTCTTATTTACATAGGAAACCTTAGTCCCGAAATTATTCACCACCGGCACATATCTTCCGCCGGAAATCGCTTTATATATATGGCCTTCCGACGCAAAAGTCCCGAAAAATCTCTCGGCGTTTCTGCCCGCGGTATTTAAAGCCGTGTATGCCGCTTCTGACTTTATGCCTCCGGCAAATAAACTTCTTACGGCAGTAGAAAATCCTTTTTGATTTGCGATTACCTTAAAGGCAAGCGCGCGCGATGAAAAAATACCGCCGCTCTCTATCCTGTTTACAACATTGCTGATTATCTTCATCTGGGCGGCATCATCCAGGATACCGGTAATTCCTTTTGCCGCCTGCGCCACTCTGCGCGGAAGATTTTTAACAGAAAGAACAAATCCGTTTTCAACCGCCTTTCCTATAGTCATGCCGGAAGTCACGCCGCCCGCCGCCCTGAACGCGCTTCTTACGATACCGGCGCCCGTCATAGCTAAAGGAATGGATTCAAAAGCAATGGCGGCTCCCTCTCCCAATGTATAATCGTCCATTGCCTTCTGGTTCCTTAATTCCATAGCATAATATGCCTTCTGCGAAGGATTAGAAGCATCCAATGCTAATTTATTTAAAACATAGTTTGCCTGCGAATCATCAAGATAGCCAATCTTAACATCCCCTGAATCGTCCGTGTATATAACCGGCCTGTCGTTAATGCCTAAACGCAATAAGCCGTCGCCTTTTTCCGAAAGAAGATGAATGGTATTCCCTTCTATTGCACCATCTTCCTTTCCTGTTAAAGAATACCAGCCATCGGCAATTTCCCTGCCTCTGGCAAGCTTTGCGGCTACAGCGTAAGCTTTATTCATATTTTCATTTCCATAATATCCGCCCACGAGAGCGCTTAACGCCATCACTGCCAATGCCGTGCCTGCCCCAATATTCACCCCCGGGATTAACATCGCTGTTCCAAGCCCTGTGAGCGCGATCCCCGCTCCTTTTGTAGCGCCTCCAACCGTATCATTTAATGAACCCAGGCCGCCAGCCGCGCCTACATGAAAATAATCTGCCATCCTTGAATCAAAATTATCCGCGGTTAGGCTCTTGCCACCGGCAAACCTCATATCATCTAATTTAGTAAGGCCGTAGTCGGAAAGATGCAATTTCCTATCCTTTAATTGGCTAATAATCAGCTCTTTATTTCTGCGGCTATCGCCTACTATAACCTCGCCTTTTTTAGTTATTAAAGCGAATATATCACTATTATCCTGCAGGCTCTTTATATGTATAATAGAGCCGCCTTTCATCACATCAATCATGCCCTGTTTTATTCCGTTTATTTTTCCGGAAGGAGTCAATATAAACTGCTCGCCTTTATCGGTAATAATATCCGGTAAGCCCGTGCCGTCGTTTCTTCTTAACCCGTAGACGGGTTTTCTATCTTTAAAATCAACGATGGCAAAATGATAATCGCGCTCGCCGAAGGCATGCGTATATGCCTGTCCGCCAATACCAAATCCTTTATAATTAAAGCTTAAATGCTGGCCTTCTTTTAACATCCCCGCGCCGTCCTGTGAAAGAAGTTTTTCCGCGGCGGATAAATCGCCGGTGGATTCGGCTAAATTATAGGCAGCATTAATGTAAATCTGATTAACCGGGTTGCCACCAACGGTTAGCGGCTGTTTGTTGTATAAATTATCCTGCATCCAGGAAAGAGAAGCTACCGGCACGTTTTTCTTGGCAAAATCAAGGCCGATAATTTTATTATAATCTTTATTTTCTTTTCCGCGCTCGGATGAATCTGTATATACTGCATTAAACATATGATAAGGTGCCGAGGCCGTGGTAAAGAAATTTTCTACGCCTGTTAACGCTTTATCATCTGAGGCGAAAGATTTTGCCCATCTGTCAAAGCCTAAAGTCTGCACGACACAGTTGCCGCCCACAAGGCTTATCTTAAACTTATCGGAACTTGAATCGGCAGGCAGCACCTGTGGCATCACGTCTTCTGTGGGGAAACTTACCATCTTATATAAGGCCGCCATCAGATAAATAAACTTCTTGTCGCTATCATTTATTACTTTTTTATTTTGAAGGGAATTAAGCATACTGCCTATTTTATTATCCATGTCTTCTACTTTTGTAATGCCTAATTCTTTCATGTAGTTCTTTAAGGTAGTCCTTTCTAAGACCTTCATTGTCTGGGCGTCATGGAAAATTATCTCGCTGTTTGCTATTTTATCCTGCATGTCTTTTAATCCGCCGGCATCTTTGGCATAAAGCAGGCCTACCAGATTGCTTATCGCTTCTTTTACCGGGGCGGTCTTAATCCAGGTATCTATAGCAGTGTATATTTCCTGGGGCGCTGCCGGGGAGTTAAGGCTTATTTCTTTTCCGCCCGGAGCGGTGATCGTAGTCGGTATTTCTTTTAAGGCAACGCCTTCAAGGCCGATAGATATCGCCTGCCTGCGCTGGGTACCTTCGGTGCGGAATAAAATCATGCTCATCTTGTCATTGCCCATTACCACGTTCCAGTCCTTATTATCAAGGGGTATCCATTGACCTATTTTTCCGGCATTGTTGGTGATGTTGCCGTTTTTATCTATCTTGGCAAATTTTACGGTATTGCCAAGGTCGTTATGCACGCGTTCATCAAAAGCGGAATAGCTTGTATTTAAATGGGAAATTTCCAATATTTCACCCGTGCCCGTACGCTTATTGAAGTTTATAAATTGTGCTCCGTCTACTCCGCTTGCACCTAAAATAACAGGGGTGTCCTGGAAGTATCTTAGATTTACACCGGCACCGGCATAAGGCATAGTCGCGTTAACTACGCGGTTTTTGCTGTAAGGAAGGGTAAAAAAAGTATTATCCGTGATTGAATTTAAATTAATATTGCCTAATTTATCAAAATTGAGGTTGCCTAAGCTAAGTGTACCGTTATTATTTCTGGATAAAGCGATTTCATATGAGCCTTGTGGTAGCTGCACTCTGTCCCTATGGACTATGTATGCATCCGTCTGCTTATCGGCAATATTTTTTGCTTCACCTGAGCCTCTGTATGCGCCTGTTCCCTTTATAATATGCACGCCTAAGGTGTCTAAATCTTTTTTACCGTCATCCCCTGGCAAAGATGCATAAGGCAGCGAATATATAAAGCCGTCTTTTAAGGCGTCAATTTGCACCGATGAGGCAACATATCTGTCGTCTATCTTACTGATTAAGGTAAACGGGGCCATGGCTCCAAGTTCTAATTTATTTGATTCTATTGGAACGGCACTGTCATGATAGCCTTTTGAGTCGCGCGCCAACTGCTGGATAAGATTAGATGTTCTGGCATCTTTCTTTTCGTAATGTTTGCGCAAGCTGTCAACTCCTGCCCAGCCCAAGAACCTGCCCATACCTTCTATGGGGTCAACATATTTATCGATAAAATTCAAGAGACCGTTGCTAACAGTGGACTGGGCAAATTGCGCAGACCACTGCTCCAGCTTATTTAGCTCTCTCCTGCTCATGGCCATAGCTGAATCCGGCGCGCCGCCTAAGCTTTCTAATAAATGTTTTTCATTGTGATTCACATTTAAATACCCGCCTATCTCTTTATCTTCAAGAAGGAACCTGTCAAACGAAGCCATTCCTTTTAAGCCGCCGGAATTAGCCACAAATTCATCCATGGTCATAGCAGTCTTTAAAAGCATATCGGAAACCTTGCCGCCGATGATCTCGGCTGATTTCATATTCACGTCTTTATAGGCTAAAACCTTGGAAATAATATTTCCGCTGTATCTATCCACTATCGGCTTATAGCTTACTTTATCGCCTGCTCTGGTAAGCGGGGTAGTTTCATTGCGGAAAGGAATAACATCAAGGAAGTAACCTCTATTTATCGCTAATCCTTGCCTGCCGTCGGAGAGTGCCCCGAATGTGCCCTTATTTACAAAAAGATTATTATTTAAACGCACGCCGGAAAGCCGCGTTGAGTCAATTACCATATCTTGATGTATTGTTTGGCGTATTTTATTATCTTCTGTCGTAGCGGCGGATATCTTTCCCGGAAGGTCAAATTTAACCCCCTGAAGCTCAGGGAATGTCCTATAGGCAAAATCAGCAAACTGCGGCAGTCCGTCTTTTACAGAAAGGGCTATTTTGACATTTTCTCCCTGCTTAACTATACCTGCCTCATACGATAGTTTATCGCCGTCTATTGTCGGAATGGCTCCGCCATCAAAAGTAATATATGATTTGGATATAAAATTAGGTAATTCCTGCTTAGGCGTCTCCTGCGCTTGAAGAGTTTGAGCAACCGCGCCTTCTATCGGCTGAGGAGTTATTTTCTTTGCGTTATCTGTATAATATTTAGGATCAAGCTTTAGCGTGCTAGTACCTTGAAGGCCGGAAGAATTTAGCTTGTCTAAATCTATGCTGCCAGTTTCAAGGGCTGGTGCTGATTTTGTATCGGCAAGTGCTTCGGTCTTAAATAAATCAGCTGCTGGTGATTTCTTGCCGATGTCTTTAGGATCCACCTTTAAAGTGCTGGCGCCTTGAAGGCCGGAAGAATTTAGCTTGTCTAAATCGCTGATATCTGCATCAAGCGCAGGCATTGATTTTTTAGCACCAGAGTTATCCTCGGAAGTAGAAAGCCTCATCATCTCATCCACATAGTTACGCGCAGCAGCCAATTCCTTATTTTGCGCCTCAATTTCATTCTTTAATGCCGTATAAGAATGCGTATTAGCAGGATGAGACATATCTACGATAGACTTTGGCGGGCTGGTTTTAGCCGGGGTTCCTGCACCTGCTCCGCTATATTTATTATTGGCAAAAACCATGGCCAATTGATCGCGGTCGGCTTTTATATTAATGATTCTGGCGCTCTTATGCCAGTCCAATATATCGCCTTCTCCCAGCTTGGAAATCGTCTGCGCCGGGGCTTTTCTTATGTCTTTTATTTTCCATCCGTCAACAACAGCTCCCGTATCAAATATTTCATATGTTTTCTGGACCTCTATGCCGCCTTTTTCAATGATGGAAAAATTAATGCCTTCAAGCAGTTTGGAATTTATTTTATTATCTTCAATAAGGGGAAGCTGGCTCGCTGTTTTACCTAATGCCAAATCAGAGGTCTTTGCCGCTATATTAATCTGGAGTTTTACCAAATCAGCCGCCGGATTATTATTTACCTGCGGATTCTCTTTGTTTATCCCGGAAATAAGGGTCTTTGTAGCATCGGTCTTATTAATATCAAGCCCGAAGGCATAACTGGTATTTTTAGCCAATGCTATCTTTCCTTCAATATCAAAAAGCATGCTGCCCTTTCCGATATATGTATCTATGGCTGTGGGCGCGGATAAAATTTCAAGTGAATTATCTTTTACATAAGAAACTTTCTTGCTGCTATCCATCTTTGCGATTTTATCTTTATCGCTTTCAAACCCTTTAATATCCCATATGGCGTTTTGTTTTAAAAATGCCTGGCCGGAGGTAAAGTCAGAATCAAACGCATCCCATAATCTTCCGGTAGCTGAGGCGTATTTTCCGGCGCCTGTTGTATCTACGTTTAACTTTGTAATCACTCCGTCTATAAAACCGGCATCATTAGCCACTGGCTTAAGAACATCCTGCAGGGACCTGCCGCCGGCCTGCTCCTGCGGATTATTCGGAGAGATGAATTTTTCCTCAATACTTAAAGGATTGGCTTCATTAAAATCCCACCCCAGGAATACATTATTGTTCTTAATCGCCAAATTCTTATCTTGCGCGCTGAACCTCTTGGAATACATCTTATTGTCTTGCCTGAAGAAATCTCCTTCCACGTAACTTTCCTGTTGAGAGGCACCCGTAAGAATAGTCTCTTTCCAGCCAATACCGCTCTTTGTGCCCTCGCCTACTAGGCGGGCAAAAGTCAACGCCCGGGAATTATCAGTCCCGGATATTTCGCCTGTATATATGTACTTATTATTATTAATACCTCTTATGGTCTTCTCGTATTTGTTGCCTTCGCCTGACCAGCCTCTGGCGGTGTTAAATAAAGCGAATTCCTTGCCCGCATCTCTGTTATCGGTAAAGGCGGATATACCGGTCAGGCGCTCGGTATTCATAAATGCATCAACCAATACTTTTGAGAAACCCGTGTATCTGGCGATAGCGCCCTCGGTCTTTGCGAGCTTAACCGCGCTATCTTTAAGCATGCCTTCCTTGCCGAAATAAAGCGGCTTAAACACCGTGCCTTTTATGCTCTTTTTATCAACATTGAGTGTAGCGGGAACTCGATAGCCCCAATCCAGGCCTTTTGCCTCACCTACGAAAGGAATACGGCCGGCGAAGCCTGAAGGTGTCGCGCTAAATACGGCAACCGGTGATTGGGCAGGCCCGGAAATACTTAACATTTTATTTTCAGTGTCGTACTTATGGGTCTCTGGCGTCAGCAATGCTTTATATTTTCCTAACTCAAAACCGCTTCCGAAGCTAAGCCATTCTTCCTGGGCTGTACCTGCCTTGCCTGAGTTATCGGGTATGTTTTTGGCGCTTTCGCCGTAAATAAACTTGCCTTCCGGCATACCGCTTACAAAAATAGTGGACATATCCCAGAGGCCGCCTTTGGCGCCTTTTAACGCGCTGACCTGTGAATGGGTATCTCCGGCAAAATGTTTTCTGTCATAAGTATCAAAAGCGTTATTAATGAATGTTTCTTTTACGCCTTCTCCGGCCTTGCCACTTGATGGCCTGCTTAAAGTTTCTACTACTGTTGCAAGGTGCTCATTGGGTGTCCATCCGCCATCAGCAACCTTGAAATTACCGTCTTTGCCGGTGAACTTGGTGGATATAAATTTTGCCGTATCTATCAAATTGTCTACTTTTGTTTTACCCTGTTTATCCAGCACTATCATTTCCAAAGGAGACTCTTTGGATGCATAATAGAACATTTTCGGCGCGCTATCCATAAGGCCCTTGTCCTTTAACACCCTCTCGGCATCTACGCTACCCGCTTGTTTTCCTGTCGGCCCATATGATAGCTTCAGATAATTATCAAATTTACTGCCTGAGATGGCAGTCGCATCTTTTATTACTTCATTCTTATCATTAATGGTGCTTGTAACTAATGCTTGGTCAAAACCTACGCGTGAGTCATAAGGAGAAGCGCCGCCATATACTTCAAATTTACTTATATCCGATATATTTTGCCAACCGGTATTTTCCGAGAATAAAAATCCTAAGTTTCCTTCAAATATCGCGCTTGCTTTATTGTAATCTAGGGCATGATCATATTCAATCAGGCGGCCTTCTGTACCCTTGCCTAAAACTTCTAAAGCCCGGCTCAAGCCAAGGTGTTCAGCGCCTGCCGCTAATTCTATTTGATTAGGCGTTTTTAGCTTGCTATCCGCGCCAGCCGTATATTTCGTATTCCAAGGCGTGTTTACATCGGTAACTTTACCGACCATCGCTGGAAATAACCCGCTTCCTTTGGTATCCAGCCCTAAATCAATAGCATACCTCTTGCCTGTTTCTGTAACTCCCGTAATAACCTTCTCGCCCGTTAAACTATGCTGGCCCAAATTTATCTTTGTATCTAATCCTTTCTCGCTGCCTAATATGCCTACCATAATTTCCGCGTCTAATTTAGACAGCTTATTATCTGCCCATTCTCTTCCTATATAAAAATCTCCTCCATGATCAACGCCTAAGACAGATACGCTGGACAGATGGCCTTTTCTCGGGCCGATATCCGCGTAATTTCCTTCGTATTTGGCTAAATAAGGATAATTATTGTCGCTTGCGCCCTGCGCCTTAAGTTCTGAAAGCAACGGGCTGTAAAAAGTAGAGGTCATTTCTTTAGTATTCATACCAGAAATAGCATTGGTTGCATCTTCAAGCATATTTTTTACCACCGGATTTATTAAGCCATCCAGTTTTGGATTAGAGGTATTTGCCTCAATGCCTAAAGCGGTATCGCGTGATACAGGAGCTGTCCAATATTGCTTTTCAATTTTTAACAACTCTGACGTTTTCCCGTCAAAAATATCCCTTCTTTCACCCGCGGTAGCCATCGGTGCCACATCATTTAGTTCTCCATAGCCCACCACGCGGTTTATTGTCTTTGCGCTTCCGTCTTTAAACTCCTGCATATAAGTACCTTTTGTCTTCGTAACACCGCCTCCGGCATTTTCCGTAAATTCTTTAAAGGACACGGACTTCATATTATCTTTTAACCCGCTTAAAAGATCCGAAGGCATGGCAAGCTTTAATTCCCTGTCTTGCGGATTAACATTGAACGCCAGGATGCTGTGCGTGTTAACATTTAATCCGGTAATTTTACCGATATTCATAAAGCCTCTTTCAGGTAAAGAAGTGTATTGTTGACGCGGAGAATCAGGCAGCGAAACAGCATAGGACATTTTATTGTTATATATAGCAACCTGTGGCTTATTGCCGACGAGCGCGCCAAGGCCGTAACCCACCAGACTTCCGCTGGATGCGTCATACACCTTGGCATTTGCGGCAAGAAAACCTATTAATACGGGATTTAACTTATCTCTTACGTCAGTAATCTGCCAGTAGCTGGCTTTTTCCTTTATACTGTCTCCTCCGAATTGCAATCCGTTATATGTATAATCTACACCGATTTTCTCACCTATTCCCTTGGTTGAGTCAAATTTCCACGGGCGGTCTTTTCTTAACCTAAAGAAGCTGTCTTTATCCCCGAATATTGACCAACGGAAGGTATCCGCGTGTGTCGCCTCAACACTATCCAAGGTGGTATAAAGCGTGAGCCCTGCCTGCTTATGATATCCCGCGGGTTTAAAGTTATCGTCTGTTAACTTGTTCTGTAGCAGTATCTCGCTTGTCCCATCCTTTAAAATTAATGAGCCGTCTTTGGTTATCTCAAGCTTTCCGATTTCCTTTCCTGCTTTATCTAAAAGAAGCGCGCCGTCTTTTATTGGTTCTGTAGCGTTTAGTTTATCTTGGATATATTTCGGCAATTGATTACCTAAAGAAATTTCTGTATTGCGGTCTATCCCCGGCTTTCTCGCAAACCTTATTACATTCAGCGCGTTAGTGGCTATGTCATTCCAGTTCTCAACTGCTCCATAATGAAAACTATCGGCAAAATGCTGGCCAAGCGCGCTGACTACGCCGATATTTGAATTGGCAGCATTGGTGCCTACCTTTACAATGCTCGCGATATGATTGTAGTAATTAATGCTGTCGCTGGGGTCAACCGGCCCGCCGAAAGATAAAGCATTCTTTGTGACATCCCCCACTCTGTCAAACGTGTTTTGCCAGAATGATTTATCGTTGTCCGTAACAAAAGCCGCCTGCGCTGCTGAAGATGTCCACAGGGTCGCGTTGGACGCCGTAACCGGATCCCAGCTTTTCTCGTTGACAAGGTAGTTTCTCAAATAGGCATTGCCTAAAGAAATCGCGCCCTGTTTAATGCCCTCAAAAAGATAATTCGGCAGTTCTGACGCCTTAAACGGCCCGGATAAAAATGTACTGCCCAGCGTTTCAACCGCAGTACCCAAGCCGGAGTAATATATCTCATAGCGCGCCATCTTTGAACTGACGTATTCGTCAAAATCATCGTCATCTCTATCTTTGTTATCTGTAAGTCCTCTATCCCTAGCTTCTTGTCTAAATTTTTCTTCTTTGCGGCTGCGGTAATGTTCTTCTATTAAGATAGCCGGAGCCTTGATGGCAATTTGTTTCAATACTTTCCCGTAGCTGGAATTAAACACGGGATCCAATGCCCCCGCGCCTGCCAGGCCGCCGATACCCGCGCCGATGGCGGCGTAAGTCCAGCGGTTTTTCTTACTGGCTGAAGCATATCCGATACCCGCGCCGATAACTCCGCCGGCCAAAGCCCTGCCAGATGTGCTGCTAAAAAAGTTAGAAGACGACGCGGGGGAGCTGGAAGCTATCGCACCTGACACATCTTCGTATTTAAGATAATCGGCGTCTATTTGGGCCATTAATTTATCAGCGGAGCTAGGGCCTAACTTACTTAATAGATACCCCACGCCCGCGCCGCCCACAGCGCCCAAAGCCGCGTATTCCGCGCCGTGTTTCTTGCCGCCTATAGCGTAACCTGCGCCCGCGCCGATTAAAGCGCCGGTCAAAGTCTTATTTTGAGAGAGATAATTTAGTGCTGCATTACCCAGATTGGATAATGAGCCTGTTTTATATATTCCGTATCCAAGGCCGGCACCACCTACTGCGCCGATAGTTGCGTAAGTTACGCCGTGCTTCTTGCCGCCGATGGCATAGCCAAGGCTACCGCCGACCAAGGCGCCGGTTAGTGTTTTATTCTGGGATAGATAATTTAAAGCTGAACTGCCGAGGTTGGATAACTTATTATAATTATACCCTGCTAATCCGCCTGCGCCCGCGCCGATGGCGGCGTATTCTGTGCCATGTTTCTTGCCGCCTATAGCGTAACCTGCGCCTGCGCCGATTAAAACGCCGGTTAGTGTTTTGCCATATGTACTATTTAAGAAATTATCCAGGGCTGAAGTCTTATTTACAGAATTACCTAAATTACTGAGATTTGACGAATTATTGGCCAAAGTTATATTTGTGGGAGTCTTAAACATTAAATCCTGCGCGCCGTGCTGCAATGTCAGCCCGACTGCCATAGAGGCTACCTGCGCCCGGCCCCTTGAGCCCGGTTTATCCGCGTCATACAAAGACAAATATACCCGTGTGGCAGCTGCTTGAGCAATACCGCTTGCCAACGGCTGTAATATTATTCCGTTAAAAATAGCGCGAGTAGGAGATATGCCATTGCTCATATTGTAAGAGATAGACCCTTGTTCGGATAAGCCGCCCAAAGATCCAACCGCGCTTGCTGCTATACCGCCCCAAAAGGCGCCTGCCAACTGTGCCCTCTGTTGAGACCAGCCATCACTCATAGCCTTACCTTGAAAATAAGTCTGGACGGCATACTGCGCAGTGAATTGTCGCAAACCCGTTGTAATAGATGAGCCAAAATTGCTTACAAACGCGCTTGGTAGAGCGCTCAACGTATTGCCGATGTTAGTGGTAAGGCTGGCGTTTTTCTGCCATGCTGAACTATACGCGCTCGACACCGCGGATGAAAGCAAGTTTATTCCTATGTTCATCAACAAAGCGGTGCCCATCTGCTTTTCCCACTGCTTCCAGTTGGCGGCATTGGAATAGTGCGCGCGCCTTCTTTCCCGGCCCTTGATTTCTTTAGCCTCGCTATCATTTATAAATTGGATTTTATCTGTTGGGTATTGGCTATCGGCTATGAGGGTGTAACCGCTGAATTCTTCAATGAATTTTTCCCGCGGCAGGAACGTATCGCCTTTATCAAAGAAATAATGCACTTCTTCCTTGTCAATGCTGGTAACTAAAACAAAGTGCCCGGAGGTTTTGCTCCCCGAGGCGGAAAGATGGGCGATAAAAGGAGCTTTGAGCTTTGAGTTATGAGCTATGAGTTCTGAGTCAACTTTAACCGGATGAAGCCTCAGGCCAAAATACCCGGCTGTCTTCTGCAAAGCGTATAAAGAATTATCAAATTTAAACACGCCATTCTTTAACGCCTTACTGCCTATAGGAACGCTGTCAACAGGCACTTCAAACGATTTAAATAATTTTAATAAAAACGAAGAAAATTTAGGGGATATTTTAGTATTTATATCTTTCCAGTAGGAAGAATTTATATTTCCGGCTAAAATGTCAATGGCGATAAGCAGAGTGGACAATTCATATACGTTAACCTCTTTATTATTAGCAAGTAACAAATTATATAATGTGTAGGCGGAGCAAGGCAAAGTCTCTGTTTCCGGCTGACTTAGCCAACGATATGCCTGTTTTAGATCCAGGGTTTTCAACTGGGAATCCGGGGTAACATCAATAATTAAGCCGGGTTTAAGCTGTATCTGGCTTAACGGCTTATCAGCGTAGGGTAAGAGTAATTTATATGCTGCCTTGGCAATTGCCTTGTTAAATAAAGCCGGGTCGTTGCTTATATTGCCTTGCCCTGGATAAGGCAGAGAAATCCCTCCGCCCTGCCAGAGTATCGCAGGGTTGTATTCAATCGCCCAGGCGACCTGCTCAGGCACAAAAACAGCCACTATCAGCAAGGCCACTATTTTAACCCATAAATGCCCGCGCCAGTTACTTAGCATAGTCTACGTTCGCTAATCCGCTCAACTATCACATACTACGTTCGCCATTTAACTTTACATTTTAGTCAATGACTAAAATGTAAAGTTAAGCCCTTTGGGTAAATTTTGCTTGTTTTCACAGGCAAAATTTGAGCAGCTACTCCTCCTTTCCTTGAGATTTTTAATCTGTGCCATCTGCTTCCTTAATCTGTGTAATCTGTGTTTCAAATGCTTATCCCTCCCCGCATAAACTGCAGCATTATCGGCCCGGCGATAATCACCAAAACTACGGGCATAATAAATAACATCAAAGGAATTAAAAGCTTAATCGGCGCTTTTGCCGCCTGCGCTTCTCCATGCTGAAACCTGCGTACGCGTATCTCTTCTGCCTGTATGCGCAACGCCTCTCCCATGGGGGCCCCCATTTTATCTGTCTGTATAAGTGTCCTGACAAAAGAAGTCACCTCTGCTAAATTAACCCTCCAGGCAAGGCCGCGCAGCGCCTCGCGCCGGCTTCTTCCAATTTGCGACTCGCGCCATACTTCGGATAACTCATCGCGCAGAGGGCATGGTTTAAATTCTTTTATAACCTTATGTACCGCGAGCATAAAATCCACGCCCGCGTTTACGCAAAGATTAAGCAAGTCTATAACATTAGGCAAATCCTGCCGTATTAAACTGTGCCTGGCCGATATTTTCTGCTTTAGCCAGAAATCCGGGTACATAAACCCGCAGAAAACAAAAAACGTAATATACATCGGCTCGCGCGAAGAAATAATCGCTCCGCAAACAAAGCCAAAAAAAGTAGTCAGTATTTTAAAGGCTACAAATTCCGGCACCGTCAACCACGACCCCCCTGATTTAAGAGCGCGCTCTGTCTTCTTCTGCTTTATATAAGGCAGGAGTTTTTTACCCAAAGGCGAGAGCACCTTTAATATCTTCGCCGCTTCCCTCTGCTTATCTTTTTTCTTTCTCTGGGCCACTTCATCAAGCGGCAGCCTTAAAAACAACTCCTGCTTTTGGCTTACTATCTGGTTTATAACCAAAAAGACGCTGCCGAATACTAATGTTAAAAACATATAATATAAAATCATATTCTGCATATTCATGGCCCCCGTCCTTTATACCTTTATGCGGCTCAATACTTTAATAAGAATCAAGCCGATTATCTCTGAAATAATTCCATAGCATAATAACGCCTGCCCAAGCTGCTCTTTAAGCATTATGTCAAAATAATGCCTGTCCATGCTATAGACGCCTATAGCGAATACAATGGGTAAAAAACCCATAATAATGCCCTGTAATTTT